>CAZEZJ010000100.1:6145-9585 GCA_964516695.1 uncultured Blastocatellaceae bacterium
CGCGCCATCATCCTCGGTTCAATCTTAGGGATAATCTTCGGCGCGTCGAGCGTTTACCTGGCGCTGCGTGTGGGCTTGACGGTCTCGGCCTCGATTCCCATCGCCGTCATGTCCATCTCTATCTTCCGCGCGCTCGGCCGCGCTTCGATTCTGGAAAACAACATCGCGCAGACAACAGGCTCAGCCGGAGAATCGGTCGCCGCCGGAATCGCCTTCACGATTCCGGCGCTCCTCGTGCTCGGCTACGACCTTGAGATTTCGCGGACGACGATGGTGGCGCTGCTTGGCGGTTGGCTCGGCGTCTTGCTGATGATTCCGCTTCGGCGCGCGTTGATTGTCAAAGAGCACGGGCGATTGCTCTACCCTGAGGGGACGGCGTGTGCCGAAGTGCTGGTGGTCGGCGAGAAGGGCGGGACGGATGCGAAGCTCGTTTTCGCAGGGTTCGGTGTTGCCACTTTTTACCGCTTTCTGATGAGCGGCGCACGGCTCTGGAATGAGACGCCCGCATACGTGATGCGCTTTTTTCAGGGTTCAACCGTTGCGGCCAACATCACGCCGGAGTTGCTCGGCGTCGGCTACATCATCGGGCCGCGCGTGGCGGCGATTATGGTCGGCGGCGGATTGCTGTCGGCTGTGGTGCTGATTCCGATGGTCAAGTTTTTCGGCGCGGGCTACACCACACAGCTTTTTCCGGTGACGGCGGGCGGGCCGCTCATCAGCGCTATGGACGCGGGCCAAGTGCAGGACTTGTACATCCGCTACATCGCGGCGGGCGCTGTGGCGACGGGCGGCATCATCAGCCTCTTCCGCAGCCTGCCGATGATTTTTAATGCTTTCACTTCATCGGTCGGCGGCTTTGGCGCGCGGAGTAAAAAAGAGAAGGGCGAGCTTCCGCGCACGGAACGCGACATGCCGATGACGTTTGTGCTCGGCGGCATACTGGTCTTGGCCGTCGCCATCTTTATCTGGCTCAGCCTAGCCGGAAGCGCCGCCAACACGCCGAAGAGCAGCGTGCTGATGAACGTTCTCTCAGTCGTCCTCGTGCTCGTCTTCGGCTTCTTCTTCGCCACGGTCTCGTCGCGCATCACGGGTGAGCTTGGCTCTTCGTCAAACCCGATTTCGGGAATGACGATAGCGGCCATTCTGATGACTTCTCTGATTTTTCTGGTGCTCGGCATGGGCGGAGCAGACTCGCGCGTGCTGGCGCTCTCCGTCGGCGCGGTCGTCTGCATCGCGCTCTCGAACGCTGGCACGACCTCGCAGGATTTGAAGACTGGGTATCTGGTCGGCGGCACTCCGTCGCGTATGCAATGGGGCTTGATGGTCGGTGTGACAACCTCGGCGCTCGTCATCGCGTGGACGCTCTCCTACCTGAATTCGGCTTACACAAATTTGCTGCCGACTTATTACCCCTCCTACCGTGCGGAGGTGAAGACGGACGACCAGCTCTGGGCCAAAGGCGACTTGCGCGGCGGCGGGCTGGGGGGCGGCCCCTTCTTCGTGCATCGCCTCTCGTCTGACGTGGAACTGGACGAGAAAACCGTGATTCCTTCGGGGCAATATCTGGTAGACGCAAGCGGAGAGATTCACTATCGCATCAACCCCGGCGTCGGCGGAGCGCGCACAGCCATCACGACCGAGAATGTGCCGCTGGCGCCGCTCAGCGTAGGCCCGGACGTTAAGCTTGAGGGACGCGCGCGCGGGCTTGACGACCGGATTTATAACATCGCGACTGTCAAGGAAGGCGAGACGACGCGCACCTTCTATGTTGACGACGCGCGACAGGCGAAGTTTGAGGAAGTGACGACGGGAGCGACCTCGAAATTCGACGCGCCGAAAGCTCAGTTGATGGCGATTCTAGTCCACGGCGTGCTGACCCAAAAGCTGCCGTGGTCTTTGATTCTGATTGGCGTCTTTATCGCCATCCTGCTGGAAGTGATAGGGATTCACGCGCTGCCGTTTGCCGTCGGGATGTATCTACCGCTTGCCACTTCCGCCACCATCTTCGGCGGCGGGCTGGTGCGCGCTCTCGTAAAGCGCACGACGCGCGAGCGACACACGCTGGCCGAAGAAGAGAGCGGCCCCGGCATCCTCTATAGCTCCGGCCTCATCGCGGGCGGCACAATCATGGGCCTGCTCCTGACCATCCCGCAGAGCGTGGGCCGTGGCGAAATGTTCAGCATCGTTCATTTCCTGCCCGCGTGGTTTGCGGAAAACCGCTTGACGGCGCTGCTCATGTTCGCCCTGCTCGCCGCGACGCTCTACTACATCGGCAAGCATGGACTGACGAAACGCCGAAAGGAGCTTTAATGAAAACACAGACCGCACGGATAATGCTGGCGCTTCTGCTGGCGACAGCTTCCATGCTCAATGCAAAAGCGCAGGCGAGACAGGAGAGCAAGGGGAAGAATGATTTTCAAGTGACGTGGCTCGGACACGCGGCCTTTGAGATAGTCTCGCCCGGCGGGACGCGCCTCTTGATAGACCCGTTTCTGAAGGAGAATCCGGCGACGCCCGCTGAGTTTAAAGACCTCGCGCGTTACAAGCCGACCGCTATCTTGTTGACGCATTCTCACGGCGACCACTTGGGCGATGCCATCAGTATTGCCAAAGCGAGCGGCGCTAAATTCGTCAGCGTCAACATGCCGCAGCTTTTTCAGAGGGAAGGATTGCCCGAAGCGCAAATTCAAACCATCAACGTCGGCGGCACTATTACCATCGGTGATGTCAAGATATACGTCGTTCCGGCGATGCACGGCAGCGAGCCGAGCGGTCGCCCCGTCGGCTTCGTCCTTGAATTCGCAGACGGGCGCTCGGTCTATCATCAGGGCGACACGTGGATTTTCGGTGACATGGCCCTGATACAGGAGTTCTATCATCCGACGATGATACTGCTGAACGTCGGAGGCCGCGCCTACGGGCAAAGCCCAGAGGTCGCGTTGACGGCGGTTAATAAATACTTCAAGCCCAGCTTCATCATCCCGATGCACTACGCTTCGCTGCCGACGATGTCAACCCTAGCGGAAGTGCGCGCCGCGCTGGGGAAAGATAAACGCGTGCTGTTTATGACGCCAGGGCAAACTAAAACTTTCTAAGCGCTAAAGCGTGGCAAGAATGATTAACGATGACAGCGCGGCTCATCCATGTTGGATGAGCCGCGCTGTCATCATCGTCGCTTTCCTAATTCTGAAACTGCTGTCCGTTTTATTCCGAATTAGGACTCTTTTCCTGTTTGATTTCCGGGCTGTCAGGATTCTCCGCGCCGGGAATCAAAGAGCCGGTCGGCGTTTCGCCCTCAAGCTTCTCTGTCGGACTCTTTGCCGTCTCGCCCTGTTCTTCATTCTGCATGGCCTTAGCCGTCGCCTCGTTTTCGCTCATCGTCTTCACCTTTCTGTTCTGTTAAATCACTAATGTCAACAACTCGCCGTCTTTTGTAACTA
>CAZEZJ010000100.1:9595-14052 GCA_964516695.1 uncultured Blastocatellaceae bacterium
CGGCGTGCGCGCTCTTGCTTGCCAGTCAAGGTGCTCGTTCACTCTGGATATGCGGTTAAGAGCAACTTACCACAGAGGCACGGCGAAACGCACCTGCTAAATGAGCGAAATTATCCCTGCCCGAGACAAACGCGCCGCTGCATTCTGGCCCGAGCCGAGCGGCGCGTTTATCGCTTGGAACTTACGTTAGGGCGTGACGGAGTTTTTAGCGCGGGGCGTTCCGTTGATAAGCCCGCCGCCTGAGTTGGTCCCATTGCGTATCACGCCATTATTGTTGGCCCAGTTGGCGGGCGCATCTCCGCTCGCTCCGGCGCTGATGCGCTCCATAGAGTAGTAGCCCGTGGTGGTTCCCGCAAACCAAGCGCCGCCGCTTGAGTTGACTATATCCACGCGCGTTCCAGAGGCGTTCTGCAATTCAAGGATGTCGCCCGTATTCGCCATGCTGATGCCCGCGATAGTGAGGTCGCCCGTGACACTCGTTGAAGTGGTAGTCCGCTCAATCAGGTAATAGCCGTTGGCGGCTATCGTTCCCGACAGGTTATAGGTCTGCGCCCCGTTGTCGTCCACAATCTTCCAGCCTGTGAGATTGATGGCGCTCCCCGTCGTGTTATGAAGCTCAATCCACTCGTCAGAGGAATTAGCGGCTGACCCGACCCAAGCCACTTCGTTAATCACCACGGGCGGCGCAACACCATAATTGCCGTCCGTGTTGTAGTTGAAAGTCTGCCCGGTCGAACTCATCGTGACGGAGTAGGTGCTGCCGTTAGTCAGAAAAGTGATGTTGCCGCCCACTTTGACTTTCGTGTGCGTCGCGCCCGTGCCCGCCTCTGTTTGCCAGATGGTATCCATGCCGGTCGAATTTCCCAGACGGTCTAGGATGGTTTGCGTCGGGTGCCCGTGGCTGTTGCCGTCGCCGCAACTGATGACGGCCTGTTCCGGCTTGGTCGTGGTCAGTAAATTCTGGTTGGTCGAAGTCAGGCTGCCGTGATGCCCGACGTGCAGCACGTCTATGTCGCCCGCCGCCGGAGCAATCTTCGTCTCGACATCTCCCGTCGAGCTTCCGCCTCCGGTCAAATCGGAAGTGATGAGATAATCAAACGTGCCGTAGCGCAGCACCATGGCAATCGAGCGGTCGTTTTCGCCTGTCGGTGAGACGTTGCCTTGAGCGGTCGTGGCGTTGACGGCGATACAGGTCAGCACGCAGCCGCCGCCGAGGTCTATCTGCTGATTGAGCGTGATTGTGGTACGTTTAGCTCCGACAGCGTTGACATAATCCGTGTAAGTCTGCGATGTATAACTGCCGCCACGGTCGTAGCTGGCGATGTTGATGGGGATGCCGCCGTTGATGACTTCGTCAATGGCCCCGATGTGGTCTGCGTGATAGTGTCCGGCCACGAAATAGTCGAGCGAAGTGATGTTGAGGGAGTCTAGGACAGCACGGATTTCATTGCCGGAGCCTGTGAGGCCGCCGTCGAAGAGCAGCGTCTTCGACGGGCCGACAATCAGGGTCGCGTCTCCTTGCCCGACATCAATGTGGACGATTCTGACCTGCTGCGCCGAAGCCGTCAGCGAAGCGGCCGCGAAAGCTATGACGAAGAGGCACACGAGGGTTGCTAGTCTAATCCGGCTACGCATTGAATTTTTCTCCTCGGGTTAAAAAAGGGTTAAGGGTCGGAAGACCGAAAGCTGGAAAGCGCGGGGAACCCAGGCTTCGCGGCCCACTCAAAGAGCACAAGCGAGAAGACGGATTCTATACCAGACTGAGGCGTGGGTACAGGAGGAATGCAAAAAAAGTGACTAATAATGCAAAGCGTTTATTGACTGAAGCTTCCATCTTACCACCGGAACTGCCAAGCAACTTTACGTTCAACAAAGTGAGGGCGATTCTGGACAGCCTGAACGACGCCGAGGAGGACAAACTGCGGGAAGCCGTCGAGGCCCTTCAGCGGCTCAAAATACGCGGCCCGCTGGCAGCCACAATCTTCATCAAGCATCATCTGGCGGGCGCGCACGAGGCGGAGGTTGACAGGGTGGACGAAACAGAAGAGGGCGCTCAATTAGCCGTCTTGGTTTACGCGGAAGGCGAAGTGCCGGTTCAAACTGAGCATCTACCGCCGGACGTTTCCGCGGGCCGCCGCGTGCGCTACAACCCATCGGCGGGGCAGTATCAGAGCATCATGTCGTGAGGATAAAAAAACCTTTACCTATAGGACAACGCTTCATCTCTGACCAGCGTTTCTCATCTACTAATACTTCGGCACGCTCTGGTCAACTTCATTCGACCAAGCGGTGATGCCGCCTTTGAGATTGATTAAGCGCCCCGTGTAGCCCGCGTGCTTGAGCGCTTCGATGGCCTTTGCGCTGCGGCCTCCCATCTTGCAGTGGACTACCGTTTCGCGCGTCGGGTCAATCTCGCTCATGCGGTCAACGACCTGGCCGAGCGGAATCAGTTTCGAGTCTTCAAGGCGGGCGATTTCATATTCGTTCGGCTCGCGCACGTCTATAATCTGTAAATCGTCGCCGCGGTCGAGGCGTCGTTTGAGTTCGGTGGCGGTGGTCTCCTCTATCTCTTGTTTGTGCTGTTGCTCGACGGGCGGTGGTTTGAGGCCGCAGAATTCTTCGTAGTCAATCAATGCGTTGATGGTCGGGCGTTCGCCGCAGATGGGACACGCAGGGTCTTTGCGCAGCTTCAACTCGCGGAAGCGCATCCGCCACGCGTCGAAGAGCAGCAAGCGATTGACGAGGATGCCTTCCGCTCCGAGGATGAGCTTGATGGTCTCGTTGGCCTGAATCGCGCCGACGATGCCGGGCAGCACGCCGAGCACGCCGCCTTCGGCGCAACTTGGCACGAGGCCGGGCGGCGGCGGTTCAGGATACAGGCAGCGGTAGCACGCGCCGCGCTCGGCCCAGAAGACGGATGCCTGTCCCTCGAAACGGAAAATAGAGCCGTAGACGTTGGGCTTGCCCGTTAAGACACAGGCATCGTTGACGAGATAGCGCGTCGGAAAGTTGTCCGTGCCGTCTACGACTATGTCGTAGTCGCGAAAGAGCGCGAGCGCGTTTTCGCTGGTCAGGCGGGCTTCGTAGGTGTCTAGTTGAACGTGCGGGTTGATGTCGTGCAGGCGGTCGCGGGCCGAATTGATTTTGGGTCGCCCGATGTCCTTTGTGCCGTGAATAATCTGGCGTTGTAGGTTCGATTCGTCCACCACGTCGAAGTCCAGGATGCCTAGCCGCCCGACACCGGCTGCGGCCAGATACATCCCCGTGGGTGCGCCCAATCCTCCGGTGCCAATCATCAGCACGCTCGCAGATTTTAGCCGCCGCTGACCATCCATCCCGACTTCGGGCATGATGAGATGGCGGCTATAGCGCGCAATCTCTTCATTGGTGAGCGCGGGCAAAGTCGCAACGTCTTCTTCGATGGTTGAGCCTCCCGCAATCGAAGGCACAATCATCAGCGTGTCGCCGTCTGTGAGGGGAGTGTCGGGGCCGCTCGCGTGGCGTATGTCTTCGTCATTGACGTAGACGTTGACGAAGTTGCGAAGCTTGTTTTGGTCGTTGTAGAGATGCTTGCGAAGCTCTGCGTGCGTCGAGGTCAAACGTTCTAAGGCTTCGCCTGCCGTCGCGGCTTCCAGTTCGATTTCCGAGTTACCGCCGGCAAACTGGCGCAGCGCCGTCGGGATGATAATGGTGACTGCCATAACTATTTCCCTTCCGAGATTTCTTCTTCGATAAACTGCGAGCCGTCTGCCGCCAACTCCCACGAACGCAGGTCAACGGCCACGCGTTCGCGGACGCTGACGACGATGTAGGACATTGTCGGCCAAGGCGCTAAGTGCTCTAAATCAAACTGCGAAGGCACAGCCGGATGATTGGGGTGCGAATGATAGTTGCCCACGACGCCTTGGCCCTGGCGGCTGAAGAGTCGTTCGGCGCGCATGTAGTCTTCGGGCGTTATCATCATCCGCCGGTGCAGAGTTTCCCCATCTTCCCAAGCATTAGCGACCGTGTGTGTTTCGACGACGATGCGCGTGCGCCCGCCGTCTTCAATGCTTCCTACCAGCAGCCCGCAACACTCGCGCGGGTATTCGGTTTCCGCGTGGCGTTTGATACGGTCTAAAAGACTCGCCGCGATTTTAATCATCTCTCTTCGGCCCAGAAATGCTCGCTCAAATACTTGCTGCCGCCGTCGCACAGAATCGTGACGACGACTGAAGGAGGCTTTAACTCGCGCGCGAGCCTGAGCGCCGCGTGAACGTTGGCACCCGAACTGACGCCGACGAAAAGACCTTCTTCGCGCGCCAGCCTGCGCGTCATCTCTTGGGCGTCTTCTGTGTTCACTTCGATTGCTTCATCAGCCAGCGACGCATCATAAATTCCGGGCACGAGCGCCGTCGGCATGTGCTTCATCCCTTCCAGCCCGTGCAGCGGCGAATCGGGCTGCATGGAGATAACTC
>CAZEZJ010000101.1:0-8012 GCA_964516695.1 uncultured Blastocatellaceae bacterium
GTAACACCAGCCCCAATCCTCACCCGGCTCGAAAGATTGGATGATGGGATGATTCGTCGTATGAAAATGTTTTGTCGCGTGTTTATTCTTTGATTCATCACAACAGCCGACGTGACCGCAGGTTACGCAAAGACGCAAATGAATCCATTGGTCGCCCATTTTCAAACACTCTTCACAACCGTTCGGGGTTTTCGCAGTAACATTGTTAATTTCAGATAAATGCGAACAGCAACTCATTATTTTAGTCCTCCTGATGTTCGTGAAAAGCCGAACGAGAACAGTGGTCCAAAATGCTTACATGAATGCAATTTGCTTTTGGGTTCCGACCAGTTCATAAAATTGCTTCTGCTCGACAATCTCACCATTCTTCCAACGTGTGACTGTGCAAACCTCGATGTCGAATCTCGTGTTTTGCGGTTCAATCACGTTTCCATTTATACCTTTCGTTGAATCATTCATCGTGACGGTCAGTCTTGATAAGGTGCATGTCCAATCGCCCTCACCAAACGTCATCTTGTAAGCATCATTATTACTAGCGGTTTCTGGTGATTGGTCGAGGCGATACCCTGCTGGAAGGCGCTGACCGAGCCAGTCCTCGATGGTAGTTTCGGCCTGAAGATGGTTGAAAGTATCCTCTTCCGGTTCGTCCCCCGGATCATCCAGTGTTACCAGCAACTCCAGGTCTTCTTCGCTCATTGGAATCTCCTTCTGGTTCGAGGCTTAGTTAAAAAACACTAGCTCCTTAATTCTGACTTGCAGACCGGCTCAGCCAGTCTTTGAAATGCGTCTCGCCCACCAGCGCGCCATCGCCGGGAACGAGTGAGCGCTCGCTGAGCTCAGTGCCGAAGTATCGCGCGTGCGGGTCAGCAATAACTTCGCGCGAATCCTTCCGGGCGTTGAGACCCCAGCTAATGAATTCATCGAAACGGAACTGCTCTGGCCCCGCCACCTCAACCATTCCATTCAACGGCGATCCGATAGCGACTTTGACCACCGCACTGGCGACATCGTCAGCCGCCAGGGGCTGGAATCCGACAGACGGCAAACGAACCGTGTTGCCTTCGGTAACGGAGTCGGCGATGCGCTTCAGGAACTCGAAGAACTGCGTCGCCCGCACGAGCGAATAAGGGATCGAGGATTCCTTGATGAGCTTCTCCTGAGCCATCTTCGCACGCATGTAGCCGCTGTCGGGCAGACGGTCAGAGCCGACGACGGATAATGCCACGTGATGGCCTACACCTGCCGCCGCTTCGTAGCTGAGTAAGTTGCGAGTTGATGTCTGGAAGAACTCCATCACCGCCGCATCCTCGAACGACGGGGAATTCGACACGTCGACGACTACAGACGCGCCCTCAAGAGCTTCGGCGAGTCCTTCGCCGGTCAGGGTATTTACCCCCGAGTTCGGTGAAGCAGCTACAACCTCGTAGCCCTGCTCAACGAGTTTCGTTACGACCTTTGACCCGATGAGCCCGGTGCCGCCAATAACCACAATCTTCTTATTCGATTTTTCCTTCGTCATGGTTAACCTCTTCATGAACTTTCGTTATCGTCCGAAGTCGGAACGTGTGATCTGCGAGACGGACTCGGAGTTACACTTGAGCGACCGTGTTTGTCGCCGTCACGGATTTGGTTTGTATTGCGGGAACGCGCGCGTCGATCCAGCTCTGAATGTCCGCTATCACGACCTCTTTATCAACATCATTTAGCAGGTCGTGATAGTGTCCCTCATAAAGTTTCAGAGTTTTGTCCGTTGAGCCGGTGTTATCGTAAAAGAACTGGCTGCCTCTCGGGTTCGTCGCCTTGTCTTCCGTGCCGTGCAGAATGAGTACGGGAAGTTTGATGAGGGGAAACTCTTCATTCAGCCGACTGGCGGCATCTATCATCACCTTGGCGGTCTGCACCGGCTCAGACTCGCCCTTAATCAGCGGGTCATTGTTCATTGAATCGACAACCGCGGGGTCGCGGGAGAAGTCTTCGTTCTTCAAGCTGTAGACATGGGTGTGCTTTGTGATGTAACTCAATCCCTTGAGAAACGAAAGAACGATGTCGGGCACCGGCAGATCGTATGCGAAGCTCTCGCAGATAAGGCCGTCGATCTCTGACTGATGGTCGAGCGTATAAACGCACGAAACGACACCGCCCGCGCTGTGACCGAGAACAAACACCGGCACGCCCGGGTTTTCCGATTTCGCGGTTCTGACCAGCGCCGCCACGTCGTCGGTATAATCTTCCATCTTTTCGACGAAGTAACGCTCGCCCTCGGAACGCCCGCGCCCGCGCAAATCTATCGCGTAAGCCGCTAAATCTTTCGCCGCGAATTGTGCGCCGACCCACAGATATTGCCCGCTGTGCGAATTAAACCCGGGGACGATGACGACCACGCCGCGTGTTTTCCCTTCGGGCTGCCACGAGCGGGTAAAAATTTTCAGTCCCCCGACTCCTTCGAAAGTTGATTCCTTCATTTCTTCAATCTCCTTATTTTGAATGGTGATCGCCCGGTGCCGCCGATAACGACCATTTTGATTTCGCCTCCTCGTACTAAGAGACCTGCGGCGTCTGGATCTTTGGGAAGTAGCGGACCACGAAGAACAGGTACACCAGCCAGAGTGCGAGCCAGACAGATGCGACTGCCAGAAGCCCGAGCAAAAATAGGACCAGACTTGGTGCGAGGAACATCATGGTGTAACCAAGAAGCCAGAAGCGATCAGCTCTCCGGGCGTACAGCGTCCTGTCGGTGTCACTCATTCGTCCGCCAAGCGAGCACCAGTAGTAGTGCAACGTCGCGAACACGAGGGAGAAGGTCGCCACACCCATCGCGATCAGTGTGAACTGAAACAACAAGGGATTAATTCTGCCGCTCTCGAACCTCGGGTACAGAAAGAACAGCATGAAGGTGAAGATCGCGATGTTCGACGCGGCGAGCGTATACGTCCGGGTGACGTTGACTGCGGCAAGATCTTCTCTCATCGAATGCCTCCATTCTGATGACCGTCGTTCTTCGAGCGAGAATTTCCGTCACAGATTCGGAGTTGGTTTTGAGGTTCGGTTAATTTCATTCCGGTGCCGGCACTAACACGGGCGCGCCCTTGTCCTTAATGAAAAAGACTACGAACTTTGCCGGCTTGGTGCTGCTTGCGTTCCGGCCCACGACGTGAACATCGTCGGGGCCTTCATAAAAGGTCTGTCCCGGTGCCAGTGTTACTTCCTTTCCACCTTTCACCTGCATCACGATTGATCCCTCCAGCACATAAACGAACGCATGTGCGTTGTGCCGGTGGATGGGATCAATGGCGCCCGGCGGATAATCGACCGTGATCATCAGGACTTCTTTGCCAGGAAGCTCTGTCAGATCTTTCGACATGAGCGATGTGACCGTGGCCTGTGGGGCCTGCGGTGTGACCGTGGGCTGTTGAGCCAACAACGTGCCCGTCGTCATAAGAAGTAGTAGAACCAACATTAACATTGTGTTCTTCATGATTAACCTCTCGTTTAGGTCGCTTGAGCTATATAGCTCAAGCGACCTTGGAATTCGGGATTGCTGGCCGACATCCAGCGCGTCTGCCGAGAGCGACCGGGACTCAGGCCGTTTGAGAGCTTTCCTGAGCTTTCCCGATAAACTCGAGCAACTCCGCATTGATGAGATCTTTGTGAGTCGAGCACATGCCGTGCGGCAAGCCCGGATAAACCTTCAGAGTGGCGCCCTTCACAATCTGGGACGAGAGCAGCGCCGAGGCTGCAATCGGCACGATCTGGTCGTCGTCGCCGTGCATGATAAGAGTGGGCACGTCGAATCGCTCGAGGTCTTCCGTCAGGTCCGTCTCGGAAAATGCCTTAATGCAGTAATAGGAGCCGGGAAAACCGCACATCATCCCTTGGAGCCAGAAGGATTCGCGCAAACTCTCTGAGACCTTGGCACCTGTTCTGTTGAAACCATAGAAGGGCATGGACAGGTCTTTCCAGTACTGCGAGCGATCGGCAAGAACGCCAGCGCGAATCTGGTCGAAGGCTTCTATTGGCGTGCCGCCCGGATTTGCTTCCGTCTTTAACATTAACGGAGGGACAGCGCCGATGAGCACAGCCTTGGCGACTCTTTCAGTTCCGTGGCGGCCTATGTATCGCGCGACTTCGCCCCCGCCCGTAGAATGACCGACATGAATCGCGTCCTTCAGGTCGAGCGCTTCGACGAGCTTTGCAAGGTCGTCGGCGTAGGTGTCCATGTCGTTGCCGTTCCAAGGCTGGGATGAGCGGCCATGTCCGCGGCGGTCGTGTGCGATACACCTGTAGCCGCGCTCGGCCAGAAAGAACATCTGGTCTTCGAATGCATCTGCACTCAGAGGCCAGCCGTGGCTGAAAACGATGGGCTGCCCCGTGCCCCAATCCTTGTAATAGATGTCTATGTTGCCTGAGTTTTCCTGACCTACAGTTACGTATGGCATTTGAAATTCTCCTTATCTACTTTACCGAGGCAGCTCAGCCCGGTGGTTGAAGTGAAAGCGCTCCGTCGAGCGCCGTTGATAACTCTGGACCGCTTGATCAATGACTAAGCCTGCGGGCGAGGAAGGAAATAAAATACGAGGCGTGTATGTGTAACTGAGTAAAGAAATATATACCTGATTACGTTAAATCCCGGTTAAATCAACCTAGCCAGTTTTGCTCAATCAACTGAATAAAATTCCGGCAACGCCCGTCAATACCCATCCACTTCGACAACAGCCCTGGCAAAATCCTGCGGTGCTTCCTGAGGCAGATTGTGCCCGACGCCACCCTTGATAACCCGGTGCGCATATTTGCCGGAGAATTTCTTGGCATAGAAACTACTGTCCTGATGCGGCGCACCGTTGGCGTCACCTTCAAGGGTAATAGTCGGAACTGTGATTACTGGACCTACGGCCAGTCGCTTTTCCAGCTCGTCATAATTTGACTCGCCTTCAGCCAGTCCGAGCCGCCAACGATAATTATGAATCACTATTGCAACGTGATCCGGGTTGTCTAAGGATGCTGCGCTCCGCTCGAAGGTCGCGTCATCGAAGTTCCATTTGGGCGAAGCAATCTGCCAGATGAGCTTCGCAAAGTCTCGCCGGTATTTGTCGTAACCTGCGCGACCGCGCTCCGTGGCAAAGTAATATTGATACCACCATTGGAGTTCGGCCTGTGGTTGTAGAGGAATCCTGCCCAGTGCCTGGCTGCCAATCAGATAACCGCTCACAGCCACCATGGCCTTCGACCGTTCAGGCCAGAGCGCCGCGATGATGTTGGCGGTGCGCGCGCCCCAATCACAACCGGCGAGGATTGCTTTCTCAATCTTGAGCGCATCCATCAGCGCAACGATGTCCGAAGCAAGTGCCGCCGGTTGGCCGTTGCGGAGCGTGTCACTGGAAAGAAAACGGGTCGTCCCGTAGCCGCGCAGAAAGGGGACGATCACCCGATAGCCCTTCGATGCAAGCCTTGGGGCGACATCGACGTAAGTGTGTATGTCGTAGGGCCAGCCGTGCAGCAGAATGACCGTTGAACCATTTGCCGGGCCAGCTTCAGCGTAGCCGACGTTCAGGAGACCGGCCTCAATCTGCTTTAGTGCGCCGAACGATCTGTTCGTGCCCGACTCAAGCATGGTCGCCCCTGCCGGTTTTATCTCGCCAGACTGGGCTTTCGCCGAACCGATCTTGCCAAGTTGGACTGACGCCATGGTCATGGCCGCAGTCGCAAGAAAGCGTCGGCGATCATGTTTGATTTCTTCAGACATTTATTGCGGCAACTCCGTCCCGGCCTGCTCCGCCGCCATGAACTCGGCGTACCAGTCCGGCCAGTTTTCGTCGCGCAGCCCGCCGGTGCGCTTCTCGTGCTCGCCGTGAGCAGCGGCCGCACGCCGAAGCGCGCTCGCCATGTCGCTTGCGGAGCCAAACGAAGTCACGCCCGAATCAATGCGCCCGGGAAGACGGGTCGTGATTTCCTCAAGCAACCAACTGTTGCCGTCTGGATCGTTGAACGAGGCGAGCGAGCTGTAGCTGCGATGCTCTGGGTCAGGACCACCGACCGGGCCTTCGGGGCCCAAGTGGAAGATGTCGCTTACCTCGACGCCAATTGCGAGCAGCGCGTCACGGGCGGCCTCGATGTCAGAGACGATCAGATAAGTTCTCTGGGCCGAACCGGGGGCGGCCGACGTGAGGTTCTGGCCAAATTGGACCGAGCACGCTGATCCATGCGGTGTGAATTGGAATACGCCGGAGCCGGGAGGTGTGACGTCCTGTCGCCACCCGAGCATCTTGTAGAAGTCCTCCGCGCGCTTAGCATCTGAGACGGGAATGACGATAGCCTCGAGCTTCATGTCGATTGTCGCGACTCCTGCTTTTTTCACGGTTGTCATGTTATCTCCTCCGCTGAATACACTGATTGAAAATAATTTGTGGAGTCACCATAGATTGTGATCTTCTGAAACATTCGGTGACCTAAGACAACTGAAGTGTCCTTACCTCCGCACGCCTAGCCATATTAATAGCTCTGTATCGACCTAGCGGACGGCAGAGGCTTAGGTAACGATCTGAAACGCCTGGCTAAGGTCACACTATGGCGTTGGATAGTCCCAAACATCGGGCGGCAGCTTATCCTTGAGTGCTGCATACATGGCATCGCGGAACAGTTTCAGCGCCGGATACGGCCGCATCGCAATAGTGCGCTCCACTATCAGCCCCTGCTCGTTATCCACGATGACCTCCCAACTCTCGAACTTGTGGCCATCCATGGTTCCCACCCAGCGCAAGAAGGTGGTGCGCTCATCGAGCTTAAACTCGGCCGTATAGGTGCCCGAACCACGCGTCGAGCTCGACTGAGCGAAAATCGTCGCGATGACTTCGCGGCCTTCAATCGGCCGAATCAGGATGGGGCTATTGAAAACTATGTTTTCGGCAAGCAGCTCGCTCACCTGAGCGGCTGTTGGCTTACCGGATTCCCGTAGTTTGCGTAAAGGATGCATTGTGATTCCTCGTAATGTATGTTGCGGCGAGCGTAGGCGAACTACAGCGACAGGCTCATGGAAAGCTGAGAGCAACTGAAGCATGGTTCCGACTTCGTCTAGGCCTTTGCCGCCATGCCGACTTCGTAGTTGCGTGCCTCGATGGCTTTCAGGCTCTTTGCGAACACCTTTTCCAACTGCCCCTTGCCGATAATCCCCAGAAAGGCGCCGAGCAACTTTCCCTTAAGGTTCTTACCATCACGCACAATTTCGACGTCAACGTCGGTCGTGCCGTTGGGCTGTCGCGTTAACGTATAGGTATGACCTGACCGGCCTCCCCACAAGTTCGAATCAGTGGTCGTAAGGACTATGTGTGTTGGATCAGACCAGTTATAGTTCAGGCGCTCCCAGATGCCGCCCGAACCCTCGGTGACGTCGGCGTAGTTTGTTCCCGTCTTGTGAACCTTTAGGTATTCGTCCGTGCTATTGCCAAAAATCTTCCCGCGACCCGGACCGAAGTCGGTGAGTCCGGCGATGAACTGCTCGGGTGTCGCGGTGGTTGTCAGTTTGAAGTGGATCGTGGACATTGTGTCCTCCTTTTGACTATTTAGGTTTTTGCTGAAATCGCCTCGTTCCTTAATGCTGTGGTTTTCAGCACCTTTACTCGTACAGTCACGTTGCGGGTGCTTCTACTCCTTCGGGTATCATCACCGCTCGCCCGACCAGATGTCCTTGCTCGAAATCGTCGTAAGCCTGCTTCACCGCGCTGAGAGGATAGCGATCCACTAGACTCTTGATTCGACCCAGAGCTGCCATGTCGACAATCTCCTTCAACGCGACGCCGCCACCGTTCAGGCTTGTCACCAGTTGCGCACCTGGAGCCTCTTTGAAAAAGTCGAAGGGAATTGAGCCGCCGCCTGCGCCGACCATAGCCAGGCGGCCTCGCCATGACAGGGCGGCGACCCCCGTGGCGAGGGTCGCGTTCACTCCCACGCAATCAAGGACGAATGCCGCGCCGATCCCGCCGGTGATCTCGCGAATCTGGTCCGCGGCGCTAGGGCCACTC
>CAZEZJ010000101.1:8022-14042 GCA_964516695.1 uncultured Blastocatellaceae bacterium
ATACTCCCTGGCCAGCTTCAGTCTTGCTTCGCTCGAATCGATGGCGACGATTCGAGCGCCAGTCAATTGGCGAAGGAATTCAACCGCATAGAAGCCAAGGCCGCCAATGCCGATCACAACCGCAGTGCTGCCAGGATAGATTCCGGGAAGCGCCGCCTTGATGGCTGTGTATGTTGTGAGCCCGGCATCGGTGAGCGGCGCCGCCTCAACCGGGTCGAGATCGCCGATGGGCACGAGGAACCTCGACTCGGGAACCATGACGTAGGGCGCATGTCCTCCATCGTAACCGACGCCGGGAGCGCGAATGGCTTTCTGATACAGGCAAAAGTTTTCTTCCCCGGACCGGCACATGTGACAGCGTCCGCAACTGGCCCATGACGGGTTGACCGCCACGGCATCGCCATGCTGGAATCCCTTAACTCCGCTTCCCAGTTCTTCTACCCACCCGGCGATCTCGTGCCCGAGCGTGAAGGGCGGCCCATCGTTCTTCCAGTAGCTTCGCTCGCGAGATATGACGGTGAAATCGGTGTGGCAAAGGCCTGAGCCGGCGACTTTGACTACTACCTGACCGGGACCCGCGTGCGGCTCCGGCACGTCCTGAAACTCTGGTTGTGTTTGCTCTTTCAGCAGTCTGTATGCGAGCATCATTTCTCTTTCGAGAGCCTAATCACTGAAAGCCATTCGCGACCCAGTTCAATGCACTTAAGCTTGGCATGAAGAAGTATTCGCCGCCGCGGAGCACGTTGAACGTCTCGATGCCGCGCACGAGACGTCTTACCGGATCTTTTGGTATGGTGAAGGTCGCGCCGTCTTCCTGCAGCCCAATGATTGGGTCACGCTCGTCACCGATACCGATGAAATTGCCATCGTCGATCCACTCTTGTTGGAGGAACTCGATAGTGGCCATCGCCTTGGCGCTAATGAACAGGAAGATGGCGCCACGCGGCACTTCGTCATCCGCTTCAGAAAGAGCATTCGGATCGTATGGCGGCCCATACGTCGTGCCGCGCCTTATGAGACGATGAATCTTGACGTCTGTCAGCCGCGTGAGTTTCGTGTCGCGCGGGTTCATGCGCCGAATATGGCATCCGAACGGCGCCTGCCGGCCACGCAGGTCGTTCGCGTAGTCAAAGTCATTGTTCCGTTGCGCGTCAGCACCGAGTGCCGGGTTGTCAACTTCCGGTGCCAGCACCAGCGGCGCACCGCTGCGCCAACGCCCGACCAGCTTCGCGGCGAGCAGTTCCCGTTCTGCTTCGGTGCTGCCATGCGCTTGCAGAAATCGATTGAACGCACCGACGCGCGACTGATACTTGCGAAAGCCCACATATGTTCCGTTGCGACCGAGTATGTCCGGCTGCGGCATCGGCAGCGGAAAGCCTGTCTCACCCGGGTATCCGAGGATGAACTCCCCGGCCTTGATCGGCTCTCCCTGTCCTGGCAGCGGGTCGAACCCACTACCGTCGATCGCGGGTTGGTCGATACCGTCTTTGTAACCCAGTGAATTGAGGTCGCCGGGCTGTGCGCCGAAATCCTGCATGGCTAGAATGCTGACTGACAAGCCATCGAGCTGCTCGCGAGCGATGCCAAGGATGCGACGCCGATCTTCCTCGGAATCGCTAAATGCTTGCACCCCGATGTGGACTTCACCTTTACCGTACGCCGCGTCCCAGTTCTTCGGATCGTTGATGCCTACGTCTCTGAGTTGTCGGGCGCGCGCCGCCATCCCTTCGCGAAAAGCTTCGGGAAAGCTTTGCAGCGAATCCTCGGGGAGGCCGAGCGCCTTGAGGCCGGCATAGCTGATCCCGACCGAAAGCCAGGGATTGGCCGCACTCCACCAACTGTCGGCGGAATCAATATGAGGTGTCAGCCGCCGAAAAAGCTCGCGACCAGATTGCGCATCGTCAATTCGCAAAAGCACGTGAGTGCCGAAGTACGGCGCGGGCCTCGGCCTAAGTACGGTCGCCTGGATTTCGTGCAAGTCGAGCGTCGGCGCACGCGCCGCAATACGTGCCCCGGCAGATTCATAGAGGGACGACATTCGAGCCTCCTCCAATGGTCCGAGTCGGAATGGACCCGGACCATGAACAAAACGATCACGCCGCCCCGGGCTACTGAATCTTGTCGAGGAATTCGTCAGCGGCCTCGCCGACGCGCTTCAGTCGATCGATTTCAGCCAAAGTGAGCTCGGGATTGGCAACGAACCAGCCTTCTGCCGTTATCTGGTGCTTAACCAGGTAATCTTTCGCCCCGGGGTTGCGAATCCCCGGCCAGCCTTCCCAAGCAGAGTCCATGAGATCCAGATAGTCTGGAATCAGCGCGATGAAGTCGTCGATATAAGTGTCCCAGTCGCCGTCGAAGGAAGTCGCGAAGAGCAATCTCGTATCGTTGTCAATGAACACGAACCGCATGTCGTGGAGAGTGCCGACCTTGGTCGCACCAGGTGAAAGGTTGCCGCCCAGCAGTTGCAGGAACGTGCGCAGCCGCTTGGCTCCGCCAGGCACTAACGGAACGATCATGGTCAACTCCGAGCGTTTGCCGAGACGTGCGCCAACCCGCCCGGCGCTTTCGATTGGCGGCGGAGGTTCCGAAACCTGCCCCGATAACTCTTTGAGCACGTTCTCCAGCGCCCTTTTCCCCACATCCGACGCGTCCGCGAACAACTCGCGTATCTGCTGAATCTTTTGCGCGCCAGTATCGGATTGGGGCGCGGTCCCTGTCTGTGTTTGAGTTGCCATGACTATCTTCTCCTTTTGGTCTTCTTACTCCTGCTAATCTGATAATCCACTATCTAACGGTCACTCTGCGCGCGGCCATGGATGCTGCCTTTTTCCTATTCACTGACCTTGTCGAGGAATTCGTCCAGCGCCTCACCGATGCGCTCGAGCTTTCGGGTCTTCGCCACTGTCAGGTTGGGACTGGCGACGTACCAGGCGTCCGCCGTCAGCTGGTGCTGGACGAGCCAGTCTTTGATCGACGGGCTATGAATCCCCGGCCACCCCTCGATATTGCAGAAGAGCAAATCCAGGGCGTTAGGAATCTTCGTCACGAAGTCGTCGATGTAGGCGTCCCACTCGCCATCGTAGGCGGTGGCGAACAGCAGCTTCGTGTCGTTATCCAGGAAAACGAAGCGCATGTCGTGAAGCGTGCCGACCTTGTCCGCGCCCCGGAAGTTGCCTTCCAGGAGGTCCAGCAGGCCGCGAAGTCGCTTCGCTCCGCCTTCCGCAATCGGAAGGATCCCGGTCAGCTCCGAAACTTTGCCCTGACGGGCGCCGACTCGACCGGCGCTTTGTCTCCCCGTCGCCGCTGCCATCTCGCGTGTGAGATCGGGAAGCCCTTTCTCCAGCGCAACTCTGCCCAGTTCGGGCGCGTCCGCATAAAGCTCCTTCACCTTCTGGACCTTCTGCTCGATGGTCAGGTTTTCTTCCGATCCGGTCGCTATCTGTGATTGTGCTTGCATTGTCGTGCTCTCCTCTTAACGAATGTTGGTAGTTCGCTTGCCGATCGAAGCTATCTCGCGCACACCTACTTGGCGGCGGCCATTTGCTCCCCGAATACTTCCGCCAGGTTCTTCGGCTCCTTACGCTCCTGATTGTTCGCTTGGTGGCGCAGGATGGATGATTGCCTGTAGACCTCCTTGCGCGAACGCATGATGCTGCCGAGCGGACGGTGCGGCTCGGTGACGCGCCAGGGGGACATCGACGTCTTATCCATCCTCTCGAAATTGTCTTCCCCTCCGATGTCCTGTTGCGGCAACCGCAATTTCGCGACGGTCAAGAATGGCGAGAGGCTCTCGGACCAAACTACCGTCGTTTTCTCGACGGGCATTCGAGCCAGATCCGTGCTGAGCTGGACTTGGACATCAAACTCGTAGGGTCGCTCACGCAGCTCCGCTACCAGCGCCGGCCGGAAGACTTGTTCGGCCGAAGTGAGATCGAGAGCCCGCTGTTCAACGCGGTCGGCGAACGATTGAACCGGGGCCACACGAACCTTTGCGACGTAGTCGCCATGCCGCACCGCACCCATAGTCCAATACGTCGAGAGGAGGAGGTTCACGGGCTTGGTTTGCGCGAGACGCAGGAAGGCGCCGAGTTCTTCCCAGGCCCACTGCTCAGGAGGCAGTGTGCCCTTGCCCGTCACAAAGTTGTAGAGAACGCGGTGGAGGCCCGCCTGCCTTTCCTCCGGCGTAAGGTTCGCTGGCGGTGCTAGGCCAAGGTCGGCAAACAAAGTCTGAATGAATACATAGTGCGCGACCGTGTTGGCGAAGAAGACCGGGTGGTTGATCAGCGCATAGTCGAAGGTGTGACTGTCCGGCTCATCTTCCAGAAGAGTTTGCCCCTCGATTCCGAAAATCTTCAGCCCGATGCCTGTGATCGGTCCGATGAACCGATCCGCGCCAACGTGATTGGTCCCGTTTGAGAAACGAACCATGGCTTCGTGGCGTCCTGGCTTCGCGTAGATGCCCTGTGCGTATTCGTTCGGCAGTCCACTGAGGATTTCAAATTCTCCACGGGCCAGACCGTAACCCTTGGCATGGGCGTTGCGCACCACAAGCCCGATCCCCTCGGTTTTGAGCGAGCCGCGCATGTGCTGTTTCATGTCATCGAGGACCTGCTGAAGGGTTTGTTCGAAATCGGGCTCCTCCTGTTCAACGTCCGGACTGTAACGCACAAATTGCTGAGTCATTGTTGTCACTCCTTTCAGGCGAACGACGATTTTTCATGCGGGCTGGAGCATTACACTCCCAGTAAGAAGATAAATCTATTAGACGAAGGTATCGGTCGATACCTTCGTATTGGTCCGCGAGTTCTCACTTCACCAGCGTGATGAGCGGTTTACCTTTTTCGACGACGTAGGTGGCGAGCTCCGCCCCGTTGCCGCTGCCGACGTTCTTTGCCGAGTGGATCGTTCCGGCAGGAATGAACAGGACACCGCCTGCCTTGAGGGTCACAGGCGGCTTGCCCTCCACCGTGTATTCCCAAGTGCCTTCGAGGACATAAATAATCTCTTCGCCCGGATGCGTGTGCCTCGGAGCCGTCGTTCCCGGCGCGAGTTCGACAATCGTCTGGACGACCTCGCGTCCGGGGGCGCTGAGATCGTGCCGCTGTAGGTCTGTTCGTTTGGATCCAAGCTGTTGCTGCCCCTGCGCCAGAACGAGCGCCAAACCGCCTGCGACGATCAGCACCGCTACCGCTATGATTCGAGCCTTTTTCATCTGAACCTTCTTTCGTCCTTCAACTCTTAAGTGAACCTTGCGTAATCCTTTCAGCCGGCCGCGCTCATCCGAAGCGTTCGGAAAGCTGCCCTCAATTCTTCAGTAAAAAGCTGCGGCTGTTCCCAGGCCGCGAAGTGAGTGCCTTTCGGGAGGCGGTTGTAATGAATCAGCTTGGGATAGGCTTTCTCTGTCCAGCTCCGCGGGGCCTGGTAAATCTCGTCAGGATATGCGCTCACGGCGGTCGGGACCGGGACGCCTTTCGGGGCGAAGAAGGCCAGCTTGCTTTCCCAGTAGAGCCGCGCCGAAGAGACTGCCGTATTCGTCAACCAGTACAGAGTGATGTTGTCGAGGATGTCGTCGCGGGTCAGCCCTTCGGAATGTCCGTCGAAAACTCGCGCGATGAGCGCCTGGCTCGCCGAGTCGTGGTCAATCATCCAGGCGGCTAGACCGATAGGTGAATCCGCGATCCCGTAGAGCGTCTGCGGGCGGTGCGACATCTCGTTCGCGTAACCGAGGCCGTTCTTATAGAAGAAGTCGATCTGCTCGTAAGCACGCTTCTCGTCGGCTGAGAGGCCGGACGGCGTCGGGCCGCCGGATGCGAGCGCCCTGGCAATGTCGTCCGGGACGGTGGCCGGCATGTTGGTGTGGATGCCGATCAATCCGGGCGGCGTGAGCAGTGCCATCTGCTCCGTCACAGCATTCCCCCAATCGCCGCCTTGTGCGATGTATCGCGTGTATCCGAGGCGGTTCATCAGAACTGTCCAGGCGAGCGCGATGCGGATGGGGTCCCAACCCGTCGCGGTCGGCT
>CAZEZJ010000102.1:0-14038 GCA_964516695.1 uncultured Blastocatellaceae bacterium
CTCGACATCGCGCGCCGTCTCAATCATCACGTGCGCTTCCTGCGCGAAGTGGCGAAGTCCAGCCCGCAGGTAGAAGTCGTCTGGAATATTGAAGACGTGCGACGGTCGCTTCGCTTCATCGCTGAGCATGGCGACAAGGCTGGCGGCAAGGCAGCCAGCGCGGCGGCTCGCATCTTCGCCCGCACGCAGGACGAAGAAACGCTCAAGCTCTCTTTGAACTGCCTTTATCGCATCAATAATGAGACGGCGAAAGCCGAACTCTTGCGCATCTATCGCGATGCGAAGTTAGACGCCAGATGGCGCAGCTTGAGCGCGGAGTATTTGCGTTTGGCCGTCAAACAAGAGCAGCGCATCGCGCCCTCTGATGCGAAGGCTATCTTGAGTATGATTGGACAATGAGACGCCTAGAGACAGGACGCGGGCAAACTGTGTCTCTCATGCAAAATCATTTCCCTGTGCGGCGAAAGCGTCTCCTGCTCTGCCGCATAGCTATGCAGCTACGCCCTCATCATTTCCTCATTCAGGCGGCAGCTTTGGTGCTCGTCCTGCTGCTACTGCCTTTCGCGGCCGAGGCGCAGACGGCGCGGCGCGTCGTTATCATTAAAGTTGACGGGCTGCCGAATGAGTTGGTTGAACGCTACGTGCGCGAGCGTAATCCACGGACGGGCAAAAGCGAGTTGCCGTGGTTCGAGCATGTGTTTTATGAGCGGGGCACGCGCGTCAGCAATTTCTACGTGCGCGGGATGAGCCTCTCCGGCCCCTCATGGTCGCTGCTCGACACGGGCCAACATCTTCAGGTGAAGGGCAACGTCGAGTTTGACCGCTACACGCTGCACTCCTACGACTACCTGAATTTCATCCCGCTCTACATCGCCAACGTCGCGCAGCGGCGCGTTGATATGCCGGGCGTCGAAGTGCTCGACGAGTTGGGCCTTCCTCTCTTGATGGACGCCTTCCCGCACGACGAACGCCACATCAGCTTTCAGTTGTACCAGCGCGGCGTGCGCTGGACGACGCTCAGCCGCGGCTTGCAAAATCGTTTCACCACCCGCAGCCCGCGCGAGTTGATTGATGAATGGACGATGGGCATCGAGGCGCGCGCTATCATCATGGACCAACTCGAACGCGAGTTGATAGAGAAACTAAGCAACCCGAAGATACGTTACTTCGACTACTACACTTCGGAGGTTGACCATGCGGCGCATCACAACAACGACGCCGCGACGCATCTCATCGCCCTCAAAGAACTGGATGCTTTGGTCGGGCGCATCTGGACGGCGATACAGAAAACGCCGCAGGCGGCAGAGACCGCGCTGATAGTCGTTTCCGACCACGGCCTCAACAGCAAGGGCGGCGTCTACAGTCAGGGCTTCAATCTCGTCAAGCTCTTGGGCAGCCGCGAAGGCGGCGGTCATCACGTCGTCACCAAGCGCCGCCTGCTGCTCGATTATTCGCTCAAAGGCATCTACCCGCTCGTCCCGCTGGTGACGACGACGACCGACCAAACCTACTATCTCAAAGGCCAGAGCACAGAGTATCCGACGGCGCTCCTTGATTTTGACGGCAACGAGCGCGCGGCTTTTCATCTACGCGACAGCGACCTCAACGTTCTGCATATCCTCTGGCAGCAGCTTCAGCAAAAAGAGCTTTCAGCGCCGTTGCGCCGTGCGCTCGGCAGCGCCTTCTTCGAGACCATCGAGAGGCGGCGAAGTGACTGGAGCCTGATGTTGTCGCAACTCAAAGAAGAGATTGCGGCGCTCAATCGCCAACTCGAAAAACAACGCGCGCAACTAGACGCCTTGCCGAAGAAATGGACGAAGGAAGACGCCGCCGCCGGACGCGACAGAGAGGCTCAAAGACTCTTCGCGCGTTGGGATTCGGGGATGGGCGACGTGCGCGAATATACGGAATACGCGCGCACGCTCACGAACCTGCTGGCCCTGCATCCTGAAAGCTTCGAGCCGTCGAAGCTGAAAATCGAAGACTTCATCGCACGCGGCGCGATGGGCGAGCCAAACAGCATTTATAAGTTGCAGAACTACGTGGCCGGCCCTGCGGCCAAAGGGTTTGCGCTTCGAGCGGACGGCTCGCTCGATATGGAAA
This sequence comes from uncultured Blastocatellaceae bacterium, assembly GCA_964516695.1. GTDB lineage: Bacteria > Acidobacteriota > Blastocatellia > Pyrinomonadales > Pyrinomonadaceae > DASVTR01. Next base: position 2,104 of record CAZEZJ010000102.1, read on the forward strand.
AGAGTTTTGCGCGCGTTGACTATTTTTCGCTGCTCAACACTCGGGCCGTGCGCAATAACGTGCAGCCGGCGGTTGATAATAATCCGATTGATTTCGTCGCGGTCAGAATTCCGCGTGAAGCGCTGGCCGCGGAGTTTGAGCGCGAGTTGAGGCCGACAAGCGACGCCGTGTGGTTGTACGGCGGCCCTGAGCGCCAGGCTTTGATTCTCGCGCGCGGGGATGAGGCAGGTCGTTTACAGTTGCGTTATCTGCCGGTTAAAAATCTGTGGCAAGAGCAAGACGGTCAAATACATTTCACGCGCGCGGATTGGCGCGCCGGATTGCCGCTGAAAATTTGGGAGGATAAGGCTCTCCTGGTGGCGGCGAGCGAGCGCGCGGGCTGGCTGGACGCATGGCACACGGACTTGGAGTGGTTGCGCGCCGTGCATAAAACAACTTACTCTAACGCGATTATCGGCTTGAACGAACAGCTTGCCAGGCACGTGCCCGAATCGTTGCAGACGGATGTGGCTGGCCTGTCTGACGACGAGAGATTAATCCGGCGTTTTCGGCAGCGGCAGCGACGGCTCTCGGAAACGGATGTCTTGGTGCTGGCTAATAATCACTGGAACTTCGACGTGCGCGGCTTTAACCCGGGCGGCAATCACGGCTCGTTTTTCCGTATCTCGACGCACTCGACTTTGATGCTGGCCGGAGGAGAGCGGACGGGCATTCCGCAACGCGAGGTCATCGAAGAGCCGTATGACAGCTTGAGTTTTGTACCGACCGTGATGGCGCTGACAGGGCTGTTGCGCGATGAGCGCTTGCCCGTCCCCGTTCTCTGGCAGAAGGGTTTTCGTTCCTTCCCGGGCCGCGTTATAGAGGGAGTGTTGGGCGGCGCGGGTAAAATGGAAGCGGCCTCGCCAGTTGCCGTCGAAGCGCCACCGAGACCTTGATGACTAGCGACGAGCAGTTGAGAGAGACGACCGCGCGCATTGACGAAGCATCTGTTTCCGATGAAGCGGGAGAGCCTGAATCCGGCAAGGCGCGCCGCTACGTCGTCTGGCTTCAGGGCATAGCCTTCCTGCTCGGCGTAGCACTTCTCGTTTACGTTATCAACCGCGTCGGGATGCAGCCGATTTTCGATGCTTTGGGGCGCATCGGTTTTGGCTTCTTCATCCTGCTCGGCATCAACGGCTCGCGCCACGTCCTGCGCACCTTAGCGATGCGCACAGCCGTCTCGCCTGAACATCGCAGCGTCAACATCTTTCAAGCTTTCGCCGCGAGGCTCGGTGGCGAGGCCGTCAGCTTCCTGACCTTCACCGGCCCTGTGCTTGGCGAAGCGACGAAAGTGGCGCTCCTCAAAAAACGCGTCCCGCTCGTCAGCAGCGTCTCGGCGCTGGTGATAGACAATATTCTCTATTACCTGTCGGTCGTCTTCTTTATCCTCGGCGGCGCGCTGGTGATGCTGGCGTCCTACAGTTTGCCGCGCGTCGTCAACTACACGCTGCTCGCCATCGCGGCCTTCGCGCTGCTCGGAATAGTCGCCGCGGCTCTCGCTCACAAGCGGCGCGTGATGCTGCTGACGTGGCTGATTGACCGCTTGGCTCGCTCCGGCATACATCCTAAGCTGCTGACCTCTAGGCGCGAGCACATCTATCAACTCGAATCAAACGTTTATGATTTTTACGACCACCATCCAGGTTCGTTCTTCGCCATCCTGGGCTATAACATTCTCTCTCACGCGTCGAGCGTCGTCGAAGTTTATGTCACGCTCAGGATGCTGGGTTTTAGCCCGCGCGTGCAGGCGGCATACGTTATCGAGTCGCTAACTAAAGTCATCAACTTCGTTTTCGGCTTCGTTCCGGCAACCATCGGCGTCTATGAAGGCGGGACGGAAATCATCCTGCGCACACTCGGATTCGCGGCGGCCACTGGCGTGACCTTAGCGCTGGTGCGCAAGGCCGGAACGGTTTTTTGGACTGCTATCGGGCTGGTCATCCTGCTCTGGCGCGCGATGCCTTCAGCGACGCGCCGCTTGATGGACCGCAGCCCGCGCTTGCGTAAACTTATGGACAGCCTTGTTCTCTCAAACATCGCGCACAGGCCCGCGCGCACAGTCGTCAGCGTGCTCGGCATCGGCATCGGAGTTTTGCTCATCGTCTTCACGACGGGGTTGGCCCACGGCGTCTTGCGCGAGCGCGGGCGGCGCGAGGCCAATCTCAACGCGGAGATAAGAGTCAGCGCTTCCGGCACCATCGGCTTGACCGGCTCGCAGCCTTTCGCCTTGCCCGTCGAGCGTGCACGCGAGATTGCGAAGATTGCGGGCGTGCGCGCCGCTCTGCCCATCGGCCAGAAGTTGCTGCCCACGGAGAGCGGCTTCGGCAATCGTCTCGTTGACGGCATTAACTTCGACGAGTATGCGGCGGTCACAGGGTTAACGATGAAGGAAGGAAGAAAACTATCGAACAGCGGTTATGAGGCCATAGTGGACTCCGTCTGGCAACAGGAGCGACGGACGAACGTGGTCGGCACGACCATCAAGCTCTTCGAGCGCGATTACCAGATAGTCGGCGTCTACGACCCGCCGGGCGGCGGGCGCGTCAAGATTCCGCTCAAGACGATGCAGGAGGAAGTGGGCGCGCTGCCCGAAGAAGGCTTGGGCGAAGAACGCTGCACGGCGATTCTAGTCTCCTGCAATAATCCGGCGGAACAGGAAGCGGTCGCCGCACGCATCCGCGAGCAGTTTCCCGACGACCAAATCATCTTCACGCGCGACTTGCCGGAGCTTTACGCTTCGGGCGTGCCCGCGCTCAACGTCTTCATCAACGTCGTCGTCGCGATTGCCGCCGCCATCAGTATGCTCGTCATCTTGCTGGCGATGTACACGACCGTCACGGAGCGCACGCGCCAGATTGGCGTGCTCAAATCTTTGGGGATGTCGAAGGCATCAATCGCTTGGGTGATTGAGCAGGAGGCGATATTGGTGAGCGTGCTCGGAGTCTTGACGGGCATCGGCCTCACCCTGCTCATACGCTTCGCCGTGATGCGCTCGACCTCGCTCGTCATTGACATAGAGCCGCGCTGGCTGCTGGTCTCTCTCGCGGTCGGCCTTGTCGGCGGCACCATCGGCGCGCTCTATCCGGCCTTGCGCGCCGCACGGCAGGACGCCGTCGAAGCGCTCGGTTACGAATAGGCTGAGCCTTGAACGACAACGCGGCGAAGGTCATCTCCCGGCGGCGCAAGCTACTTCGTGAGGCGGCGTACATAGATTGCACGTGCCAGTGTCAACTATTGTCAACATCACTGTTAACGATTGTGGACACAAACGAAAGCCCGACGGCAATTCACCCCTCGTTTCGCTCTATTAATTTCTCCTTTATCCTTACGGCATAAGTATTGCCGTTTATCTGCTCGAACTACCTCCGGTCGTCCTGTTCTTTAAAGCTGGTTGAGCACCTCGCCCGAACCAGCGCTACTCAGCCAATGCCTTAACGGGCAGCGGCCACGAGACCACCCTTGTCAAACCAGCAAGCCGAAGGGCCGCGCACAGGCGCGTAGTCCAGGCACGGAAACTCAGGCTTGCTTCTTCAAAAGGAGAAACCACAATGTGTAGATGTCTCTATGTCGCAGACCTTTCCAGTAGGCTTTACACGCTTGACCCCGCGACCGGCTCGTCGCGTCTGGTGGGAGCCGTTAATATCGCCAGCGTGACGGATATAGCCTTTCACGGCCAAACGTTGTATGGAATAACTTTCAGCCAATTTGTTCGGCTTAACCCTGACACCGGAGCGGGTGTCATCATAGGCGCAATCGGCGGCGGCTTCACGACTAACGGCTTGGCTGTCGCTTCCGACGGCACAGTTTATGCCGGAACGACAAACGGGCAGTTGATTCGCATCAATCCCGTCACCGGAGCCGGAACACTGGTCGGCAACTTCGGCGGCGGCCTCACCTCCAGCGGCGACCTCGCCTTCGACTCAAATGACGTGCTCTATGCCTCGCTGAACTCAGGCGGGTCGGTCGTACTGGCGCAGGTTAATCGTAATACAGGCGTCGCGACCGTTATTGGCCCAACGGGTTTAACTACCGTGTATGGGTTGGCTTTCTGCTGCTGCCGGCTCTATGGCACTTCAACCTTTGGCGAGCTTTTGGACATCAATGCGGCCACGGGAAAGGCCACGGTCATCGGAAAGAACACGCTCTCGCCGGGCGGAATGACCGCTCGTCCATGTTGCTGCTGACGGCTAGAGGCGCGTTGAGGGTTAGAGCCGCCGCTGGATTTGAAATCTCAAACGAGCGCGGCGTTAATCAACGCGTAATCTAGCAACTCATTCCAGCCGGTGACCCGCGAGGTCGTGCTGCGCGTACTCGCTGGCAGAGCCGACGAAGCCGCGCCGCAGCAAACGCCCGCTCGGAACATTGGTTCGCGCGGCAAAGCGCCAGCGGTTGAAGTCGGCAGCATCACCCGAAAGAGTCAATGCACGGTCGGCGTCGAGTCCGGCGACGACCGTGCGCGGCCAGTCGAAGAGGTTAAGGTCGAGGGCGCTGGTCTTCAACTCGCGCGAGGCGCGGGCGATGAGTGATTCGATTTCGGGAATCGTGCGCGGCAGCGCCGCCGTCATCCACTTCACACCGTCTGCCGTCACCAGCATGTCGTCTTCGATGCGGACGCCGATGTTCTTGTACTTCTCGAAGGCGGGGCGGACGGCGGCGATAAACTTTTCGTTCTCGGGCGTCTTCGGTAAATAGTCGAGCGCATCGCCGCGGATGTAGATGCCGGGCTCGTTGGTGAAGACCATGCCCGCCGCCAGCGGGACGCCGCGCCCACCTACATCGTGGACGTTCATGCCGAGCCAGTGTGACGTGCCGTGCATAAACCAGATGCGGTATTGGTCGGAGTCGCGGTCTGTGATTAAGCCGAGGCGCAAGAGGCCGTCTTTGATGACTTCGAGCGACGCGCCGTGAACGTCGTTCGGGAAAATCGCGCCGGGCCGTGTGGCGCGTGCGGCTGCTTCCTGAGCGGCGTAGACGATGTTGTAAACTTCGGCCTGCTCGGGCGTGAACTTGCCGCTGACGGGAAACGTGCGCGTCACGTCGGCAGTGTAATGCCCGTATTCCGCGCCCACGTCCATCAGCAACAAACTGCCGGGCGCGATGCGACTCTGCGATTCGTTGTAGTGCAGGGTCGTCGCGTTCGGCCCACAGCCGACGATGGCGGGGTAGCCCCAGTGGTCTGCGTTGCGCCGCTTGAAGGTGTATTCGACTTCCGCTTCGACTTCATACTCCCACTGCGAGCGCCCCGCGACGGCCATCGAGCGCCCGAAGGCTTCAATCGTAATATCAATGGCGTGCTGCAACAGTTGCAGTTCCATCGGAGACTTACGCAGGCGCATCTCCGCGAAGATGGGCGCGGCTGTATGCACGTTAAAGCCCGTCGCCACTCTGGCCCACTGCGAAGCCAAGCTCTGCTCCTGCTTAAACTCGCGGCTTTCCGGCTCGCGCGACGGCAGCAGCAGGTACAGCCCCGCCTGATTTTTCGCCATCGCGTTAAAAAGCGACTCGAAGCCTGTCGTCGCGGCAGTCGCCGCAACGGCAGGCCCACCGCTCGCCGGTTGTGTGGCGCTGATGTTCGTCGCCTGCGGAGTTGAAGAAGCGTTAGTCGTGGTCGCGTTCGATGGTGTTTGATTAGAGACTGGCCGGGCCGGAATGGCCGTGCCGGCGGCTGGCACGGTCTGCCCCGCCAAGGGGACGGGCGGCGTGATGGGCTGCGTGCTCGCGTTGGCGCTGCCCGCGCTCATCAGCAGCGCTTCGGCCTTCGGGCTATAAGGCTGGCGATTGCGGACAGACCGCATGAACGGCTCAAACTCTCCGGCCTCCCAGATTTCCCGGATACCGGAAAGCCGCCGCGCCTCTTCAGGACTGTACATGTAGCCTGTCCACGTCTCGGCTGCCGGGTCGCGCCTGGGCAGAAACAGCACTTCGGGCAACTGCGGATTGCCCGGCAGCAAGACGAGCGTTGCGCCCTTCTGATTGAGGTTGGTCAGGTAGTAAAGATTATTCTCCTGCCGGAATTCGTAGTCCACGTCGTTAGTATAAACGCGCGGCTCTGTACTGAAGAGCACCAGCATTCCCTGCGGCCCTATCTTCTGCGCGACACGCTGGCGGCGGCTCGTGAGTTCGGCCACGCGCGCCGCGTCGTCGAAGACGGGAGCCGGAGGCGCGACACGTATCGCGGGCGCTGTCGTGGCCTTACGGTCCTTCTCGACGCTGGCCGCCGAGTGGATAATGGAAGCGCTCAAGACGAGAGCGACGAGCGCCAGCGTGGTCGTCAGTTTAAGAGATGCTTTTTTCATACTCACAATACTTTCTCCAAAAGAGCCTTTCGACAATTTACAGGCCAAAGCGGCCACACGAAACCAGAGCTTACCCCGTTACCCTTTTTCAAATTCGACGAGCCGGACGCTGCTCGACTGCCAGCCAACCTCTCGTCAACTAACTAACCGTGGGAGAACTAATGGGGGGCTTGAGCGCGATGATGCCAGGCGATTCGTGTTCAGCCAATTCGAGAACGTGAACCAATAATACCGCTATTTCCGCTTCCGGTAAAAGCGCTTTTGCGCAGCAGGCGGCGGGCGGCAAGCAGTAGACGGTTAGAGCGGCGGCGTTAATTCAGCAAGCGGCAGTCGTTTGGAAGACTACGGTTTTACAGTCCATCGCCTACTGTCCGCTAATTCTGACCCTCACGTCACGCGTGGAGCGATTGCCGAAAAAATCTTCAGCGAAGACCTGCACGATGTAATCACCTGCGGGAAGCGCAGACGCGTGCCAGTAGTCTTCGGCTGCTTCGCGGTCGCGCACTCTGTTGGTCAAGATGTAAGCGAAGATGGTTTGGCCCGTGTAGCCTGACTGGCTGCCCGTTGCGTAGGCGAAGCGCGCTGTGGTGGGGTCGTCCGGCAGAGTCTCGAAGGAGATGTTCACGAGCGGCTGCTCGAAGCCGGGCGCAGGCTCGCCGTTAGTGTTCAATATACGGTAGCCCAGACGATAGAGGCCGAGCTTGCGCCGCGCGGCATTGCCGTCCATCTGGTCGTAAGCGCGAAGGACGATTCTCACGTCGCCCTCAACGTCGAGCGGCGCGCCTTTGTCCTGACGTTGCTGCTCATTGCCATTTGACGAAACATTGGCAAACTGTTTCCCGTCGCGATTGAACAGGAGCACGCCGTCTTTCTCAATGATGGGCGCAACCGTGTCCTTGACGCCGGGCAAATCGAGCGCGGCCAGCGCATTAAACTCAGAGCCGATTGGCCCCGCGATGAGATGAACGTGATACTGGTCGTTAAGCGTGCCGAGCGCATCGCCCGCCTTAAACCGAGCGCCGCGCGTGACGCGCACGCCCGTCACCTTGCCCTCATCGTTACGCATCACGCGGAAGCGCTCATCATCGAAGGGCTTGTCATCGCGCGTGCGCCCGACGCGCAGGTGTATGTAGCCGAGCGAGGGAAAGCGTATGCGCTCGCGCCCCGTTCCAATGCCTTCGACGGAGAGCGGGTTCATCACGCGCTCGTCGCGCACGAGTCGCACAGTCTCGCCGTAAGCGCCGGGAATGTCTAGGCCGTTGTGAAACCAAGCATCGCTGTCGTCTTTAATCTCGCCGCGAATCTCACCGAAGGTGGCGGCGATTTCGCGCGTGCGCTCGGGCGGCTCGTAGGGCCAGCGCGGCGCGCCCTTCGTGCGAAAGTCTGCGGCAGACGGGCGCTCTGCTCGCGCCTCTGTGGCCGTTATCGCGCGCCCGCGCTCGCTGCCTTCGCGCAAGACGACGCGCACGACATTGTTGCCTGTGTCGGCAACAAACACCGTTCCATCCTGGGCGACGGCGACGCCCGCCGGATGATTGAAACGCGCTTCCATTAGCCCGCCGTCCGCGTGGCCGCTGGGCGAGACACCCGCCAGCGTGAACACCTGCGGGATGTACTTGAAAGCGCACGCTCGAACGACAGGGCCGCCCGCTTCCGCGACGTAGATAGTGCCGTCGCTATCAACGGCCACGCCCATCGGGTAATCGAAGAGCGCGTGTTCAATGAAGCCATCGAGGCGGCCCGCCTCGCCCGTTCCGGCAATGGTCGTCGTCGCTCCGCTCAATTCAACTCTGCGCAGGCGATGATTGCCTGTGTCCGCGACGACGAGCGCGCCATCGGGCAGAGCGGCGATGCCGCAGGGAGTATGAAAGCGCGCCTGCGCTCCCGTCGGCCCGTCGGCATAGCCCGGTCCATCAAGGCCAGCGAGCGTCCGCACCATGCCCTGCACGTCAATCGAGCGGATGCGGTCGTTGTAGGTATCCGCGACGTAGATGGTGCCGTCCTTCCCGACGGCCACACCGATAGGGCCGTTAAAGAGAGCTTCTGTCTTGTTGCCGTCCGCGAATCCGGCGCGCGATTCGACGCCCGCGATGAGCGTGGCGCTGCCGCTCTGCGGGTCAACTCGCTTAACGGTGTGCGAGCCTGTGTCTGCGACGATGAGCGCACCATCGGGAGCGAGGGCCACGGCTGAAGGCGTGCTGAGATTTTCAGTAACGGTTTTCGTCGTGCCATCGGGCGCTATCTGCGCGAGTAGGTTCCGTTCTCCGTCGGTCACAAACACTGTGCCGTCTGCGGCGACGGCGATGCCAAACGGATTGCCGAAACGTCGCTGAGCGGCGTCGCTTGTCGCTGCGGCCAGCGTGCGAACCGCGACGAACGGAGCGCGCTCTTCCCCTTGCCCAGAGGCGCAAGCCGACAAACACAGGCCGAAGGAAATGCAGATGAAGATTAGGGCACAGAAACGTGATTGGGGAGCGCGCCGCGCCAGTAGGGCTGTTAAGTTCATGCGGGAAAGATTGTGCCTGTATGGTCGCCGGGAATGCAAACGCCATTGAGGCAGACGGCTATTCGGCGTATGCTATGGAGCATGGATAAGCCAACCGCTGTTGATGATGACGATGATGATGTGATTATCGAAGTGAGCCGGGAGGAGAAGCAGCCTCCGCGTCGGCGCTGGCGGCGCTGGGCGATTGTGGGAATCGTGCTGCTCGTCTTCGCGCTCATTCGCGGACTCTCGATGTACATTTCGGCGCTCTGGTTCGGCTCGCTCGGCTACGCGTCCGTCTACTGGACTGTCTTTCGTTATAAGCTGTTCACCTTTCTCATCTTCGCCGTGCTGACGGTGTTGATTGTGCGCGGTGCGCTGCTGCTGCTCGAACGTATCTTCGCCGCCTCAACGCTCGAACGGCGCACCATCGTCGTCAATAATCAACCCGTCTCGTTCTCGCCCGCGCGTTTCGTACGGCCCGCTGCGTGGGGAGTCTCGCTCTTGCTCGGCCTCGTTTTCGGGCTAGGCATGAAAGATAACTGGCGCTCCTTTGCGCTCTACCTGAACCAGCCTGCGACCGAAGGCGTTGACCCGATTTTCCAAAAGTCGCTGGGCTTTTATCTCTTTACGCTGCCCGTGCACCAAGCGATTAATTGGTGGCTGACCGTGCTCGCTTTCGTCGTGCTGGCCGCCTCGGTCATCTTCGCGCTGCTCGCGGCCTCGCAAAAGTTGAAGACCAAAGCCGCGAGCGAAGCGATGAACCGCACGGGCTACACTGCCGTCTCAATCGCACTCGCTGTTCTTTTGTTGCTGCTCGCGTGGCGCACCTATCTCGCGCGCTTTCCCTATCTGTGGCAAGACCACGATTCGTTTTCCGGCGTCACCTATACGGAAGCCAACTACGTGCTGCCCGGCCTGCTCTTCGTCGCCGTGGCGTTAATCATTGCCGCCGCCGTCGCGTTGCTCAACGCTTTCACCAAACGCGGCTTGCGATTCTTGCTGGCGGGCATCGCTTTGCCCATCGCCGTCTTCGTCGTCGCCGTTCTGCTCATCCCTGCTTACGTGACGAGTTTCGTCGTGAAGCCCAACGAGTTGGGACGCGAAACTCCGTACATCGAGCACAATATCAACTGGACGCGCCGCGCCTTCGCTCTCGACCGCATCGAACTGCGCGACTTTGAAGCCGACCCATCCATCGAAGGCTTAAACCTCGAAGCCAACACAGCCACGCTGGAAAACATACGCCTCTGGGATTGGCGCGCCCTTCAGGACACGCTGCGACAAGTGCAGGAGATTCGCACTTATTATGATTTCCCTGACGTTGACATTGACCGTTATCAAACAGGCGGGCAGACGCGGCAGATGATGCTGGCGGCGCGCGAGCTTGATATTAACAATCTGCCCTCCAGCTCGCGCAACTGGGACAACGAGAAATTAATCTACACGCACGGCTACGGCGTCACGATGAACACGTCAAACGGTTTTACAACTGAAGGAATGCCGCAGTTTGTGCTCTCGAACATGCCCGTCGAGGCGAGCGCGCCTGACATCAAACTCACGCGCCCGGAAATCTATTACGGGCAGAAAACCGACACGGACATTTACGTTAGGACGAAGCAGAAGGAGTTTGACTTTCCGCAGGGCGAGGCGGGCAACTTCACCGCCTACGAAGAAGAGGGCGGCATTCCGGTCGGCGGCTTTTTCCGCCGGATGCTGCTGGCATGGTCGCTCGGCGATTTGTCGAAGCTGCCATTCTCGGATGACGTGACGCCTGAGAGTCGGCTCTTGATGCGCCGCAACATACGCCAGCGCGTTCAGAGTCTAGCCCCCTTTCTCGTCTTCGATAGCGACCCCTACATCGTCGTCTCCAACACGGGGCGTCTCTACTGGATGATGGACGCCTACACGCAATCTGGCAATTATCCTTACTCGCGCCACTACCGGGCCGGAGACCAGAACGTCAACTACATTCGCAACAGCGTCAAGGTCACCATTGATGCCTACAACGGTTCGACCATCTTCTACATCTTCGACGCCGACGACCCGCTCATTAAAGCTTACGCCGCGACGTTTCCCGCGCTCTTTCGTGATGCCGCGAACATGCCCGCTGACCTGCGCACACACGTCCGTTATCCTGAAACCCTGCTCAAAACCCAGGGCGAAGTCTACGGTCTCTATCACACGCAGAACGCGAAGGTCTTTTTCCAGCGCGAAGATGTTTGGAGCGTGGCGCGGCAGACGCAAACGACCAGCCAAGATAAACAACAACAGCAGTCAGAGCCGCTTGAGCCTTACTATGTGATGACCCGTCTGCCCGGCGAACAACTGGCGGAAGAATATGTGCAGATACTACCCTTCACTCCGGCCAACCGTCCGAACATGATTGGCTGGATGGCGGGTCGCTGCGACGGCCCTGCCTACGGCACGCTGCTCGTCTACAACTTCCCGAAATCAAGGCTCATCAACGGCCCCGCGCAAATCGAAGCGCGCATCGACCAGAATGCGCAGCTTTCAGGACAGTTTACGCTCTGGAATCAACAAGGCTCGCGCGTCGTGCGCGGCAACGTGCTCGTCATTCCGATGGGCCGCTCGCTCTTTTACATCGAGCCGATTTATCTACGGTCTGAGCGCAGCCCGATGCCGGAACTGCGCATCGTCGTCGTCGCCACACAGGACCGTCTCGGCTACGGGCAGAATTTTAAGGAAGCGCTGGCAAACCTCGTCGGCCAATCGGCCAAACCCGCCGAACAAAAACCCGATGAGCAGCAGCAACAGAAGCCTACCGAACAACAGGCTGGCCCGCAGCCTCAAGCTTCGCCGCCCGCGCCGCTGCCCCAAAACACACAGCAACTTATCAATCGCGCGGCGGATGAGCTTTCCGCCTACCAGCGTTTGACCGCCGAAGGCAAACTCGGTGAAGCCGGACAAAAGCTCGAATCGCTCAAGAAGACGCTCGAAGAATTGAGGAAGGTAGGCGGTAAGCAGTAAAACAGCGAGCCGAGTAGGCGGTTCAAAAAAAGAACAAAGCCAGTTCTGGTTTTGAACCGCTTACTGTCTACCGCCTACCGTCTTTCTGCTCACTGCGAACCGCTTATGCCCCGTATTCTGATTG
>CAZEZJ010000103.1:0-13959 GCA_964516695.1 uncultured Blastocatellaceae bacterium
TTCAGGGCGTTCGCGCAAAGGGGGCAGGCGAATCGGAAACACGGAGAGACGATAAAAGAGGTCGCGACGAAAACTCCCTTGCTCGACGGCGCGTTCGAGGTCTATGTTTGAAGCGGCGATGATACGCACGTCCGTCTTGATGATTTCGTTGCCGCCGACGCGCGTGAATTCACCGCCTTCGAGCACACGAAGCAGCCGCACCTGCGCAGACAAACTCATCTCACCGATTTCGTCCAGAAAAAGCGTGCCGTGGTTGGCCTCTTCGAAACGACCGCGACGGCGCGCATGAGCGTCCGTGAACGCGCCCTTCTCATGGCCGAAGAGTTCGGATTCGAGCAGGTTTTCGGGAATCGCGCCGCAGTTGAGTTTGATATAGGGTTGGTCTTCGCGCCCCGAATTGTAGTGAATCAGATTGGCGAGCAACTCTTTGCCCGTGCCCGATTCGCCTTGAATGAGCACGGAGGTCTGTGTGTCCGCGACGTTGAGCGCGAGTTCGATGGCGCGGCGAATGGCTGGCGTCTGCCCGATGATGCGCTCTTCGCCGTAGCGTTCGTGCAGCGCGCTTTTGAGGCGCATCACTTCCGCCGAGAGTTGGTCGCGTTCGAGCGCCGTGCCTATTTGGTCAGCGATGCCTTCGACCAGCGCGACTTCGTGGTCAGCAAAACCTTCGCGCGCAACGCTCCAAACCAAACCCAGCAAACCGAAGATTTGCTCTCCGATACGCACGGGCGCAACGAGCGCCGCGCGCCCGCCAAGAATGCTGTTGAATAGAAGACGCAGCGTGAAGGGAAGCTCCGTATCGAGCAGGCGCAGGGTCTTGCCTTCGGCAATCACTTCCATCATCGCAGGGTATTCCCTGATGTCTAAAGATTGCCCGTGCGTTTCAATCAGGCCGCGGACGGAATCGGTCGCCGCGTGCGGCGCGGCGTTAAAAGCGGCGAGGCTGATTCTTCCGCCCGCCGGGTCGAGCACGCCGAGCGCGCCGTAGTCCGCCGCGACGAGCGCGATGGCGCGTTCGAGCACTAAGGATGTGACCTCACCGAAGTCTGAACGAGCGTTAAGCGCATTGGCTATTTCAAGCAGCGCGCGCGTTGTTTCGGCTTCGCGTTGTTTGTCCGTGTAGAGGCGCGTGTACTGGTAGCCGATGGCTAGATGACGCCCGATGGATTGAAGGAAGGAAACTTCATCGTCGAGCCAGACGCGCGGCTCGCGCGTGTCGTGCAGACCGACGAGGCCCAGCACATCGCCGCCCAAGACGACGGGAACGACCAATAGCGAGCGCGTTCCCAGACTAGCCGCGAGAAAGCGCACTTTCTGGTCGAGGCCGGGCGCTGATGTATCGTTGAAACGAATCGGCTGGCGGATGTCAACGCGCTCCGCGAGCTGTCGCAAGTCAATCGGAATGACCGTGCCTTCGCTGGAAGGAATGTCCTCGGAAGCACGCCACTCATGGCTGATGCGTAGCTCAGACTCGGAGGCGAGTTGAATCACGTCGCAACGGTCGGCGTTCATCATCCGGCCAAGCTCCTTGACCACGGCGCGCAGAAAACGGTCAAGATCAATGCTGGCGGGAAGCTCCTGCGCGAGGCGGTCAATAATCGCCTCGCGCGCTTCGTGCATCTTTATCTTGCGCTCCAACGAGAGCGACTCTGCGGTCATAGACATAGTAGACCGATGATAAATGATAAATGTAATGCTCCCTAACTAACAGCTAACATAAATCATCGAATCACTCGATATTTATAATCACGGTGGAGAGCAGAATAAATTGTCTCCGCGAGACTGTTGAGCCACCAGCATAGGCAAACAGATAAAATAGGCCCGACAATAATAGCAAATCCTCCGAGCCGGAAAAGTATCGCCGCATATTCATCCGTGCCAAATGTTCTTTCAAGTTGATGTTGATTCATCCTTAAAATAACTTCTCGTAAGGCTTGATAGCCATAATAGAGATAAAAAACGAATAACGGAGTTCCGAACAAACAGGTGTAAAGGCTAATTCCATTTTCAACCGAGCTTCTTCGCACTCCCGCCAATCTCCTTCGACGACGGCTTTCATACCTTGCTATTAACACCCTTCGACAGTAGAAGCTAAAGATTAATACCGTATATGTGATGCTGATTAAAGAGACAATCCACAAACCTTTAAATGAACTTAGCCCGCCCGACGAAACGCCCTGGCTCTCCGTCGCTCTGTAAAATGAATATAAGGTAATAATGTTTGTCACCAGCCCAATAAAGCCGGAAATCAAACCAAACAAATCAAGCCCCTTTTGCTCCCTCTCGACTGATGTTTTACTAATCTGCTGAGCCATATAGAGTGGATAACCTTTATTGATTAGTAGAGAATCCTCCGCGAGCGGATTTATTCATTGATTCTGTAAATCGCAAGAAGACAACGTTCGCGTGAGCAGATAACGAGAGAGTAAATTATTCTGACAAGCGAAGAGGTGTCAATCCAAATAAGTTTGGTGACGGCCTGAGTCAGAGTGTGAGGCGCAAAAGAGCGCACTATAGGTCGGATGAGGTGGTCAGTTAATAACGAACCGCGCGCCAAGTTGCAAAGCAAACTTGAAGGCGCGCGGTTCTCGAATGGGCGGGACTAAGGAGAAGCGATGAACGTTTGTAAGACTACTGCTGTAACTGTGCGATTTCCTGCGTCAGGCCAAACTCGACGCGTGCCTGTTCGGGCGAGAGCATCGGATGATGACGCTTGCCGTAGCGGCCCGTGATGATGCGAACGTAGTTCTGCGTCTCATGGTAGGGCGGCACGCCGTTGTATTTAGCCACCGCGCCCTCGCCGGCGTTGTAACCTGCCAGCGCCAGCGAAATGTTGCCGTCGAATCTTTCGAGCAGCCAACGCATGTAGCGCGTTCCGGCGTTGATGTTCTCTTCCGAATCGTAAACATCCTTGCAGCCGAAGCGGCGAGCCGTCGCCGGAATCATCTGCATCAGCCCTTGCGCGCCCGCACCCGATTTGGCGCGAACTTTGTATTTCGATTCCTGCCAGATAACGTGATGAATAAAGCGCGGGTCAACACCGTAGCGCTCGCCCGCGCGCAGGATAATAAGGTCAAGATTGCGGTCGCCGGACGAAGGAATGTCAGACGGGATGTAGCTTTCTGCTTCCGTTGCTTCGTGATTAAGAATGGCTTGCTGCGGCTGCGCCTGCACGGCTGGCGCGAACGCTTGATTAAAGAAGAAACCGGTTAAGTTAGTAAATAAGAAAAGTGCGATAACGGCAACGGGCGCAAACTTCGCGGAGTGGAAGTGGGGAACAAATCGGGTCAGGTGCATAAATCCGTTTCTCCATGTGAGCGATGATTTTCATCATCAGAGCTGCATGTTCAGTGCAGTGTTTGGGGGCTGCGCATGGCGGATTCGACTTACAAAGAACAGTTCATCGAAACCATAGTGTCAGATGGGCAAAGTTACAATCCGGTTGCTTTCAGCGGACTAAAAAAGTGCAATTAAGTCCTTTTTCTGTATGTATTTAATTCGACCAAGCGTAAGCCTATAAGTGATGGCATTTACACTGCCAATCGTTCATCTTGAAGGCCATTTTGATGCTCGTCTAGGCAATGCGCTGTACTATATGAAGTCGAAAATTCGCGGAATAACGGAAAATTTTTTTAGTGTTTTGAGAGACGACACCAACCGTTTGAGAATTAACGCATCATATGTACGTCACAGTTGCAGTCAATCTGCAAGGTTCATATAATCGGTTTCATTCGAACAGTTAAAATCAACGGAGATTAAGCCTGATGCCCATCTACGAGTATGAATGCCGGAAGTGCAAAGCGCACATTGAAATCTTGCAGAAGCTTACCGATAAGCCACTCGCGAAATGTCGCAAGTGTGGCGGGCGTCTGGAAAAGCAGTGGTCGCAATCGGGCATTCAGTTTAAAGGCTCCGGCTGGTATGTGACCGATTACGCGGGCAAGAAAACCGGCGGCAAGGAAGAAAAAACGAGCACCGATTCCGAATCCAAGTCTGCGGACAAAACTGCGACCAAAGAAGCGCCCGCGGCCAAAGAGACACCCACGGTTAAAAAAGCCAACGATAAAAAGAGCGCTTCAACGAAGACGACGAGCGGCAGTTGATAAGCGCAAAAGGGCGTGTCGGGAAAAATATCTTTCAGAGTTGAAAGTTTATGCAGAGCATACGTCAGACTTTCGTTATCGTTTTATTGCTGCTGGTTGGCTTGAGCCTCGCGCTTGGACAGGCCGGGCGGCGTGCGCGCCCTTCCAATGAAGATGCCGTCTCGCTCAACGTGGTGGCCGTCAGAGAGAACGACGCGACCGCACATGTGACGGCCAAGCAGATAGCGCTCTATGACAACGGCATCGAGCAGAGCATCAAAAGCTTCTCGCCTGACCCCTCGCCCGCGCGCATCGTTTTGCTGGTCGATAATTCGCTGACGATTCGTGCGGACGTGGAAAAACTCGAAGCCGCCGCGCGCGAGTTCGCGTATGAAATTTTTGAAGGCGATAAGCTGTTGATTGTCGGCTACGACGAGCAGGCCGAAATAGTGGCTGATTGGACAGACGACTCGAAGCAGATTGAAACCTCCCTCAAGAGTTTTCGCAAGAAAGGCGACCCGCGTCTCTTTGATGCCCTGAAGGCTGTGCTTGATGAAGCGTTGCTGCCGCTCAAAGCGTCAAGCCAGAAGCGCGTGGTCGTCGTCATCAGCGACGGCCTTGACCGCGGCAGCAAGACTCGCTTCGAGAATATTCTGGCCGAGTTGCAAGCTCAGGACATTACGGTCTATGCCGTGCAAGCACCGGACAGAACGGGCGGCGCGCTCAGGCGCGACCAGCCAAAGCCCGTGCAGGTCGTCCAAAAGTTAGCTGAAGGAACGGGCGGGCGCATCTTTCCGATTAACGAACCGACCGAAGCCGCCAAGGCTATCTGCGACGAACTACGCAAGAATCGCTACATCCTTTCCTATTCACCCGCCAACGTCCCTTACGGCGACGCACGCCGCCTACTCCTCGTCGCAGACACAGGCGTCAACGTCCGCGCGAAGACTATGCAACCAGCCAAACAGTGAAAAGTGATAGGTAATAGGTGATAAGAGGAAAACCACCTTCTGTTTCTTATCACTTATCACCTATTACCTATTACTATTTTTTCCGCGAGTAGACGCAGAACATGACGACGATGACGATGAGGAAGATGGTTTCGAGCAGGGCGAAGTAGCCTAGGTCGAGGCGGCCTGTTTGGTCGTCAAGAGCGTTTTGGTAGACGACGAAGGTGGCGATGGCGATGGCGGTCGTGAGCCAGATGGCTTGTCGTTTAGCGTCCCACATTGGTTATCGTCGTTAAAGAATCTTCGGTTTCGTCGGTTTCAAACTGAGCGGAGCTTTGCGAGTCGTTCGGCGGCGGCGTTAAGGGTTTCGTCGCGTTTGCAGAAGCAGAAGCGCACTTGTTGCGCGCCAAGTTCCGAACGACTGTAAAAGCTTGAGCCGGGAACGCAGGCGACGCCGATGTCGCGAATCAGGTGGCGCGTGAATTCGACATCCGATGCAAAGCCGAATTCACGGATGTCGGTCATAATGTAGTAAGCGCCGTCGGGGCGGAAGGTGCGAAAGCCCGCCGCTTCGAGCGCAGGCAAGAGCAGGTCGCGACGCGCGCGATAATCGGCTTGCAGCTTTTCGTAATAATGAGGGGGAAGCTGGAGGGCGAAGGCTCCGGCGGCTTGCAGGGGGGCGGCTGCGCCGACGGTCAGAAAGTCGTGGACTTTGCGAATCGCGCCTGTGATTTCCGGCGGCGCTAACACGTAGCCGACGCGCCAGCCCGTCACCGAATAAGTTTTCGACATCGAGTTGACGATAACGGTGCGCTCGCGCATCCCTTCGAGTTGGGCCATCGAAATGTGTGCGACTTCTTTGTCGTCGCGCGGGTAAAGGATGTGCTCGTAGATTTCGTCTGTGAAGCAAAGGGCGTCGAATTCTTTGCAGAGCGCGGCGATAAATTCCAGTTCGTCGCGCGTGAAGACCTTTCCGGTCGGGTTGTTCGGGTTGCAGATGATGATGGCTTTGGTCTTTTCGTTGAAGGCGGCGCGCAGTTCGTCGCGGTCAAAGCTCCAATCGGGGGCGCGCAAGGGAACGTAGCGCGGGCGCGCGTCGGAGAGAATGGCGTCCGGCGCGTAGTTCTCGTAAAACGGCTCGAAAAGGACGACTTCATCGCCCGGGTCAACCGTCGCCATCATCGCCGCTATCATGCCTTCGGTCGAGCCGCACGTCACCGTCAATTCCGTTTCAGGGTCAACGTCAAGATTCAGATACCACTTAGTCTTGCGCGCAATCGCCTCACGAAAATCGCGCGCGCCCCACGTTATCGCATATTGGTTCACGTCGTCGCTGATGGCCTGCATGGCGACGCGCTTGATTTCCTCGGGCGCGGCAAAGTCTGGAAAGCCCTGCGAGAGATTGACGGCCCCGTGTTTTAAGGCCTCGCGCGTCATCTCGCGGATGACGGATTCCGTGAAGAGACGCGCTTTTTGCGAAACGTGGCGATTGCGTGTGGGTGAAGCTGAGTGCATGATTTATGGGTTGCCGGCAAATTTTTGGACAAATTCGGTCTGAAACAGGTTATGATGCTCTCACAGGGGATGCTGGCATGGCAACCGCCATCGCCGCCAGCGCATCTCTGCTTGAGCCTCGCCGCGCCGAATGGGGAAGTTGCAGGCGCATCCAAAGACTATTCTGGATTGTTTCCCGTTAGGGAATTAGCTTGATTCGACACAAATTGTAACGTGCACGCCCCTCTTGGCCTTAGGTGCGAGCGTCTTAATTGAAAGGGTATTGGGGAAGATGATTGGTGGTGTGATGAGAAAGTTCTGGGTCATTTCACTCAGCCTGAGCTTGTTGGCGTGTGTGATGATGGCTTTCGCGCAACCCGCGCGGCAGCAGGAGACGACCGACACACCCCGAACTATCAGAGGCATTGAGAACGCCGCCGCGCTCGAAAAATTCTTCCGCGCGTTGGCGGCCACCAAAGCCGGACGCCGCATAGACCCCGTGCGTGTGATGCACTACGGCGATTCGCATACCGCCGCCGATATTCTGACGGCTGAAATCCGCCGCGACTTCCAACGCGACTTTGGCGACGGCGGCGCAGGCTACATGATTCCGCGTAACCCGCAGAGCACGCCACGGCGCGGTGTCTTAAACGGCGCGACCTCCGGCTGGTGGGTTGACGGCGTCGGGCAAAAGGGAATGTACGAGCCTTTTCTCGGCCTCGCGGGCTTGAGCCTGACGACCGATCGCGCGGGCGAGAGCGCGTGGCTGCAAACCAACTGCAAGCGCTTTGAGATTTACTATCTGAAACAGCCGGGCGGCGGCGCGATTGATATTCTCGTTGACGGCAGAAGCGTGCTCGACCAGCCCATCTCTTTGCAGGCGGACGCGCCGACGCCGGACTTCTACGCTTCGGAAGCGCCAGCCGACGGCGAGCATCGCATCGAAGTGCGCACGGTGCGTCCTGGCAAGGCTAGAATCTCAGGCATCGTCACGGAACATCTCTCGCCGGGCGTGACCTACGATGTGCTCGGCATCAACGGCGCGCGTGCCACGCGCCTGCGCGGTTGGGTCAACGAAACCTCCTTCCTCTATAACGTCGAACTGCGCCAGCCCGATTTAATCATTCTCGCTTACGGCACCAACGAAGTGACGGACGACGATTGGAGCATCGAGTCGTACCAGCGTATGTTCGCGGAAATTTTGCGGCGGCTGCGCAAGGTCGCGCCGCAGGCTTCAATTCTCGTCTACGGCCCGCCGGACCGCGCCGATAATCAAACGGCGGTGGCGAAGATGCCCGCGATGATTCAGGCGCAGCGCAACGCGGCCATTGAAGCGGGCGCGGCCTTCTGGAGTTCATATGGAGCGATGGGCGGCGCTGGCTCCATCAACAACTGGGCCTCTCAAGGATTGGCGCAAGGCGACCGCGTACACCTCAGCAGCCCCGGCTACACGCGCATGGGCGCGATGTTTTATGAAGACATCATAGATGCCTTCAAGAAATTTCAGGCCCGCCCGCAGCGCAACAACAACACACGCCCGAACAGAGGCCGCGGCCAGTAGCAGCGCGCGGCTCTCAATAGAGGGCGAAGCTCGCTTGAAAGACAGACTTAGTTGTTTGACGAGCACGGGGCGCAGAGCGTCCCTGCTTTTTTGTTCCAGCAAAAGCAATCAACAGCGCGTCGTCTGGCGTCCTCGTGCGGGACCGACGGTAAAACTCCCGGCAATGGTTTAACTCTTTTCCGCTTAGGAGATTGACGACGGCACAGAGGCTTTTGTATATTCCTCTGGCAACGGCTGAAGCGTGCACGTGTTTGAGAGTTAAACTCCTCCGACAAACAAGCGCCCGCGCGCCCGTTGAGTGGTCTTTCGAGGTTTAGCGTTCAAGGGGATTTCTTTTAACCCGCAAAATTCGCTGGCCGCGCTGTCCTAGCGTCGTCATGAGCTTTGCAATCCGCATTTTCAACTTTTCATCTGGCCTGCAATTAACGTGGAACACCACAGTCATGCGGGACGGTCATCACTGACGAGAGCCTGCGGCTTTCCTTTCCGAGCGCTGTTGCCGGACGCGTCGCGCGCGGCCCGTGCGCGGGGCGATAATCTCAATGGGTGAGTCTCGAGCGAGCCTAACTCGCTGGAAAAGAGAGATGGAGTAAGTAGAGCATGTTTTTTACGAGCGGCAAGTACATGGTCTTTCTGGCCGTCGTCTTCTTCGCCTACTGGCTGCTGGCGACCCTGCGCAGCCGTCGCGTGCCGGTGCTGTTTATTCTCGCCGCCAGCTACTATTTTTATGCGCTCTGGAATCCGAAATTTCTCGCGCTCATCTTTCTCCTTTCGACCGTTGACTTTCTGACGGCGCGCGGCATCGGACGCACTGAAAACCAAGCGCACCGCAAACTGCTGCTCTCGGTTAGTATCCTGACGGACATCGGCGCGCTCTTCACCTTCAAGTATTTCAACTTCTTTAGCCTCTCGCTCAACGAACTGCTCAATAAGGTCGGACTTGAAACCTCGCCGCTCGTCCTGCAAAACCTGATTCTGCCGCTCGGTCTGTCGTTCATCACGTTTCGCTCTTTGAGCTACGTGATAGACGTGTACCGCAAAGCGATGCCGCCAACCACGAGGTACGTCGATTATCTAACGTTCGTCGCCTTCTTCCCGACGGTGATTGCCGGGCCGGTCGTGCGCGCTAAAGAATTGCTGCCGCAATTTCAGGAGCGCCCGCAACTGACAAACGAGGAAGGCACGCACGCCATCTTTCTCATCATGCTCGGCCTCGTCAAGAAGGTCGCCATCGCAGACTTCTTGGCAAACAATCTGGTCGGGCGCGTCTTTGACCAGCCGCAGCTTTATTCGTCAGTCGAAACGTTGGCCGCCGTCTATGGCTACGCGCTCCAAATCTATTGCGACTTCTCCGGCTACAGCGACATCGCCATCGGCTCGGCGCTGCTGTTGGGCTTTAGGCTGCCCATCAACTTCAATTCGCCGTATCGCGCGACGAGCCTCGTTGATTTCTGGAAGCGCTGGCACATCACGCTCTCAAACTGGTTGACCGACTACGTCTATTTCTCAATCGGAGGCTTGCGCAAGCGCCCCTTTAATCTCTATCGCAACGTTATGCTGACGATGCTCATCGGCGGCCTGTGGCATGGCGCGGCGTGGACGTTCGTCATCTGGGGCGGGCTGCACGGCCTCGGCCTCGCCGTTACGCGCTGGTGGGAGAATCGCCGGCGCAAGCTCAAGCGCAAGCCCAGACAGGAATGGTGGGTCAAGGCGCTCTGCGTCTTCGCCACCTTCCACTTCGTTTGCCTGACGTGGATTTTCTTCAAGGCCGCGAGCTTGTCGCAAGCCTGGGAAGTCTTGAAGCGGCTGGGAGAATTGCAGCCGGGCGCGGGCAATCTGGCGACGCCTGTGCTGACTGCGCTCATCCTTGGTTATCTCTCACACTGGCTGCCGAAGAACGCGTTTGACCGTGTGCGCGACAGTTGGAACTGGCTGCCCGCGCCCGCGCAGGCGGCTTTGATTGTGAGCATCGCCGTCGGCCTCTATTACCTGGCGGGCACAGAGGCGCAGTTTATTTACGGTAATTTTTAAGGCGGTCGCTCATTGCGTCCGAAGTTTTCGGGGAAGTCAAAAAAAGCATATGGTTTGCAAAGTCTGCGGGACAAGCTTGAGAGGCAGCGCGAAGTTTTGTAACGGCTGCGGCGTGCCGCTCTCTCTCTTCACACAGTTAATCGCGAAAGTCAGCGGCAGCGGCAAAGCCGTGCCCGCTGCCGCTTTGGATGTTGAGGTCGAGACCGTTGAGTCTCCGGCGACGAAAGCCAAGCGCACGCGCTCGGTGTTGCTCAGTAAGCCCGCGCAAACCATCGTTTGTGTTCTCATTTTCGCGAGCCTGCCGCTCATTTTCCCCGGCCTCGCGAATGTTATCCCGGGCCTCAAGAATTATCGCGAGATGCTGCCCGACCTCAAGGAACTCGTCTCCTTTAACGGCAGCAAGACGAACGAGGGCGGCGCTGATATTCCGGGCGGTGCGCCGACAACGGCCAGCACGGATTTCGCTACGACGGGCAGCGACGCTCCGGTCATCGTCGGCTCGGAGCATCCGATTGAAGACCCCGCGCGTGCGCTCGATGCCTTCTTCGCGTCGCTCATGCAAACGGAAGCAAAGCAGCCCGGCGCGATTACGCGCATCACTCACTACGGCGATTCACCGATTACCAACGACGGCATCACCAGCACCGTTCGCCGCATCATGCAGGAACAATACGGCGATGCGGGCCACGGCTTTATCCTGATAGACAGGCCGTGGGCTTGGTACGGACATCAGGCCATCACGTTCACTTCGGGCGGCGATTGGGACAACAACCCGATGATTGGCGGCAAGTTGGGCGACGGCGAGTTTGGCCTGGGCGGTGTGGCATCGCGAGCGAGCGGCCCCGGCAAGTATGCGCGCTTCGCTCCGGCCAGCGAGGGCGAGACGGGCAAGAATTTTTCCCGCATGGAAGTTTACTACTTGCAGCAGCCGGGCGGCGGCCAGTTTAGCGTCGATGTCAACGGCACGGGCGCGCAAACAGTCTCGACAGCGAGTGAGATGTCCAACTCCGGTTTCTACGAAATTAAAGCGCCCGGCAGCGGCCCAAACACTTTCAGCGTCAAGAGCCTGAGCGGCAGCGTGCGTCTCTTCGGCGCTGTCATCGAAAACGAAGGCCCCGGCGTGGTCTATGACAGCCTCGGCGTCAACGGCGCTTACGCGGGTCTCCTGGCGACCGCCATGAACCCAGACCACTGGGCCGAGCAGCTTCAACATCGCAACCCGAACCTCGTCATCATCAACTACGGCACAAACGAAAGCCAGTATGCTTCCGATGACCAGATGGAGCGCTACGATAAAGACCTGCGCGAAGTCATCCGGCGCGTGCGCGCGGCGCTGCCCGGCGTTTCTATCTTGCTCATCTCCCCGATGGATAGAGGCAAGCGCGCGGGCGGAGGCAAAATCATCACGATGCCTTCCATTCCGAAGATAGTGGAGATGCAGCGCAGAGTCGCGCTGGAGACGGGCTGCGCCTTCTTCAACACCTTTGAGGCGATGGGCGGCTCAGGCACGATGGCGAAGTGGGCCGCGGGCACGGGCAAGAATCATCTGGTCGGCGGCGACCTGACGCACCCGACAGCCGAAGGCGCTGAACGCGTCGGGCGCTTAATCTTCGAAGCCATCAAAGACAGTTATCTCAAATACAAGGCGCGCGCGGGCACTCGACAAATGGTCGCGCAAAAATAAGGACGGTGATAGGTAATGGGTGATAGGTGATAAGAGAAAACGTCTTTCTGTTACTTATCACCTATCACCCATTACCTATCACTTTCGACTAAGGAGCAACTAAGAACATTATGGCTTTGCCACAGGGTGTGATTGATTATCTTAACGAGAACGCGCAAGTAAACGGCGCGGAGCAACCGCAGTCAGGCGACGACCTC
Organism: uncultured Blastocatellaceae bacterium; assembly: GCA_964516695.1. Lineage (GTDB taxonomy): Bacteria > Acidobacteriota > Blastocatellia > Pyrinomonadales > Pyrinomonadaceae > DASVTR01. The sequence goes on from CAZEZJ010000103.1 coordinate 12,000, forward strand.
TTCAAGATGGGCGTGCTCGATAGCTTCGCGCTCGTCGATTTCGTTTCCGTGCTTGAGGGCGAGACCGGAATTAAAGTCCCCGACGCGGACGTGAATCCCGCAAACTTTCAGACCATCGAAGCGATTGAGCGCTACGTCGCTGCACGCCAGAGTTAAACATTTCGCGTGAAAGCCTACATCACAGGTTCCGGCATGGCCGTGCCGGAAGGCATCATCACCAACGAAGAGTTGGCCGGACGGCTCGGCCTCGAAGCCGAACAGATTTATAAATCGTCCGGCATCCGTCGTCGTCGCTGGGCAACACCCGGCACGACGACCAGCTCGCTGGCCGCCGCCGCGCTCAAGCTGGCGCTGGAAGACGCGCGCCTGCAAGCGGAAGACGTAGACTACCTGCTCTTTGGCACGATGACGCCCGACCGCTTCATTCCCGGCAGCTCCCCTGCAATCCAAAAACTTCTCTCCCTGCGCGAGATTCCCTGCCTGGACATTCGCGCCACCTGCTGTAACGCGCTCTACGCGCTGCAACTGGCCCGCGCCCTCATCGCGGCAGGCACGGCGCGCCACGTCGCCATCTGTCTCGCTGAAATTCAATCAGCCTATCTGGACCTCTCGCCCGCTTCGGGAACAACCTCGATGCTCTTCGGAGACGGAGCGAGCGCGCTCCTCGTCTCCGGCGAGCACACGGAGGGCGCGCTTGAAATTCTTGACATTCATCTCGCAACCGATGGCACGTACGTTGACGACCTAGGCTTGCGCTCCCCCGGCACGGAGTATGGCGCGGCGCACGCGCATTCCGCGTCGGAACATGCGGCAGACTATTTCCCACGCATGGTGGGCCAATCCGTCATCCTGCAAGCCTCGCGCAAAATCGTCGCCGCCTCGCAATTAGTGCTTCAGCGCAATAATCTAACGGCGACTGACATCGCTTGGATGGTTCCGCATCAAGCCAATGCGAATTTGCTGGCGCAGGTCGCGCGCGGCCTCAAGTTTCCGACCGAAGGCGGCTCGGTTGTCTCCGTCCTAGAAGATTTCGGCAATACGTCTTCAGCTTCGATGGGCATCGCGCTCGACACGCTGCGGCGTTCAAATCGCATCAAAACGGGCGACCATCTTTTGCTTCCCGCCTTCGGCTCAGGTTTCACGTGGGGCGCTGGCCTGTGCCGGGCCTAAAGCCTCTTCAAAAAAGCTTCCACAGCTTTCTGAAAGTTCGTCGCCGCGCGGCGCTCATTCATGTTAAGATGCTGCGCGATCCCCAGACCGTCTGGCCACGAGCGTGGCCGTCAAAAACAAGCATCCTTCCTTTTCAGGTGACGACAATGAAATCTCTGCTCAGCCTAGCCTTGGTTTGTCTCTGTGCCTTTAATTCCACCGCGTTTGCGCAAACAACCCCATCAACGCAGACGCCGCAGGAGACGGACGACGTTATTCGCATCAACACCGAGCTGGTCCAGACGGACGTGATGGTCTTCGATAAGGGAGGCCGTTTCGTAGAGGGCTTGAAGCCGGAGCAGTTTGAAGTTCGCGTGGACGGAAAGCCTGTGCCCGTCTCCTTCGTCGAGCGCGTCATGGCTGGCAGCACGAGGGAAGCGGTGCTTGAGACGGCGGCGCGCAGCGGGAAAATCGCGGCTAGCCCGGCTGCCGCTCCGCCTGTCGCAGACCGTGGCCGCACCATCATCTTTTTTCTGGACGATTATCACCTGAGCGCCGCGAGCGTCGAGAGCACGCGCAAGTCAATCCTGCGCTTCATCGAAAATGAGATGGCCTTTGGCGACCAAGTTGCCGTCAGTTCGTCATCCGGTCAGATAGGTTATTTACAGCAACTCACAGACAACAAGGCCGTGCTCCGCGCCGCCGTCTCGCGCATCAATCATCGCCCTTACATCGTGCGCGACGCCGAGAATATCGCGATGACCGAATACACGGCGCTCAAAATAGACCAGGGCGACCGCGACGCGCTCTC
>CAZEZJ010000104.1:0-5532 GCA_964516695.1 uncultured Blastocatellaceae bacterium
TTCCGCAGTAGCTCAATGGCAGAGCATTCGGCTGTTAACCGAAGGGTTGTAGGTTCGAGTCCTACCTGCGGAGTTAACCTCCTCGGCAAGATACGGGCGGCCTGTTGGCTGCCCGTTCTCATTCGGGCACACTTAAGCGCCCTTCCGCCATTTGTCCAAAGCGGGGCCGTTAGGAATGAGCAATGATGATAATGCTTATTGCTTTCTTCCGCCCAGCAGATGAAAGACTCTCTCTCGGCCTCTTCCGCCCCTTAAACTTCAACCCAAAATGCTAGGACGATGAAGGGTTTTTAAGCGTTCGCGTGCCTAACAACGCGAAGCCGCACGGGGCAGTCCGAGCATCTCTTTCAGACGTTGCGCCGCAGCGCCTTTCGCGGTGAGCTGTTTGTAGCGGGCCAATTATTTTCTCGCCGCCTGACATTGTCTTTTGCGCCCTGCGTTTTCAAGGACTAACTATCTGGATTTGAAGTCAGATAAACGCCAGCTTTTTATTTGTAAAACCAACTGGCGAGCTTATTTTGCAAGAAACATTGACGAATATTTCTCGTAAATTAGGAGAGAAATGGATGGAAACAACAGCTTTTTACAGGTATACTTTAGTGCGGTTGTCTGCCTGCCGCCGAGCGACCCTGTCGAGTGGCAGACAACGACAAGATGTAGTATGCTCGTCAAAGATAACGTCTCCTTGGCCCGTTTTCGGTGAAGTATGCTGGAGCAGGAGGCCCCCGCCACAGAACCTGACGGAAGCTAGCCCTCTAACATCAACATCGCCGCGCAGATAAATGTAGTTGACACGAAGTAGGAGGTAGAGTAGATTTCACGCGACTTTTCAAGCTTTTGTCGACTCGCGGTTCCCATGCGTCTATCTCACAAGCCCCCTCGGATGTGGCAACAGGGACTTATCGCGCGCTGTATCTGCTTTTAATCGGCGAAACTATATCTGCTAAACCAGAGGGACATTGTGCTAGAAGCAATTACAGTTAGCAAGATAGCCGACATCACAGAGCATAATGCAGAAAATGGTATCGAAGTGTTTAGTCTTGAGGTTGGACCAGTTCATTTCGGCCACCTTTATCTAGCTCAAGACACCTACACGCTCACCTGGGACGGAACACTCGATTTCAAACACATAGATGATACTGCACATTTGTTTCTGTATAAGCAATTGGACTATTTAAAATCGGCTTTGGATTTCGGTGAGAAGTATAAGCGCAAATTTAGTCTTGAGAAGTATCGCACCAACGTTTGTTTCATTGTTTCGGATAGGCTCATCAAGTTTCACTTCGATTATTCCGAAGAGCCTGAAGAATACAAGAAATTATTAGACGACCCTGACCAAATTTCGTTTGCACGATATGATTTTCAACTGCGGTCTTTGCCGTTCTGGTGTTGTCTGACCGCTGAGAACCCTCAAGGCACGTCCTTTAGGGACCGGGAGCTTGCGTTTTTGGTGCCTCGTTCGCAGCCGATAACCAAAAGCCTTTTGTGGTGGATAGTTAAAAATCATGTCTCAATTAGAGAATTGAAGCTTCGTTTGGATTACCATAAGTCTGAGCCTATTTTATCCAAGGTAATCTCTACGGGAACTAAAGGGGTGGACCAACTCACGTAACTCACCCGTTAAGCTCTACCATTCCAAATCAATAGGGAACTCTTCAGCCCACTGAAGAAAATCAACTCATGTCTAAATCGTGCGAGGCGGCCATTGCTCAAACAGGAGTGCTTGTCGAAACATGGAGCGGACGCGTTGATGAACCACCGATATGCAGCCTAAGCGGCCAATCGGATATCCGCCACTTTGTTAGAGTGTTGAACTTAAGGCTGCATCCGGCGGATGTGAAATGCGTGGGCGCAATTACCTCTGAGCACAGGCTCATTGAGTTTTCCTGCGATAATTCGAGCGGCCCGGAAGCGACCTGGCAAGAGTCACTCAAAGGACTCGGAGACGGTACGTACCACACCTTCGGCCCTTGCACTTTGCAACCAGTCAGCGAAGCAGATGGGACAGAGACGATTAACGCGGAAATTACGATTAGCTGGCCCATCTCCAACAAGAAGCGGACTATTCCGCTCAGCATCGAAGTGCATACTTAAAGCCGGTTTGATACCCATCATCGAGCACTGCTATTTTTCGCTCGACGGATTGCGCCGCCGCTTTTAATGTTTCGCCGCCTTGGACGCCTTTCTCGATTTTCTAGATGATTTGGCGGCGCTTTTAGCTTTTAGTGCTTTGGAAGATTTAGAGCCTTTTGTGGGTCGTGTTGTCTCAATCGGTGCGGCCCAATAATCCTCGCGCAGGTTACGCCCGCCCTCAACAGTTCGGCGCGCAGCACAATAAAGTAACTGCGGTCCATCTTGCGCCCAGCGTCCAATCAATAAGGCGCGACCCGTTTCAAACTCTAAAGACTTCTCCAGCAGCTTAGGCTGTATGTCATCCAAGCCTAACATCTGCTTTGTAATTTTGAGTACGGTCTCAGAACTCAATTTCATAACGGCTTTGTTTTCACACTCCGATAACACCAGCGGGTCCAATTTATCCGGCCGCTGGCTGACCAGAATCAGAAACAAGCCATACTTTCTTCCTTCCGCGACGATTGTTCGAAACTGCTCCCTCAAAGCATATTCAGCCTTGCCGCGCGTTTCAGCCGGAATCAAATTATGGGCTTCATCAACTATGATAAAGGTGGGGACGCGATGGTCTCTGGCGAGAGGTTTTTCCAGCGCCTTAGCCCATTCTCTTCTGGCGCGGTCCCATTCCATCGAGAGAATTGTGTTAATAGCCAACAGGCTTGTCGCTTTATTTTTTAAAGACGGAAGGTCAATCACGTCGAGCCTTCCTTCTTCGGAGCGAGTTGGAGAGCGTTTTTGAACTTTTGTTTGGAGGATGCCAGCCATTTGATATTCACGAGCTTTGGAAAAATAGAAGTGGCCAACGACCTCGGAGACATATTTCGGGGCTTTAAGAATACGCTCCATCAGATACCTAATCCGCGAGCGTAATAATTCTTCGTAGGCTTCGAGCAGTTGGGAAAGAATTTGTTTAGAGAGTGTGACTGCGAAAGGCGGAATCGCGAAGCCGAACGACTCCATAATATCAACCAGTTTAGAACCCTCTCTTAATAAGGCGGCAGGCTCTCCTTCAAATAGCTTATCAACATTAAACTCTTCTTCTAGCGTGGAGCGAAAATCCCCTTCTGAAACTCTCGCCTGCCGGAACAGTTTTTCAGTCTCCGCGATGAGATTATCCGGCACGTCATCGGTGACATAGCTCTTTAATCTGAATAAGGCTTCCAAGTCTTGAGCGAAAGTATGGCAATGATACAAGTCACTACGCAGCATCGGGTCAATTTCTTCGGCTAAAAATTCCACTGATAAAGAAGACCACAGCAATTGCAACGTCTCGTAATTATCTCCCGACATGCCGCTCCCGCCGCCCGTCTTGATGCGGATTGATTTACTCACAGGCGACCATTGCTTTTCGAAGACCTCCTTAGAGGATTCATGCGGCAATTTACCACGGCGTTTCTGTGGGTTGTATTTAGCTGTTTCCCACAGGCTTTTATCCTCTATCTCGTGAATCTTCCGAAAGTCGGCGTTCGGGTCCAAGATGACGCAGCGAGCTTTAGTTCTCACCAGAATTTCTTCTATCAGACGCCCCAAGAAGAAAGATTTACCGGAGCCTGATTGAGCGATGATGGCCGTGTGGCTCCCGATAGAGTCTGAGGAAACCGTCACCAAATCATCCATCGACTGCGCTCCGACGACCTTTAAGTCATCCCCAACCCAATACTTCGGTTCTTGCATGGGGTTCATCTTCCAACCGAGCACTAATTTTGACATATCTCTATTTGACTCATGATCCGTCATGGCATGTTCCTCAAGTTGTGTGAGTTAATTTTCTACTTAGTGCGTTATCAAGCCACGGTTGTTCATCATGTCTCAATGCCGCCAACATGGAATGTCAGCTAACGAGCGCGTTTGTTGGTCAGGCATGTCGCGCTACCTAGCCGCGTGGGCTGGTGAGGGCTTTGGTTCTCGCCAGCAGAAGGCTCAAGCGTAGGTACAATATTTCCGCTGTTTCGTAAAGTCAATAATTTAGACGCCTCATGCGCGAATTTGCCGGCCAGTTATAAGGCCCATGAACTTTAATATGATAGTCGCGCGCGGCTCATAGACGATGTACAAGCGTGAGAAGCCTCTCGATAAATGGTAATAAAGGCCGCCGGAACTAACTTCCGGCGGCCTTCAGGTTGGAGGCGGATTGTTTGAAGCGTATTGCTGAAAGCGAATATTATCTACTCGGTGCGCGTTTCACCCGCGGCTTTCAACACGCGCGCGATTTGCGTGACGCGCTTGCCCTGAAAACGTGCGACTTCCAAGTCGTCTGCGGTCGGCGGTTGGTCGCTGGCTGGCCCTGAGACGCTTGATGCGCCGTAGGGCGTGCCCGCGCGAAACATCACAGGGTCGGCGTAGCCAAGCGGCACAAGGATTAAGCCAAGATGCGCCATCGGTGTGTAGAGGGACGTGATGGTGGTCTCATTTCCGCCATGCATGGTCGAGGTGGAGGTAAAGGCGCTGCCCGCTTTGCCGTTGAGCTTGCCCTGAAACCAGAGGCCGCCGAGCGAATCGATATATGCTTTGAGTTCCGCACTGACATTACCGAAACGCGTCGGCGTGCCGAGGATAATCGCATCGGCCCAGACCGCATCGTCCTCAGTCGGCGCTTCATAATCCTTATACATGCGGTCGCGATTCTCAGCCCAACCCGGCACTTTCTGGATAATCTCTTCAGCGACAATCTCACGCGCACGCCTCAGGCGGACTTCAGCCCCTTCCGCCCGCGCGCCCTCAGCGATTGATTTGGCGAGCGCTTCGGTCGAGCCGTTGCGCGAATAAAATGCAATCAAAACGTTAACCTGATTCAAGTCTATTCTCCTTTGCTGCTTGACACCTGTTTAGAAATTAATCGCGCCCATCCGGCCACTGCGATAATCTTCTACCGCCCTGTGGATTTCCTCGCGCGTGTTCATCACGAATGGGCCGTAACGCGCGATTGGCTCACCGAGCGGCACGCCCGCGATGAGTAGTACATTCAGATGCGCCTGCGCTTGCTCGGGCGCTCTTATTGAGACGGCCTCCCCGTCCCGCTCAAACATAATCATCTGCCCGCGCCGTGCAGGTTTTTCATCCGCACCGAACAGGCCATCACCCTCAACCACGTAAGCAAAAGCGTTATACTCGCTCGGCATTGATTGCACAACACGCCCGCCCGGTTGGAGCGTGAAGTGCAGGTAGATAATCGGCGTGCGCGTCTCAATGACCGCGCGTGCGCCAAGCGCTTCGCCCGCGATGACTTTCACCGCGACGAGCTTATCATCTGTCTGCGCCGTCGGAATCCGCGCCGCCGGAATCTCCTGATAGCGCGGCTGCATTAATTTGTCCTGCCGTGGCAGGTTAACCCAGAGCTGAAAACCGTGCAGCCGGCCTCCGCGACGCGCGAACTCTCGCTCGGGCATCTCCGAATGCACGACG
>CAZEZJ010000104.1:5542-6922 GCA_964516695.1 uncultured Blastocatellaceae bacterium
CTGCGCCCGCCGTCATCCATTGAACATCGCCCGGATTGAGGTGTCCCGCGTGGCCCTGCGAGTCTTTGTGCTCCATTCGTCCTGCGAGCAGATAGGTCACGGTCTCAAAACCGCGATGCGGGTGGTCCGGCGCTCCCTTGGCTTCGCCCGCCGCGAGGTCTTTTGGCCCCATCTCGTCTAAAAGCAGAAACGGGTCAAACTCCGAGAGCGCAAAGGTTGGAAAAGGACGATGGACAAGGAAACCTTCGCCTTCCAATGTCGCAATGCTGTCAACGATGCGAGAGATAGTGCGTATCTTTTGAATGTTATCGGTCATTAATCCTCCTCTTTTACGAACGACGCAGTTGCTTGTCGCAACACGCATTCTGACAAATTTTTAGCTCTCGTCCTCCGTGTAGATGCCTTCGCAGATGCGTGTCAGTTCGCGGCAATCCTGCCGTGAGATACGCTCGCTGAAATAGCGATTGGCTTGCTCCATCGCTGTGTTCATCGCGTCGAGCAGGCGCAGACCCTTCTTCGTAATGCGCGTGAGGCTTAAGCGTCGGTCCTCTTCCGAGCGGTCGCGCTCAACCAGCCCTTGCGCTTCCAAGCGATTCACGAGACGCGTCACATCCGGCGCTTTTTCAATCAAACGCGCGGCTATTTCGCAACGCGGGTGGCCGCTCGGATGAACGCCGCGGAGTATTCTGAGCACGTTATACTGGCCGGGAGTGATGCCAAACCCGGCGCACGCCCGTTCAAGACGGCCTCGTGCGTGGTCTGCGGCCACCATCAAATTCAGCAGCGCTTCCTCTACCGGACTCTCAAAATCGGCGGTCTGCTTAATTCGTTTCTTCAATGCTTCTCCCATATCAAGCATTACTTATAGCACAAATATTCCTGTGTTGCAACACACATTTTGGTCGTTTCAAGTAACAAACTAAAGTTGGGTAGTCCGGTTGTGTCTAACCGTCGCTGAGTTGAGCCGCAGGCTGATAGGCGGGTCTCCGGCATAAATAGGACAAGTGAGGATGAAAGGGATGCTATCGCGGAGCGCATCCGGTTTTAATTGAATTGTCAGAGACGACGAGTTAGGCGGCTCTTGTTATTTCTTGAGATGTTTTTTCAGGAATTCGGTGGTTCGCTGCCAAGACAAGATGGCGTCATTTGGTTTGTAGTATGGTCGCGTGTAGGCTAGAAAGCCGTGGTCGGCCCCTTCGTAAAAATAGACCTCGACGGGCGTGTTCTGCTTGCGGAAAGTTTCTTCCAGTTCCTTAATCCACGCGACGGGGATATGGCGGTCGGCTGTGCCCTGATGTATCTGCACGGGGGCTTTCAAAGCTGCCACCTCTTCGGCCTTCATCCGCGCCGGATGATAGGGAACGACAGCCTTGATGTCGT
>CAZEZJ010000104.1:6932-13788 GCA_964516695.1 uncultured Blastocatellaceae bacterium
GGCGCGTCGCCCGCCGGAACAAAAACCGATGATGCCTGTTCGACCAGACTTAACGAAAGCTTGCGCCCTCAGATAATCCGCGCCCGCGCGTATGTCTTGTAAGTAGTCATCCTCGGTGCGGCCTTCGAGAGCTTTGGACATCTCGTCGGGTGTGCGTGCGCTGTCGGGCACGGTGTGGAAGATGTTGGGCGCAAGCCCGACGTAGCCTGCGACGGCGAGGGCGGCGCAAGTGTTCGGGATATACTCTTCGGTGATTCTGTTTCCGGCAACGACGAGGACGGGCGCGTATTTCCCCTTAGCCTTCGGCCGGGCGAGGTAGCCGTCAATCTCCTTCGCGCCGCTCTTGAACATCACCTTGCCATGCTGGATGGTGGGCACATCAAGGACGCGAGTGGGCGGATTGCGCTGCTCTTCCTGCGCTCGGCCAACTTCGCCGAGAGCGGCGAGCGTGGCAAAGGCTGCCGCGGTTTGTGAAAGGAAAGCTCTGCGTCCAGGGCTTTCAAGGTCGAAATCGTCTCCCAAGCACATCAGCTTAAACGCTCCCTGCAAAATATTCTGTCTCGCTGCACCGCAACAATTCCCGCGGCTTATTTCTCAGCCTGCGCCAGAATCTCCTCGGTCGCCGGTATCAACTCAAGTTGTTGGAGAAGCCCTAAGGATTCTACCAGAACCCAATCTTCGGCAATCTTTCCATCTGCTAAACGCTGGATGACCATCATTCTGATGCTCACGCGTTTGCCCGTGGGAGCAACGCCGAGCCAGCGGCCCTGATGCGTGCCTTCCATGACGCTTTGCGTCAAGACCTTATCTCCTTCGGCAATCATTTGTTCCACGGTGAAGCGCAGGTCCGGAAAGCCTTTCAACCATTCCGCGATGTGATGCTTGACGGCTTCGGGGCCGCGCAAGACTCCGGCCACCTCTGCGCCGGAGCGGAGTTGATGCGTGACGCAATCTGAAGCGATGATTTCGTCCGCGATGTTGACTTGGCGATTATTCCAGAGTTCTTCGTAGAATCGCCGGACGACTCGCATATTCTGTTCATTGGCCATCGGCACACCATCCGAGCCTAGAGTTTATGTTCTGCAACGTCTAGAACGCAAACAAATAATTGGTTGAAAACAGAGCAAAAAATGTGACTAAAACTACACACACATATTATCGCTGAAGTGTTAATGTTAGCTTCATTCCTAACCTTTATTACTCGCAAGGAGGACGAAAGAAAGTGGAAGAGGCTTCGAGCAGAACGCTGGGAAGCGTTGCTGTGAGCGTTCGAACTACGGCTTTCGTTGCACTCAGCAGATTCACAATCGCCAACGAGATGACGGAGCAAGTCAGGCAAGCTTTCAGGGAGCGCCCGCACCTGGTTGACGGAGCGCCGGGCTTTGTGCGTCTCGAAGTGCTGGCTCCGCTGGATAATTCGGATGAGATTTGGCTGTTCACCTATTGGACGGACGAAGAGAGTTTCAAGGTTTGGCATCATAGCCATCTCTATCACGAGTCACACAAAGCGATTCCGAAGGGCTTGAAGCTGGTGCCAAAGAGCGCCTCACTTCGTTATTTCGAGCAGGTCTGTTCTTAGCCGGAAAGATAAACCATGCAGCAGGAAATGAACAGGGAGGCCGGGCGCTTGATTGAGGCGCGGCGGGGCGTGCTGGCCGAAATCATCACGGCGCGCCAGTATGAGTTACAGCCGGAATTGGCCGCGCGGTATGGCGAGGCGGGCCGCGCGAAGTGTTTGCAGGACGCAGGCTTTCATCTCTCCTATTTAACAGAATCAGTCGCCGCCGAGCAGCCCTCTTTGTTTGCGGACTACATAGCGTGGGCCAAGGTGATGCTGGAAGGGCGCGGCGTCCCCGCCTGCGACCTCGCACGGAATCTTGAAATCATGCGCGATTCATTGCGGCAGGAATTGCCAGCGGAGATGGGCACGGTCGCCGTCGAATACGTCGAGACGGGACTTAAGTATCTGCCGCAGTTGCCGTCCGACCAGCCGACTTTCATTGGTGAGCAGCAACCGCTGGCCGCTTTGGCGAAGCAATATCTCAACGCGCTGCTTCGCGGCGAGCGTCATGTCGCCAGCCGCCTGATTCTGGAGGCCATTGATGACGGCACGAGCATCAGGGATATTTACCTGCACGTCTTTCAACGCTGCCAGCAGGAGATTGGGAGGCTCTGGCAGATGAACTTGCTCGGCGTCGCTGAGGAACACTATTGCACGGCGGCCACACAGCTCATCATGTCGCAACTCTACCCGCACCTACGCGCCGCGGAGAAGAACGGTCGCAAACTCGTCGCCACGTGCATCGCCGGAGACCTGCACGAGATAGGCGTCCGCATGGTCTCGGATTTTTTCGAGATGGAGGGTTGGGACACGTTTTATCTGGGTGCGAATGCGCCGACAGCCAGCGTGCTGGAAACAGTCGCGGAGCGCGGGGCGGATGTTCTCGCCGTCTCCGTGACCATCACTCCTCACGTCCGCGCCGTCGCCGGCTTGATTGATGCTGTGCGCTCGTCTGACCTAGCGCATGACGTGAAGATTATGGTGGGCGGCTATCCTTTCAATGTCGCGCCGGAACTATGGCAGCGAGTCGGGGCGGACGCTTGTGCGCACGACGCTTTGGAGTCAGTCGCGGTCGCGAACCAGTTGGCAGCATAAAGCGCTTTGGTTTTAGTCAGTTCAAACGCAATTCCAAAGGCTGCGGCAAGCCTTCGATGGTGAGCACTAATCCGCGCGGGCTTTCGACCGCATCCTTTTGGGGTGTTTGAAAAAAGATGAGTCCGCGCCGTGGCTGATTGGCGGCCAGCGGCGTCTGAAGGTCAAGGGCGTGTGCGGCGAAGGCCGATTCAAATGCGGCGCGCGAGTTGGGGTTGTAGAGAAAAACCTGATTGGCTTCGAGGATGCGTGAGACGGCCTGTTTGGCCGTGCGATATTTCCACTCCTTGCCAGACGCGGCGCGCAGCCGAAAACGAATGCGCTTAAACTCCAACGGCGCTCCGCTCTCGTTGTTCAATTCAACACGCACGGGCAGCAAGCCCGCCAGCAGTAAGTTTGCTTCAAACAATTCTTGGCTTTCTTCGTCCGCCAGCAGCGGCACGGCGCGCAACTCGACGCCGCCCGCCGCCGCCCGCCCCAACGGCACATTAACGGGCGCATCCACCACCGGCTTGACCTTATACAGCGAACCGCCGCACGCGCCCGACAGCATCAGCAGCAGCAGCAACGCTGCGACTGCCGCACCTCTACGTCGTTGATATAATTTGCCCTTCATCATCTGAGCGCGCACTCTCGCATGTGAACAGTAGAAAATCAAGTGGGAAGAATGAAGTCGGAGTGCTGAAGGCCTGAAGCCGCAAGTTAAACGTCCATGCTTTCATCCGTGCCGTATTCCGCCTTCATCCTTGCTCTTGCGTGTGCCTCATGTTACCGTTTTCCCTTTCACCAACGGGAGGGGAAAGCAGTCTATTCGGACAATGGCGGCTCATTATGATTAGACCGTTTCAGGGCAAGCACCCGCAGATTCATCCGACAGCTTTTATCGAAGAGAGCGCGCAGATTATCGGTGACGTACATGTTGGCGAAGAGTCTTCCGTCTGGTTTAACGCGACGTTGCGCGGCGATTGTTTCTACATCCGCATCGGCAACCGGACGAACATACAGGACGGCACGGTCATCCACGTCGCTAACGGCACGCACGCCACCATCCTCGAAGACGAAGTGACGGTCGGGCACAACGCGACGCTGCATGGCTGCCATATCGAGCGCGGGTGCTTGATTGGAATGGGGTCAATCGTGATGGACGGCGTCCGCGTCGGCGCTCATTCGCTCGTCGCCGCCGGAGCGCTCGTCGCGCCGGGCACGCAGATTCCGCCGCGCTCGCTTGTCATCGGCGCGCCCGCGCGCATCAAGCGTTCGCTGAGTGATGAAGAGGTGGCTGGCCTCGAAGTGTTCTGGAAAAACTATATCGAGTATACGAGGGCTTATAAAAGTGATGAGTGATGAGTGATAAGTTAAAGACAACTGCTTGCTGCTCATCACTCATCGCTCATCGCTCATCGCTTATCACTTAAGTTATGTCGAAGACCCAACCGGCGCGCGGGATGCGCGATTTTTTGCCAGCGGATGTCAGGCGGCGCGAGTATGTGATTGGTCGTATTAAGGAGGTGTACGAGCGCTATGGGTTCGAGCCGTTGGAGACTCCGGCGGTCGAGAACATAGAGACGCTGATGGGCAAGTATGGCGAGGAGGGCAGCCAGCTAATTTTTAAAATCCTGAAGCGCGGCGTGCATGAGGCGACGGGCGCAGCCGATTTGGCGTTGCGCTACGATTTGACGGTGCCGCTGGCGCGCGTGGTGGCGGAATATAGGGCCAGCTTGCCGAAGTTTTTTAAGCGCTATCAGATTCAGCCTGTGTGGCGTGCCGACCGCCCGGCGCATGGACGCTATCGAGAGTTTTACCAATGTGATGTGGATGCGCTCGGCTCGCGCTCAATGGTGGTCGAAGCGGAATTATGCGCGGCTGCGTGTGATGCGCTTTCTGAGCTGGGCTTTAGTAGTTTCACGATGCGTTTGAACCACAGGCAAGTGCTCTCAGGCGTGCTCGACGCGGCGGGCGTCTCCCCTGAGCGGCACAACGACGCGCTGGTCGCGCTCGACAAGCTGGATAAGATTGGCCGTCAGGGTGTGGCGAAAGAATTTGGCGAGCGCGGGATTGCGACGGAGGCGGGCGAGAAATTACTGTCGTTCTTTGAAAATCTGGCGGCGCTGGAACACGCTGCGGAGTTGACTGACGATGAGATTACGGCGACGCCTGCGGCGCTCAACGCGGCGACGCTTGGCCGTCTAGTAGAGTTTGTCGGTGACCATGAAGCGGGCGCTCGCGGGATTGACGAGTTGCGCTCCGTTGTCGAGTTAGCTGCGACGGGCGGAGCGGCGGCGCACCTCAAAATTGACCCGAGCCTCGCGCGCGGGCTTTCCTATTACACGGGCGCGATTATGGAAATCAACGTGCCCGACCTAGCGGGCAGCCTCGGCGGCGGCGGGCGCTACGATAATCTGGTCGGGATGTTTTCCGGTCAGGATGTTCCGGCCTGCGGTTTCTCGCTCGGGTTGGAGCGCATCATTGTCGTGATGACGGAGCGCGAGATGTTTCCGCAGGCTTTGATGGGCGCGGCGGCTGATGTGATGGTGACAATCTGGAATGAAGACGCTGCCAGTGATGCGCTCCTTTTGGCGACGGAGTTGCGCGGCGCGGGCCTGCGCGTTGATGTCTATCCAGAGGCCGATAAGCTGGGAAAGCAATTCAAGTATGCTTCGTCACGGAAAATTCCGTTCGTCGTTGTGATGGGCGAAGAAGAGCGCGAGCGCGGGGAAGTTGCGCTCAAAGATATGACGACGGGCGAGCAGCAGACATTTCTGCGCGCTAACATTGCGGCTGCTATCAGCTTGAAGCTAGGCAAAAGTTAAACTATGGATGATTCGTTCGCACACCATTATTTGAGCGATGCCATCGCTACTTTCAAAGACTACAAGGCGCTGGCGGAAAAAGCCTTCGCGCAGGTAAGCGATGAGGAGTTTTTTCTGGCGCTTGATGAAGAGGCCAATAGCATCGCCGTCATCATCAAGCACATCAGCGGCAATCAACTGTCGCGTTGGACGGATTTTCTGACGACTGACGGAGAGAAGCCTACGCGCCAGCGCGACCTGGAGTTTGTTATCACGAGGGAGACGGGCCAGGCGGAGTTGCTGGCCGAATGGGAGCGTGGGTGGAGTTGTCTGTTCGGTGCGCTTGAGCCATTGCGGGCGGAGGATTTCGGGAAGAAAATTTTAATCAGGGGCGAGGAGCACACCGTCGTCGAGGCCATTAACAGACAGTTGACGCATTACGCTTATCACATCGGCCAGATAGTTTTTCTGGCAAAACATTTCAGGTCTGCTGAGTGGAAAAGCCTCAGCATCCCGCGCAACAAATCGGCGGAGTTTAACGCTTACCTGACGGAAAAAACAGAGGGCGGCGGGGCGCGGGCAGACCGTTTTCAAGCGCCGCTCGATTTCAGCCGCGAAGCGGAGACGAAGAAACAGTAGATTATGTTGGACAACTTAGGGAATTTGCAGCGCACGCATTCATGCGGAGCGCTCGGCACGGACGCTGTCGGCGAGACTGTGACACTGATGGGCTGGGTCGCGCGCCGTCGTGATTTTGGCCCGCTGACCTTCTTTGATTTACGCGACCGCGAGGGCATTACGCAGGTCGTGTTTAATGCTGATGTCTCGCCCGAGGCGCACGCTAAAGCGAAGGACGTGCGCGGCGAGTATGTGATTGCCGTGACGGGCGAGGTCGTGCTGCGCGAAGAGGGGCAGCGCAATCCGAAGATTGCGACCGGCGAGGTCGAGATGCGCGCCAGCGAGTTGTTGATTCTCAACGACGCGCGCACGCTCCCCTTTCAACTCGAAACCGTCTCGTCGGACGCGCTGGCGAGCGAAGATTTGCGTTTGAAGTATCGCTATCTGGATTTGCGCCGCCCGCAGTTGCAGGCCAACTTGAGGTTACGCGCGCGGGCCGTCGCTGAAATTCGTCGCTACATGGACGAGCAGGGTTTCACGGAAATCGAGACGCCCATCCTGATTAAGTCAACGCCCGAAGGCGCGCGTGATTACATCGTGCCCTCGCGCATCCAGCCCGGAAAATTCTTCGCGCTGCCGCAATCGCCGCAACTCTTCAAGCAGCTCTGCATGATTGCGGGTCTGGATAAGTATTACCAGATTGCGCGCTGCTTTCGTGATGAAGATTTGCGGGCTGACCGCCAGCCGGAATTCACGCAGTTGGACGTTGAATTGAGCTTCGCTTCGCCTGAACAGG
>CAZEZJ010000105.1:0-13748 GCA_964516695.1 uncultured Blastocatellaceae bacterium
ATCATCGCTTAATCAAGACAATCAAACTGCGTTCCAGATAAATTGCAGAAGCGCAAGGTCAGCCCGAGCGGCTTATAACAAGTGTTTGAATCTCGGGTGCGCAAAGCGGGTTGCCCCCGCACGCCCGCGACTTGATACGCGCGCGACCTGCGCCTGTCGGCAGAGACCGACCATTGTGGAATACGAAAAGTTGTAGATGAATACGAAAGTTAGGAGAACCCTCATGAAAACCAGTACCCCTATCCGATTGACCCTGCTCGCTACATTGAGCCTCTCTGCGCTGCTGCTCCTGTTCCATACATCGGGCGGGCGCTTTGCCAGCGCCTCTAACAAGGGCGCTCCGCGCAAAGTTGCGGCTCAAACGAGCACCGACCCATCTGTCATAGGTCGTTGGGAGTTGCAACCAAGCGGAACGACCGTTGACAACTCATGGAACAATTCGCCGCTCCCCATTCACATCAGTCTCTTGCCAAACGGCAAGCTGCTCTTCTGGGGCCGCGACAAGCGAACCGTCGGGTCTGAGATTTACGACGACCAGGGCTACACGACCGCCAGCATTTGGGACCCCTTCTACAAAACTTTTACCCCCGCCGACCTGAAGGGGCCGACGCCCGAGACGTTGAGAACCAAAACCAACCTCTTCTGTAGCGGCCACTCCTTTCTGCCCGACGGTCGCCTCTTCGTCACAGGCGGCCACAACATCCACGAGCCTTATCCCTTATCCGAAGGCATGGGTTCGATTCACACCAACATCTTCGACTACAAAAACAACACGTGGACGCGCGGCCCTGACATGAATAACGGGCGCTGGTATCCCTATAACCTGACGCTTGCCAGTGGAGAAACGCTCGTCGTGGCGGGCACCTATCTCAATGAGCCTGTGGTCGGACGACCCACGACATCCAAAAACGATGTCGCCCAAATCTACGGCGTCCAAGGCAGTCTGCGAGACGTCAGCAAATTACAGGACTTCAACCTCTCGGTCGTCAGCAACTATCCGCTGCTTCACTTGCTCTCCGACGGCAGAGCGCTGGTCGCGACCTCCGGCTCCGACAAACGCAGCTACGTCCTGAGTCCCAGCCCGTTCAGCGGGCAAGGCACATGGACGCATGAGGGCCAGCTTAATCTCCCGCACGACCGTTCAACCGCCGTGCTCTATCAAAAGGATAAGGTGCTGCTTCCCGGCGGCTCAAACGGGAGATTCATCCAAAACCAAACAGAGGTCTACGAGAAAGACGTGAACGGGCTGCCCTCTTGGAGAATGATTAGTTCGATGACCTACCCGCGCATTTATCACACGTCTACGATTTTGCCCGACGGGCAAGTTCTGGTGACCGGCGGCACGACCTGCGAAGGCTCAAACGGTATTGATTGCCCGGGCGGCGCGGCCAAGACGCCGGAGTTGTGGAATCCGGCGAACGAGGCGTGGTCTTCGATGGCTAGCCATCAGGAAGCACGCGTTTATCACTCGACGGCTATTCTCTTGCCGGATGCACGCGTGCTGGTCGGCGGCGGAGGCCGCCCCGCGGCGCAAGGCGAAAGAATGCCCAACGGAGAAGATTGTCTCTCGGCCACCGCCACCGTGCCTTCTTCTCCACAGTGTCGAGCGTTCGGCCATAACAACGTCGAAATCTTTTCGCCGCCCTATCTCTTTCTGCCGAATAACGGCGGCGCGGCGCCGAGGCCCGCCATCACCTCCGCCCCCAAAGAAATGACCTACGGCCAAAACTTCTCGGTCGGCGTCGGAACTGTCAGCGCGCAGGAGATTGAAAGCGCCGCCCTGATTCGTCTCGGCTCGGTCACACACGGCTTCAATCAAGACCAAAGACGAGTGGCGCTGACCGTTACTTCGCGCGCGGCAGACGGGCGTTCCTTGAATCTGTCCGCGCCGTCGAGCGCCGCCGATTGCCCGCCCGGTTATTACATGCTCTTTCTGATGAAACGCAACGGAGCGAACCTAACACCATCGGTCGCGAAAATCGTGAGGGTGAACAAGGTCTCAACCCCTGCGACCATACAGGCCATTCAGGGCAAAGGTGAAAGCAGAAGCCTCGCCGTGTCGGCAACCGCGGGAACTAACTGGACTGCCACCGTGACGGGCGGCAACCACTTCATCTCCATCTCTTCCCCGACGGGAACTGCGACCGGAACCGGAACGCTCAGTTATTCCGTCGCCGTCAATACGACGGGAGCGCCGCGCAGCGGAACGATTACGATTAGCGTTCCCGGCCAACCCGTTTTCAATCAAGTCATCAGTATCTATCAGGGAAAACAGTTTGACGATGTGCCTTCCGCCGGAGTTGAAGACACACCGAGCAAGCTGAGCGCGCTCTTAATCACATCCGGGTGCAGCGCGACGGGCTTCTGCCCCAACAGCGCCATCAGGCGCGACGAGCTAGCTATCTTTTTCGTCAGAGCGGCCCACGACGTCGGCGTGCTCCCGCCAACGCCGAGCACAGTGACTTTCCCAAACGATGTGCCGCCCAATTATTGGGCCTACACGTACATTGAAGATTTTTACAAGCGTGGATTTACAGACGGCTGCGGGGCTGGCTCGTTTTGCCCGGCCAATAATGTCTCGCGCAATGAGCTGGCGGTCTTTCTCGTGCGCGCACTCGGCATTGACCCTCCCGCGACTCAAAGACAGACGTTTCAGGATGTTCCCACGTCGAGTCCTTATCATCGCTTTATCGAAGAAGCATTCGCGCGTGGCTTCCTGCCTGAGTGTGGCACGGCGCCGCCGCCGCCGCAGTCAGGCGATGCCATTTGGGTAGAGGACAGCTTGCCCGCCGGCGCTATCGGCGTCGGAGAATCCGAAGGCTGGAACTGGGTCGCTGCCAACCCGTCGCCCTTCTCCGGTTCTCTCTCTCACCAGTCAAACCCCGTCGCCGGCCTGCACCAGCACTACTTCTACGGCGCGACCGGAACGAACGCTTTAACCGTCAACGCCGGAGACAAGCTGTATGCTTACGTCTATCTGGACCCGATGAATCCGCCCAGCGAAGTGATGCTGCAATGGAACGACGGAACGTGGGAACACCGCGCCTACTGGGGAGCCAACCAGATTGGTTACGGCACGGACGGAACCGCCAGTCGCCGTTACATGGGACCACGCCCGGCCTTGGGCCAATGGGTTCGCTTGGAAGTTCCTGCCAGCGACGTTGGGCTGGAAGGCAAGACGTTACAAGGCATGGCATTCACGCTCTACGGCGGACTAGCCACATGGGACCGCGCCGGAAAAACGTCTGAGACTGTCTGGGTGGAAGACAGCCTGCCCGCTGGCGCGACGCCGTTCGGAGAGTCTGAAGGCTGGAACTGGGTGGGCGCTAACCCGTCGCCCTTCTCCGGTTCTCTCTCTCACCAATCGAACCTCGTCGCAGGCCCGCACCAGCACTACTTCTTGGGCGCGACCAACAGGCTCAGCATCAACTCGGGCGACAAGCTCTTTGCTTACGTTTATCTGGACCCGATGAATCCGCCGACCGAAATCATGCTGCAATGGGCGGAGAATGATTGGGAGCACCGCGCCTACTGGGGCGCAAATCAAATCGGCTATGGCATCAACGGAACCGCCAGCCGTCGCTACATGGGACCCCTGCCGCCCGCAGGCCGTTGGGTGCGGCTGGAAGTTCCCGCCGGCAGCGTCGGCTTAGAGGGCAGGTCGCTACAAGGGATGGCGTTCACTTTGTACGGCGGACGGGCGACGTGGGACCGCGCCGGTAAAGTGTCGGCGGCTACGTCTGGAAGCAGCCTGACCTTCTGCCCGGCCAATCTGGTGACGCGTCGTGAAGTGGCGACCGGATTAGTTAGAGCATACGGCCACTGAGCAACACGAAGGCGTCTGCCCGCGATTAAATTGCGGCATCAACGCCTGTCATCGATTGGCAAACCGGACAAGGGCTGGACAACATCGGTTTAGCCCTTGTCCGTCATATTAAAGCTTTGGCGCGGCGGGTCTCGTCCGGCTCTCTGCCAGTAAAGAAAGCAAGGAAGCACATGCGAAATCTATTAGCGAAGTTAAAGCAGAACGAAGCTGCTAGTCCCAATTCGAGACGACGAGCAAGCTCGCTATTCGTCTGCGTAGTATTCATCTGCGCCATGGCCGCACCTGTGGCAATGGCGCAGCATAAATGCGAGCATGACGCACACAGGCCAGCGACCTTGCCGCCGCAGGCCGAAAGCGCGGCGACGCCAAAGCCCACTGCGCTCCCAACCGTAGCGGAAAGAGAATTCGTTATTCAAGGAAGAAAATTCCAGATTCCTGATGTGTGGCTCGTCAATCAAGACGGCGGGAAGGTTCGCCTTTATGAAGACCTGATTAAGGATAAGACCGTCGCCATCAGTTTCATTTACACGCGTTGCACTTACATCTGCCCGATGAACGGCAATCTGTTTTCAAAGATTCAAACCGAGTTAGGCGAGCGGCTGGGGAAAGATGTGTTTCTCATCTCCATCAGCATGGACCCGCAAATTGACACGCCGCAACAACTCAAAACTTGGGGCGAATCATTCGGCAGAAAACAGGGCTGGACGCTTATCACCGGGCAAGTGAATGACATCGGCAGGGTCTTGAAGGCGTTTACCGGAGACGCGCCGGGGCCGACGGAAAACCACTCGACCTTTTTCTACATCGCTAATGATAAGACCGGAATTTGGGATTTCATGTTCGGGCACATGACTTCGCGTGAAGTGGTGGAAAAAATTGACGAGTTGGCAGTCCGGCGAGTTGATAAGTAGGTTGCATGGAGAGCGTCCGGCTTTTTGCGCTGCTCGCGGCTAAGTTGAAAAGGCCACAGGGCGAAGCTTCGAGCCGGTTGCCGGCTCGAAGCCTCTCTCTGTGACTTTGAGTTGCACTCTAGGTTGGTCAAAAAAAGATGAGCGCCAACGCTCAACTAAGAGCACACTATGAGCAGGGCAGCAGAATGCAGCTTGCCGTCCGGTTGTGAATGCGCGCGCCCTGTGCCATGTCGCGCAGGCCGAGGATGTCTCCGAAACCTTCCCACGTAAATCCGACCATGCCCACTATCAACGGCTCGTTGCGAGCGATGTTGGCATAGCGCACAGCCATCTCGCCCACCATGTCCTGCGTAATTCCGGCATTGATGTGCCAAGGGCCGTAATGCGCGTCGAAGACGAGGACGAGGCGTTGGCGCGAAACATCCATGCGCGTTTTGAAGTAGTTGAGCCAATACTGAAACGCACTATTGGGAGCTTCAGGGTGCAGCACGCCATAACGCCAAAAAGCGAACCCGTCGGGCTGCGACGGTAGAGCCTGCTGCGAGATGTCAACCGAGCCGTCGCCAAAGCCGTAGCCCACAACGGTCGGAATCGCCGGCAGCTTCGACTTGACGTAGGCGGTCGCCTCATTGAGCGCCGCATTGGTCAAGCGACGATTGTTGGCCTCGCTGTTGATGATGAGCAGAGCCACGCGGCCGGGCGTCAGATGCAGCCGGTTTCGCTTCAACCACGAATCGAACAGGTATCTGTAATCAGGCCGCAGATACCAAGCGGGTGAAGCCGATTCGAACAAAACGGTGTCCAGAAAAATAGCCACCTTGTTGCCGAAGCTGTTGTGATGGTTGATGCTTGGGCCGAGATTGGTCGTCCACTCGGAGGAGAGCGTCGTCACGTTCGTTTCTATCCCGTGGCTGGCAACCTCGCTCTCATACTCGTAGGCGCTTTCAACGCCCGTATAGCCGAAGAGGTATTGACCTTGCACGTCGTGAAACTCCCAATGCGCGTGCGTGGTCAAGGTCAGCAGGGGAGAGAACAAAAAAAGCAGAGAGAGGACGACGGCGAAGGGGTTCCTTTTCATAGTAGCTCCTTAACTGTTTGAGGACGGGAAGCCTACTTCCCGTTTCGGGTTAACCATTCGGGGAGACCGCGAGCACAAATTGTTTTTCAGCGCGCGACCACATTCACGCTGCCAGTCCACACCGACCATTACTTGTTGACGGTCGTGACAACGACATACATCCCGATGAAAGGATTGCTACAGAGATTGGTGTCGCAAATGTTCCTGTCATTGGTGGCCGAATAAAGCAGCTTCTGGCCGTTCATATCGTTGTGGCGAAACGGATAGAGACGCCCCACATCGGAGTCCGACGGCATACAACGAATTTGTGAATAGACTCCCTGCACGGGGCCGAGGTTAAAGAGCGAGTCAACCGTTCGGTAGGAGAATGTGGTGCTCGCAAATCCGTTACAGTATGGAGTGGTGCATGGCGCGCAACCGTTATGAGGCTCGTAGGTGGTGGCCCAGAGTTCATAGTGGTCTACGTTGTAGCTGATGGATTTGATGGTCGCTCCGGGCCAGACATCTTTGGGAGTAAAACTAAAATCGCCCGTCGTATCGTCAACCTGTTTCCAAGTGTTGTCGGTCGCATAAATCCAGACGCGAAAGCCGCGCGGATACTGCTGCGAGACATCGACCTTAATCATGCCCGTGCCCGCGAAGCCGATGCGGAAGAACCCCCACCAAGGCGTGTGCGTGTAACAAGTAGGGTTGCAGAAGGCGCTGCTCGTCCCGACCTGAAAGGCCACTTCGGGCAGATGCACATTGTTGGTGCTGCGGATAAAGGGCTGCCAATTCCATTGCACTCCGTTGGTGGATGTGCCGAGAATCAGCGTCGTGAAATCGTTGGCGCCGGGGTAGTTTGACGCGGCGGCGATGATTCGATATTTGCCGTCGTAGAAGACCTGTCCGGCTGTGTAGTGATGCTTCTGGTTAAAGATGGGCGAGTTGGTGTGAGTCGGGTTGCCGTCTGAGCCATTGCCGGTGTCTGTCTCACACGGAGAAATTCTGGCGTTGGAGCCGGTGGTGTTGGTGCCGGGAGCAAAGCGCCCGCGCAGGCCCGTGCTTGTATTCGGAGCGGAGAACAGCAGGATTTGGTCGCCGTCGCACGACCTCCACGGTGCCGTCGATTTGTCGAACTGCCCGCCCTGAACGTACATGTAAAACTTGCTGCCGACGACGATGCCCGAAGGGTTGTAATACGTACCGCTTTTCAGATTGTTGGGTGTGAAGCGGTCTGCGCCGATGACAATCTGACCGCCCGCTGTCTCAACGGATTGGGCCAGAGCGGATGCAGCCAGCAAGAGAATCAAACTGACGATTAAACAGACCCGTGTTTTCATGGTGCTACTTCCTCCTTCAATTGCGTTAGGTCTAGGCTTGTAGCGCAAACGGGGCGGGACTGTCTTTAAAGTTCGCTCAAATCTCTTTTAAAAAAAGCTTAAAGGCGCGAACCCGAAGTGATGGCTAAACTTAAGGCTTTGGATGGAGAGAACTTGACGGCTGGATATTTACTTTTGGAGGGTTTCTGTAGAGCACAACCCACCCGCTCAGGAGTGCATGGGGCTGTGAAACTTTAATCCTTAACATTAACTCGCTTGTCCTGCTTGAGCGCGCCGTCTGCATAGCGTTTGAGGCCGGGCGCTCAAACTTTTTGCAGGGCGAATCTCAGATACTCCCATTCGCCTGTCAGGAATCTTGTATAGACCGGGCTGCCCTTCAAACCCGCGAATTCCTCGACGCGCCCGCGCATAAACTTGGAAGCCTTGCTGCGGATAATAGCGAGTTTGCGCTCGCTATCGAGTTCGAGAGCTTTGAGGACGTTTGGGTTGATACGCTCTTCTTCGAGCACGCGCAGGCCCGCGCTGCTTAATTGCTCGCGCAATAACGGCACGGCTTCACGCAGCCGCAGGTCTGCGAACAAAAAGTGTCCGCCCGGGCGCAACACTCTTGTGACCTCGCGCAGGAAACGCTCCATCGAGTTGTAGCAGTGGGAGGATTCGACGTTGATGACCGCGTCAAATGAGTTGGCCGGAAAGGGCAGCCTTTCGGCGTCTCCATGAAGGAAAGAAAGCCCCTCGTCGTGATAGTGGCCGCGACAAAACGCTATCGCCTTGCTTGAGAAATCAACGCCGGTCATGGAACCAGGCTGTAGATACCTCGCGATGAAAGATGCGCCGCCGCCGCGACCGCTGCCGACTTCCAGCACGTTCTTGCCTCGCAGTTCGATGGCCCCGGAAACGCGCTGGTAAAGCTGAATGCAGTAGCGATTGGCCTGGTCTTCGGGGCGGAGTTCGATTTCGGACGCTTGCGAATTGAGTTGCGCGTAGCCGTAGTTCATGAATGTGACGCTGGCGTCTTTATCCAACTCGCTCAAGTATTGATACCAGGCGCGGATGATTATCTTTTTGACGTGCGAGACATCGGCGAGCTTGTCGAAGACTCGGAACAGGAGCGAGGCCGGACTTCGATTAACGCCTCCTCCTAAATCAACTGAGGCTGAATTGTTTGCCACGCGCTCTCCTTCTGACATCTCTGATGAAGACAACTCGGCGGGGATTATAACGGCAGGGTGTTGTAGATTGCCACCCGGATGTGTGACGAACCCGAGGCCAGAGCAAAAGCAGCCGCGGGCACACTAACATGAGCAACGCTTTGGCAGCACGTGTTGAGGGCGGCGCAATTCGGGCGTTAAACCGCCAGATATTCTGCGGCTCTTTGACATCTCAGCCGCAAGGCGATAACTTCTCCCTACTCCCACAATTTTATTTTTAAGGAGAGTTCTCTAAGAACCTATGGTGAAGAGTGGACATAAAGGCATCAGTCGTATTAATTGTCCTGAAAGAAAAACTGTCGGCTGGTATGTCAGGGTCAGGTTGAAAAACGTCACGAAGTCTAAGTTCATCAGTGATAAGGCTCACGGCGGTCAAGAGAAGGCGCTGGAAAAGGCCATCGAGTGCCGCAATCAATTGGAGCAGGAATTGGGAAAGCCGCGCACGGATTGGGTGGTCGTCGGTGACAATCCACGGAACACGAGCGGCGTGGTCGGCGTGCGCCGCGCGGTCAAGAAGTACAAGGGCAAAGACGGCACCGTTTATCTGAACGAAGTTTATCAAGTGTCTTGGCACGCCGGAAGAGAGAAGAAGGGGCAAACCTCCGTCTCCATTAAGAAGTATGGCGAAGCGGGAGCGTTTCGCAGAGCATGTGCCATCCGGCGACAGAAAGAGCAGTTGATGTACGGTGATGTAGTGGTGAGCAAATGGGCGGAGTCGCTGGGTAAGGTCTGCTCGCCCTAACAAGTCAATAGAGCCGACCCCGCGCGAGTATTCAATTTCACCCTCAAGTTGTTCTATACTCTCGTCTGCTGCTCGCGCCGGGTCGGGTCGATTTCGTCGTTAGATTCTCTCAAGCCCGCCGTTCACACGGTCGCGCTCTGGTTGCGAGCCGCTGTCAAAATTCTCACTCTTGGAGATAAACATGGCTAACCTGTTCTCAAACAAACAAGACAAATTGGGTAGGGTTCGCGAAATCATCGTCAACATTTTCTACATCGGCAATTTCGTAGTGGCTTTAGGTGTCACCATCCTGACAGTATTTTTGGAATTCAAGGCTGACTTGCACGTCAAAGCTTACCTGCAAGCCATCCTCGTCATCCTGACCTTCCTCTCGTTGACTTTTACGCTCGAAAAGTTTGATGTCTGGAAAGACATTTTCAAGTTTCACAATAATCTGAAAAGGGACGTTGATTATATTAAAGATTCCGTTGTCGGCTTGCAGGGCAACAAGCGTGTGAAGGACATCCTGCATGAGTTGGACGACATCTTGGAAAAGTGGCGGGGCACACTCAACAGAGCCGAAGGCAGGGTCTTGGAGGAAACGTGGGTCAGGCTGGTGAGCATGTATCTCAAGCAGGAAGTCAACGGCCTAGTCAATAAGTCCATCAGCTCCACTTCCGAAATCTACACACAGTTGAACAGCAAGCTCACCGAGTACTTGTATGAAGATGCTTTGAAAAGAGAAGGCACCAAGCTGTGCCGGCTCCATATCACGGGAATGCTGCCAGAGGAATTCTTTAACGGACCACAGATTGAGTACACCACTCTGGACCGTTCACCCATCATCTTTTGTCACGCCTATGAGAATGACGAGTACGGCGAATCCCATTACAAAGCGCAAGAGGAGATGCCCAAATACAAGAATTTAGATAGAAAAAGGTGCATCGTCGTCAGAGACATCAACGCGCCCGACGAGTTTAGCGCGCTGTCTACCTTGGACGACCTCAAAACGCAGTTTGAATTATCAATCCGCCAGGGCGGGAAAAAGACCATCAATCAATTGCTGCGCGGCGAAACAGACCCCGAAGAATATCTGGCCCGCCTCTTCATTCATTGTGAAGATAAAGTGACCAAGTACAAGGACGCGACGGGGAAAACGAGACAGTCGTTCCTCGAAAAAATCGTGCATAGCGAAGATTACACTTATTATCCGATTGCCAAAACTTCAAACCTCGACAACCTCGACGGCTACGTGGATTTGATAGCCCACTTCAAGGAGACATATAGTAAGGACATCTACTATTTTTGTGCGACGGAAAAAGATGGTGCCAATCATCAATTGAAAAGATACTTCAGGATAGGCGGGTGGCCTGAAATCACTTTGTTCGGATATTTAAGCAGCAGCGCGCAGAAAGAGCTAAGGCACTCCACGGCTAAGGGGGCGCACAAAGAGCCGAGGAATTCATCGGCCAAAAGGTGGTCGGAATTAGTAGAGTGGAAGGTGGGCATCGAAAGCCACTATAGGCCGTTGACCCGGCATATGGACATCAAACTGCTCGATGCAGGCGAAGCGAAAACATTGGTCGGCATCTTTTCGCCGTGGCTGAAAGAGGCGAAACAGCTAAAAGAACTCATCCTGTTTCAAGCGAAAGATTTAACTGACGCGCCCGGCCTGGCACAAACGCTCAAGGATGGGAAAGACGCTGTCTCCGCTTACCTGCGTCAACGACTTGCTCCGCCGACCAGCCGGCTGCTTGCGAATTACACGCCTCCGAATCCGCTGGACCCAGAACTGTTGAAGGCTTTAGTCACTGACTTGAACAGCTTGCTGCAAGGTTCTTCCCTCTACGAGGCGGAGAGTTTTAAGGCCATTCCCCTCTCGAATGAGACCCGAGAACTACTCACCCAAAATCCACAGGAGGAAGACTTGATTCGCTTAAACCGTATGTTGTTGGAAGACGCTTACCGGGGCAAAATAACCAAAAACTTGATAAGCTGAGAGGCAATTCGCGAAATGGCGACACGACGTGTGTGCTGAAGTGTGTAGAGTCTGAAGTGTTTTATGAAAAGTTTGACGCAAGCGACTGACTCCGATTTAATCCTGTATCTTCATGCTGCGGCGGCCTTTCAGTATTTCAATGCCGGAGTGGAGCTGGGCGTCTTTGAATTGTTTGAAGACCAACGCTCATTAACATTGTCTCAGGTCTCTGAGAAAACGGGCCTCAGCCTGGCGTCAACTCGCTCGCTGCTGTTCGGTCTCTCGGCTTTGAAGCTCTTGATTCGCGACGGTGACGTTTTTCATAACGGCGAGGCTATCAGTTTAGTGTTTAAGAAAGGCGAATGGGCGTTGCTGAGGTCAATGACCAGATTTCAGGCTCACATCGTTTACCCGGGGCTGACGGATTTGGTGGAATCCTTAAGGGAAGACCGCAACGTCGGGCTGGAGAGAATTAAAGGACGTGGAGAAACTTTGTACCAGCGCTTGGCGGAAAATCCGACGACGGAAAGAATCTTCTTCGAGTACATGGAAGCCTATTCCGACTTTGCCATCAAGCATCTGCTCAACAGCTTGGACCTGAGTTTTGCTCATCGTCTACTCGACGTTGGCGGCGGCATGGGACGCAACGCCATCGCCATCGCCAAACGCTATCCCAATGCGCAAATCACCTTGCTTGACTTGCAATTCGTCGTGCAAATGGCCGCGCCGCTGATTGCCCAACACGGACTCAGCGAAAGAATCAATCTTCGCGCGTGCGATATAATGAGAGAGGATTTTCCGCGCGGGCAGGATTGCGTTCTCTTCATTCACCAACTGGTTATTTGGAGCCACGAAGAAATCATCAGCTTGCTCGCCAAAGCTTTCGCATCGTTGAATGCGGGAGGCAGAGTGGTCATCTTCAGCTCGATTTCAGATGATGATGAAGCCGGCCCACCGATGGCCGCGCTCGACACGGCTTATTTCAGAGCCGTCGCGGCGGGCAATGGGATGATTTACCCGCGCAAGGATTACGAGCAAGCGCTCTTAGCAACCAACTTCGAAAACATAGAGTATCTTCGCTGCGACTCATGGACGCCGCACGGCATCATTGTTGGCTATAAAGGGGAATAATCCACATTAGCGGCTGCATAGTTTTGCGGCCCTCTGCGCGGGCACCAGCTTTCGTTACCGCTTATTCCAAGTCAGGCATCCGTCCATCGATGATTGAGCAAAACACTTCAACTCCTAACGCGCCTGAGCGTGAAAGCTCTGCGCCGGGATGGCTAGCCTGGCAGTGGTGCACGTTTAAAGAGTTGTCTTTGAGCGAGCTTTATCGTGTGCTGCAAGTGCGGCAGATGGTTTTCGTCTTGGAGCAGGCTTGCCTGTATTTGGATATTGACGGGTATGACGAGCGGGCATGGCATCTGCTGGGATGGGCTGCGCAGGGAGAAGACGCGAGAGAGCTATCGGCTTACGCTCGCGTGTTCGCGCCGGGCATCAAGTATGCGGAAGCATCCATCGGGCGCGTCGTCACGCATCCTGCGCTGCGGCGCAAGGGGATGGGCGAGTCTTTAATGGCTGAAGCTTTGCGGCGGGTTGAGATGCTGTGGCCGGGCGCGGCGGTGCGCATCGGCGCGCAGTTGTACTTAGAAGGATTTTATGAAAAGTTTGGCTTTCGCCGCGTTTCGGCGCCGTATGACGATGAAGGCATCATTCACATAGAGATGCTGCGCGCGGCTGACGGCCAATGCTCTTAATTCAACGCATTCACCAGAAGGAGTCAAATTTCTATGCCGACATCAACGCCGCCGCCTTACTTTCCGCAAGGCTCTCTCTCGCCGCCGGATGCGAAGGCGGGACTGAAGAGAAAGCTGGTGCTCTTTGGCTGCGCGGCGCTCTCGCTGCTGTTGATGACGGGTTTCGTGGTGGGAACGATTTATTTAATCCGGTGGCTGTTTTGAGCCGGAAAGTCTCGGCGGCGAGCCGTGGGGGCTAATTCCCTGCTCCGTTGGTCTCAAACTCCCGCCGCCTCTCGTGCTATACTTCGTTTGCAAGTCTCCACATCAATAAAAATTTCACTTAAGATTGCAGGAGTATCTACGAAATGAAGCTACTGATAATCGTCGCGCTCCTTTTCTGCATGTCGCTCGGGGTGTTGGCGCAGAACGGGCAGACGCGCAAGCTCTTTCCGTATAACTATTCGATTGACGATTTGCCGAACGGGCTGCGTTTGATTACGGTCCCGACCGATTATCCGAATCTGGTGGCGCTCTACATCGTCGTCCAGACAGGCTCGCGCAACGAGGTCGAAGCAGGCAAGAGCGGCTACGCGCATTTCTTCGAGCACTTGATGTTTCGCGGCAGCCAGAACTACACGGCGGACCAGCGCGACGAGATATTGAAGCGCGCCGGAGCCGACTCGAACGCTTACACGTCCGACGACCGCACGGTCTATCACGAAGTCTTCTCGAAGGAAGACTTGGACGAGATTATGAAATTAGAGGCCGACCGCTTCCAGCGTTTGAAGTACACGCCGGAGCAGTACAAGACGGAAGCGGGCGCGGTGCGCGGCGAGTATGACAAGAACAGCGCCAGCCCCATCTCGAAGCTCTACGAGAGACTGCGCGAGACGGCCTTCCGTAAACACACCTACGCGCACACCACGATGGGCTACATCAAAGACATAGAGGACATGCCCAAC
>CAZEZJ010000106.1:0-3026 GCA_964516695.1 uncultured Blastocatellaceae bacterium
CCGCAGTTGCTTCCCAATCTCCGCGCGAAGGAATTGATTTCTTCCCGTTGACCATCGAGTATCGCGAGTCGAACTACGCCGCCGGGCGCATTCCCGGCAACTACTTCCGGCGCGAGGGACGCCCCAACGAAAAAGAGGTCCTGACCAGCCGCTTGATTGACCGCCCCTGCCGTCCGCTGTTCACCGAAGGTTTTAGAAACGAAACACAGGTCGTCGCCACAGTGATTTCAGCAGACCCGGACAATGACCCTGACGTGGTGGCGATTACAGGCGCCTCCTGCGCCCTTTATCTTTCCGACATTCCGTTTCCGACTCCGATTGCGGGCGTTCGCGTCGGCCTCGTTGACGGGCGCTACATCATCAATCCGACGTATGACGAGCGGCGCGAGTCGCGGCTGAATTTGATTGTCGCCGGAACGGAAGAGGCCATCGTGATGGTCGAAGCGGGCGCGTCGGAAGTCTCCGAAGAGATTATGGTCGAAGCCCTGATGCTGGCGCACAAGGAGATTAATCGCCTCTGCCGCTGGCAGAAGGAACTCTACAAAGCGCTGGAAATTGAGAAGCGCGCGGTCGAGCCGCCCGTCTTGAACGAAGAGATGTTGGGTGAGATTGAGCGCAACTACACGGACCGCTTGCGCGCCGCGCTCGATACCACTACGCAAGGCAAGCAGGCTTCTTATGCCGGCGTTGATGCGCTCAAGAAGGAGGTCGTCGAATCCTACCCCGAAGACCAGCCTGAGCAGCGCATGATGGCGAAAAAGATTTTCGACCATCTCAAGGAAAGCATCTTCCGCGACGACATCTTGAACAAGCGTCGTCGCCCCGATGGCCGTCGTTTCTCGGAGATTCGACAGATTACATGCGAAGTCGGCTGGCTGCCGCGCGTCCACGGCTCCGCCTTGTTCACACGCGGCGAGACGCAGGCTTTGGTCACGACCACTTTGGGGACGAAAGACGATGAGCAGTTTATGGACGACATAGAGAAGGGCGAAATCAAGCGTCGCTTCCTGCTCCACTACAACTTCCCGCACTACTCGGTCGGTGAAGTCGGGCGTTTCGGTTCATCCTCGCGCCGCGAAATTGGACACGGAGCGCTGGCGCGTCGCGCCATCGAAGCCGTCCTTCCCGAAGAATCTGATTTCCCCTACACCTTGCGCATCGTCTCCGACATCACGGAATCAAACGGTTCAAGCTCGATGGCTTCCATCTGCGGCGGTATCCTGTCAATGATGGATGCGGGCGTGCCCTTAAAAGCGCCCGTGGCGGGTGTGGCGATGGGGCTGGTGATGGAAGGCAATAAGTACGCCATCCTGACGGACATCGCGGGCGCTGAAGACCACTACGGCGACATGGACTTCAAGGTTGCCGGAACCAAAGAGGGCATCACGGCCCTGCAAATGGACATCAAGATTGCGGGCATCAACGCACAGATTATGTCCGAGGCGCTCGACCAAGCCAAAAAGGGTCGTCTCTATATTCTCGCGGCGATGGAAAAGACCATCAGTGAGCCGCGCGCCGACATCGCGCCCTACGCGCCGAGAATCGTCCAGATTAAGATTAACCCGGACAAAATCCGCGACATCATCGGGCCGGGCGGCAAAATCATTCGTGCGATGGTCGAAGAGACGGGCGCGAAGATTGACGTGGAAGACGACGGCACGGTCTCGATTGCCTCGGCTGACGGCGCGGCGGCGCAGGCGGCCATCGACCGCATTCGCGGCCTGACGGCGGAAGCCGAAATCGGCGCCAACTACCTCGGCACGGTTTCGCGGATAGTTGACTTCGGCGCTTTCGTCGAAATCTTCCCCGGCACAGACGGCCTGCTGCACATTTCCGAAATCGCTGACCGTCGGGTTAAAGACGTGCGCGACGAACTGAAGGAAGGCCAGCAGATTATGGTCAAGTGCATCGGCAAGGAGGGCAACAAGATTAAGCTCTCCAGAAAAGCCGTCCTGCGCGACGAAAAGCAGAAGGCAGAGGCCGCCGGAGCGGGCGAAGGCGATTAAAAGCGTTCTGCCGTCGGCTAAAGTGCAAAAAGACCGTAATTCGCAGTGAAAAGGGGAAATGGAGAGGGAAAGGCCGCTCGTCCCTCTCCTTTCCCCTTAACTTTATTGCTTTTCGCCTGCCGTAAACTTCTTTTTTTGTTGACAGAAAAGCCCAAGGCGGGTTTAATTCATTACTGAAATTGGAAACCGGATATTATTAGGCATCTCTTTCTAACGAAAGAAGAAAGCCCATTCAATCAGCTTTCTCTTCCAAAAGACTAAAAGAGCTGGCGAGCGGTATTTTAAGCGTGGAAGCGGGTGGTGCTAAAGGCCACCGGAATCCACGGGGACACTCTGAGAAAACAGCAGCCCCTTCGATTATTACTCAACGCCGAATTTGCTCTTCCGATTAAACTTTAATTGATTTGCTATCCTGTAGTTTTAGGTGTCAGGCATGACTGCTTACAGGTTCAAACGGAAAGGTTCAGGGCGACATTTAATGATACAGCGAGCTTTCCGTCCCATCGCTATAATGCTCAGCCTCTTACTCGTGGCTGCTGTGCCGGTGCAAGCCGGCCCTGTGACGCTGGCCGACGTGATTCAGGTCATTAGCGGCAACCCGCGCTATGGCGGTCAAGCCCCGGCTGTGCAATTGCGTCAGGCCACGCAAGAAGACAAAACACAGAAGAGCAATTCACGTTCGACTTCGTCAAACTCTTCTTCATCGCAAGAGCAGGGCGGCGGCGATGGCTCCACGCAGCAAGACCCGCCAAGCTCCAATAATCCGCAAGAGGTTCAAGCGCAGACCGAAGAGGTCACCGAAATCGGCATCACCGATTGCGAGTGCGGCGAGTTGCCGGATGAAATCGTGGAGATTCCGGGCCGCAGAAGCTTTCTGCCGTTTCTCCCGCTCATCGGCTTGATCTGTGTGACAGGCATCTGCACCCCGGACGGAGAGCCGACGCCAACGCCGACGCCTCCTCCCACTCCGACGCCGACGCCCATACCTGAGCCTGCCACGCTCTTTCTCTTCGGCTCAGG
>CAZEZJ010000106.1:3036-13733 GCA_964516695.1 uncultured Blastocatellaceae bacterium
CGCGGCGCTAGGTGCCAGAGCGCGTCGCCGCCACGCCCGTTCCAAATCAGCTCAACAATCGGACATCACGGAGGGCTAAGACACATGAACAGAATGAACCTAAAATGTGCTTTCGCTCTCGTCCTGATGCTGGCTTGCGGGTTTACGCTGTCGGCCAACGCCGCGGCGAAGAAGAAGACCAAAGCCATCAGGCCCAACTACGGTCGTGTGGAAGTAACTTCCAATCCAGCGGGCTTTCCGATTCTCGTCAACGGCAAGCAGGTGGCGACCACATCCGCCGACCCTTCGGGCGTGCAGCCGATTGACTTGCAGCCCGGACAGTACACGGTGGAAGTGGTTTTCCCGAACAAGACGCACCGGCAGATTGTTGACGTGGTCGCGGGCAAGCGCCACTGCATCTGCCTGACCTACACGAAGCGCGTGATTACTAGACCGTGCCCGTATCCGGTCAACGTCTCCGCGCCGACCAGCGTGGCCGAAGGCGACTTGATTACCTTTACCTCCGACGTGGCCTACGCAGGTTCTTCGGCTCTGAACTACACTTGGACGATTAGTCCGGCCGGAGCCAGAATCGTCAGAGGCGCAGGAACGCCGACCATTACGGTTGACACGGCGGGCCTCGGCGGGCAACCCGTCGCAGCAATTATCGTCGTGGACGATGGCTCAGGCGACCGCGCTTGCCGCCAGTCGGCACAGGCGACGACCGATGTTATCAGGCCGCCGCAAGCCGTCATCTTCGACCGCGTGCCGCCCGTCACCTACGACGACTTGAAGGCGCGTCTGGATAACCTGGCCATCGAGTTGCAGAACACTCCGAATGCGCAGGGCTACATCATCGTCTACACTTCGCCGTCGAGCCGGCCCGGACAGTATGACCGCTTAGCCAAGCGCGTCTCGGATTACCTAGTCGTCAAACGGCAGATTGACTCAAGCCGGTTGGTGATTCTCAACGGCGGCAATCGCGATACGGACTTCTACGAATTCTGGATCGTGCCGCAGGGCGCACAACCGCCACAGGCGACCCCGGGCGTTACGGGCAGCGCTCTGACCGCGCCTGCGACCAGCGTGTCGCCCGCGCCTCGTCGCCCGCGCCGCACACGCCGCGACGACGAATAGAGCAGTAAAGCAGTGATGAGTGATGAGTAATGAGTGATGAGTAAAAGCAGCCTTGCTTAATACTCATCACTCATTGCTTCTTTACTCGTCACTATTTTTATTGACGTTGTTATCCGCCGTGTGGTAACAATCCGTGCATTCCCCTGATGAGATAAAAATTCGTCAAATGCGTCCCCCGCGCTTTTTAACTGGCCGACTCTTGAAGGAGGATTGAATTAATGGGTGATAATGATGGCGGCGGCAGCACGGGCGTGGTCGCGGTACTGGTGATTTTTGTCATCATCGTGATAGTGGCGCTCTTTATGTTTGGCGGGCGTCTCTTTGGCGGCGGCGGCAGTAAAGTTGATGTCAACGTAACAGCGCCTGCTTCGAAGTAGCCGCTCGCACAAACCAGCCTTAAGAGGTTTAAAGGAAGAGGGAAGACACGCTTGATGAAAAGCGTGCTGCTCTCTTCTTTTCATTTACGGCTAACGGCTGTTACCATGACTGTTCAATAGTAAATGGTAAATGGTGAAGAGCCGAACGCTTCTTTCGTCCGCTTCCCATTTACCGTTTATCATTTCATGCGCGAGGGCAACTGTGTCGGCACCAAACATCGAAACCATCGTCAGCCTGGCCAAGCGGCGCGGCTTCGTTTTTCCTTCATCGGAGATTTACGGCGGCCTTGGAAGCGCTTGGGATTACGGCTCGCTCGGCGTCGAGCTTTCGAACAACGTCAAGCGCGCGTGGTGGCGCTGGATGGTGCACGAGCGCGACGACATGGAGGGCATTGATTCGAGCATCATCCTCAACCGTCTGGTCTGGAAGTATTCGGGCCACGAAGAGACGTTTAGCGACCCGCTCGTTGATTGCCGCGAGTGTAATAACCGTCTACGCGCTGACAAGTTGGAATATGATACTGCCGCCGGCAGCATTGAGGAGGCGATTCGGGCAAAGGCAGTGAAATGTCCTAACTGCGGCTCGACGAACCTGACAGAGCCGCGCCCCTTCAATCTCATGTTCCGCACCACGATTGGCGCGGTGGCAGAGGAAGACGACCCGACGGCTCTCGCTTACCTGCGCCCTGAAACGGCGCAGGGCATCTTCATCAATTTCCTGAACGTGCAGCAGACGATGCGGCGCAAGATTCCTTTCGGCATCGCGCAGGTAGGCAAGTCGTTTCGCAACGAAGTCACGCCCGGCAACTTCATCTTTCGCACGCGCGAGTTTGAACAGATGGAGATGGAATATTTCGTCAAGCCGGGCGAGGACGAGCGCGTGCATCAGGAGTGGATTGATTACTGCTTCCAGTGGTATTTGGGCCTCGGTCTTTCGCCAGACAATTTGCGTCTCTACGAGCAGCCGAAAGAAGAGTTGGCCCACTACGCCAAGCGCACCGTTGACATTCATTACCGTTTCTTCCCCGAGCGCGACGAAGCGGAGCGACAGTGGGATGAACTGATGGGCATCGCCAATCGCACAGACTTTGACCTCAAAGCACACTCGAAGAAACCGGAAGACGCGGAGGGCAAGCGCCTCAACGCAGACTCGACCGAAGACCTCTCCTATTTCGACGAGGCGACGAAGGAGCGTTATTACCCTTACGTTATCGAGCCTGCGGCGGGCGTCAATCGCTCCGTCCTAGCCTTTCTGATGGATGCCTACACGGAGAAAATCAACGAGAAGGGCGAGAAGCGCGTCATCCTCAAACTGCATCCTGAACTGGCTCCGATTAAAGCGGCGATTCTCCCGCTGGCGAAAAACAAGCCGGAAATTGTCGGCATGGCGAAGGCCATCAAGCGCTCATTGCAACCCCTGTTGCGCGCCGTCTACGACGATACGGGCGGCATCGGCAAGCTCTACGCGCGGCAGGACGAGATTGGCACGCCCTTCTGTGTCACGGTTGACCATCAATCGCTCGAAGACGAAGCCGTCACCGTGCGCGACCGCGACACGTGGGAGCAGGAGCGCATCAAGGTCGCGGACCTCGCGCAGCATTTGCAAACTAGATTGATTAATTGATTCATTTAATCATTGATTCATTGTTCAATCACTAAATGATTAAATGAATCAATGAGCCGATAACCAAGATGCCGATTGTCAAGAAACGCAACCAGCAAACCGAATCGCGCCTGCTGTTGGAATCAGACGACCCGGTAGAGTTGCCGCCGGCAGAGATTGAAGACGGCGCGGTGTTGGTGCAGTTTGATAAGTTCAAGCCGTTTGTGGGGGAGTTGTTAGAAGTGCTGCGTGAGGGCACGCTGGCCGAGCCGATTCCGGTGATGATGGACGGCTCGACCTTCAGTGTCCACGGGCCGACGCGCACCTTCTGGGTCAAGCTCTGGCACGCTAACGGCTCAGACCTCGCGCGCATTGACCGCGCGCAAATCATCAGTTGCCTGCCTTCGACGCGCGGCGTGCAGATAGTGATTGACGATTCTGCGAGCGAGCCGGATGAAGAGTGGGATGATGATGAAGATGACGAAGACCCGGTTGAGACAGAGTCATAAAAGCTCCTATCCTTATCTCCTTTCATGCCTTTTGCAGTCCCGAACAGAATATTGAAGTTGGCCCAGGCCATGAATCGCGCAGGCGGGCGGGCGCTGATGGTTGGCGGGTGCGTGCGCGACCGCTTGATGGGCGTCGAGCCGAAGGATTGGGACGTGGAGGTCTATGGGGTCGAGCCTGCGCGCCTGCGCGAGTTGCTCGATGAGTTCGGGCGCGTCAACGTGGCGGGCGAAGCGTTTACGGTTTATAAGCTCGGTGCCGGTTTGGACGTTTCGCTGCCGCGCCGCGAGCGGAAAACGGGGCGTGGTCATCGCGCTTTCGTCATCGAAGGCGACCCCTCGATGACGTTTGAGGAGGCGGCGAAGCGGCGTGATTTTACGATTAACGCGATGATGGAAGACCCGCTGACGGGCGAGTTGATTGACCCCTTCGACGGGCGCGTTGATTTGGAGCGCGGGCTGCTGCGGGCCGTTTCAGTCGAAACGTTCGCTGAAGATTCATTGCGCGTGCTGCGCGCCGCACAGTTTGCGGCGCGCTTTGAGTTTGCGATTGAACCGGAAACCGTCCAACTTTGCCTGACGATTGATTTGACGGACTTGCCGCGCGAGCGCGTTTGGGGCGAGATGGAAAAACTGCTGCTGCGTGCGGCGCGCCCGTCAATCGGCTTGAAGTGGACGTATGAGCTTGGCGTCGTCGAACAACTGTTTCCAGAGATGAAGGCGCTGGCCGGCGTGCCGCAGGAGTATGAGTGGCATCCTGAAGGTGATGTTGACGTGCATACTTTGCTGGTCGTTGACCGCGCGCGTGAGTTGATTGACGATTTGCCTTATCCGAAGCAGGTGACGGTGATGCTGGCGGCGCTGTGCCATGATTTCGGCAAGCCCGCGACGACCGCTTTTATTGAAGGGCGCTGGCGCTCGCGCGGGCACGAAGAGGCAGGCGTTGCGCCGGCCGAGAGCTTTCTCGAACGATTGAATATACACACGCTTGAGGGCTACGACGTGCGAGCGCAAGTTATAGCGCTGGTGCGCGACCATTTGAAGCCGGGCGAGTTTTATCGCCGGCGCGATGAGATTGGCGAGGGTGCGTTTCGCAGGCTGGCGCGTAAGTGTGAGCTTGACTTGCTGTACAGGGTCGCGCGGGCAGACAGCCTGGGGCGTAATGCCCAATGGGTGCCGCGCGAGCGTTGGTATACGGCGGAGGCGCAGGAATGGTTTATCGAGCGGGCGAGGGAACTGGCGGTGGACCAGAGAGCGCCCGCTCCGCTGCTGATGGGGCGTCATCTGTTGGCGATGGGTCTGAAGCCGTCTCCGCTGATGGGCGAGATTACAAGCGCCGTCTACGAGATGCAACTGGACGGGCGCGTCCGCAATCTTGAGGAAGCGAAAGAGGCCGCGCGGAAAATACTGGAGACAGCAGCCACGCCTTGAGCGTTGATACAAACTCTGCCGCCTTGACAAAGGGGACGCCAAGAAGGCTCGACAAGTGTGTTAGCATTTCAGCTTTGAGATAACGGATTCAAGCTAAGGACGAGAGGCTGACTGATGAGCACAAACATCAACGCTCAAACGGCGTTTCCTGAAATCGCGCTGACTCTTTCGGGCGGCGGCTATAGGGCCGCGGCTTTCCATTTGGGTGCGCTTGATTGCCTGAAGCGCTTGGGGCTGCTCGATAGCGTGACGATGTTGTCAACGGTTTCCGGCGGCACTATCACGGGCATGATGTATGCCGTCAGCGTCACGGAAGGCCGTAGCTACGAAGATTTTTACAAGAGTCTTTATGATTTGTTATTGAACACGGATGTCATTCAGAAGGCGCTCGATAGTCTCTATACTGTGCCGGGCGCGGCGGATGGACTGAGTCTCATTCGTTCCGCGGCGCAGGTCTACGCCGACGACATCTTCGGCAACAAGACGCTCTCGCTTCTCTACTCGCCCGAGCAGACGCGTTTCAAGGAGTTGATTTTCAACGCGACAGAGTTTCGCCTTGGTAATTCCTTTCGTTTCCAGCGCAGCCAGAACGAACTGGCGGTCATCGGCAACAGTAAAATCCCTGTCGAAAGACGTGTTGCCGAACAGACGCGGCTGGCAGACATCGCGGCGGCGTCATCCTGCTTCCCCGGCGGGTTCGAGCCGCTACGCTTCCCTGACGATTTTCAATGGGTGGCGGGCAATGATTTAAACGCGATTCGTGAAATGCTCGGCAATCCTTTCAAGGACGGAAACGGGCAGCCCATCTCCGTGCCGTTGATGGACGGCGGCGTCTACGATAATCAAGGCTTGGACGCCATCATGTTAGGGGTCAGGCGGGCCGGCACGAAACCGGACCTCATTATCGTCTCCGATACAAACCAGCGTGACGACTCTATTTATGTGTCGCCGCCGCGAGAGAGAAAAAAAGGGCTGACGCTGAAGGGCACGGCGTGGCTGACGCTCTTAATCTTAATCCTTTCGCTGGGGACGGCGGCGGCTGTGACGGGGCAACTCATCAAGACTCTGAAGGAGTCAGGCACATCGCTCGTCGATTTTATTTATCGTCACCCGACGGATTTCCTCTTCCTTTACGTGATGCCGTTTCTGCTTTCAATCTCGGTGGCGGGCCTGTTGTTCTGGTTGCGTGCGACGGTGAAAAGCAAGCAGAAGTTGACGCTCTACGGAGCGACCTTCGACCTCTGGCCCATTGTCCGTCGCTTTACGATTCCAGACTTGCTGGACTTCATGCTCGTCCGTGTTGACTCTTTGCTGGCGCTGACCTCTTCGGTCTTTATGAAAAGGATACGCGGGCTGGTGCTGAGCGGAGTGCTGGCAAACGTAGACTGGAATAAGAAAGTGCTGCCGAACGTCCTCTATGAGATGAACCTCAATCACCCGACGCTCTATACGAGAGACCCTCAGACCGAGCCTTCCGCTGCGTTAAAGCAGACGGCGACACGCGCCGAGGCGGTGCAGACGAAACTCTGGGTGTCGAGCCGCGAGGAATTGCACGACCTGATAGCGTGTGGGCAGGCGACGATGTGTTTTAACGTGCTCAAGTTTCTGTGGGAGAAACGGACCGCCGAGATGGAGGCCAAGAGTCCGCCGGTTTACACGCTCTATCAGGACGCTTTGCGATTCTGGAAGGAATTGAAGGGCGAGCCGGCGAAGTATGCCGCCACGCAAGCTGCGCCGCCGTCCGCCCCCTGAAGTCGTCCCCTTAACAGGCTAAATCACGCTAACAGTTGAATTAACGCTGCTAGCAAACGGCTTGCTAAGTCGCTAATTTGAGCCTCTAACCCGCACATTTGCGCCCTGAACGCGCAGATTATTGTCTTTAACGTGCACGTTACAAGCCGGAACGTGCACATTAAAAGCCGGAATGTGCACGTTACTGCTTAAAACGCGCACGTTCCGGCTTGTAACGCACATGTTCTTGACCGGAACGCGCTTGTTCTTGACCCGAACATACACATTCTTGACCGGAACAAGCATATTCTTAGTTGGAACTTATACGTTCCGAGTCAGAACTTGCGCGTTATGCCTTGAAACTCACTCGCTGCCGCGGGCGATACTAACAAAGCGCCCCGCATGGCTGAAGGGAATGGTCATAACCTGTGCCACACTCATTTTGCGCCGGACGCCGCTTCATGTAAGATGTGCGTTTCATTCTTGAGCCTGTTTGTCATCTTTATTGAACAAGTGCGTCAAACTTTAACGCACGCGGCAACAGCTAACGCCGCCATCCCCAACATGAGAGAAAGAGTCACGACCGATGATTGATTTTGAATTGACCGAAGACCACAAGGCCATTCGCCAGACCGTGCGCGATTTCGCCACGAAGGAAGTCGCCCCCCGCATTAAAGAGCTTGACGAAAAGCAACAGTTTGACCGTTCCATCCTAGACAAGATGGGCGAGTTGAATCTCTTGGGCGTCTGCATCCCCGAAGAGTACGGCGGCGCGGGCTTCGACTACATAGCGCTCGGCCTCGTCTGCGAAGAACTCGAAGCCGTGGACACCTTTATGCGCGTCGTCATGTCCGTCCACACGGGCCTCAACAGCCTGACCCTTTACACCTGGGGCACGGAAGAACAGAAACAGAAGTATCTAGTCCCGCAAGCCAAAGGCGAAAAGATAGCCACCTACGGACTGACCGAGCCGGGCGCTGGCTCCGATGTCGTCGGCGCACGCTCCACCGCGCGGCGCGAAGGAGACGAGTGGGTCTTAAACGGCGAGAAGATGTGGATTAGTCTCGGAGACGTGGCCGACAACTTTCTTTTCTTCTGCTGGACAGACGAAGAAAAGCGTCGCCAGCGCGACCACACGGGCATGTCCTGCTTCATCGTCGAACGCACGATGAAGGGTTTTTCCTCCGGCACGATTCACGGCAAGATGGGCATTCGCGCCGGCAACACGGGCTACTTCTCCTTGCAGGACGTGCGCGTGTCTCAAGAGAACATGGTAGGCGTTGAGGGCGAGGGCTTCAAGATAGCTATGTTCGCGCTTGAGCAGGGACGTTACACCGTCGCGGCGGGCGCGACCGGAATCATCCGCGCCTCGCGTGATGCTTCAATCGCCTACGCCAACGAACGCGAAACGTTCGGCACGAAGATAGCCAATCATCAACTCGTCAAACAGAAAATCGCGGAGATGGAGGCCGACTATCAAATGTCGCACCTCCTCTGGCTGCGCGCCGGATACTTGAAGAACGAAGGTAAACTCAACGCCAAAGAGACTAGCCTGGCGAAGTGGCAGGCGACGGTCAGAAGCGAGAAGGCAGCCTCCATGGCAATCGAAGTCCACGGCGCAAACGGCTACTCCAACGATTATCCGGTCGAGCGTTACCTGCGCAACTGCAAAGCCGCCGTCATCTACGAAGGCACACGCGACATACACACCCTCATGCAAGCCGATTGGGCGCTCGGATTGAAGAAAGAAAAGACCGCGCGCAAGACTCTGCCGCCGTGGAAACCCGCGGAAGCCAGAGAATCAATCGCGGCGGATTAAAGTAACCTGAGTCCGGCGTCAAGACAGGCAAAAGCTTGCGCCACATGCAACACATGAAAGGACACGAAAGAGCAGTCCCTCTTTCGTGTCCTTTGACGTTAGCCGCGCTGCGACTTGAGGAAACAATTTCCCTCTCTCGTTAGTATAATTACCAACCGCTTCGGCCAATTCAGTGAGCCAGGAGAGATAAATGATGACAGCCAGCCCTCGTACAGTTTTTCTCTGGCGCAAACTGCCCGCCCTGTTGCTGGCGTTTGCGCTTCTGACCGCGCCCGCGTTCGGGCAAGCGACGGCGGTTAAGCCAAAACCCGCCGCGTCTTTGACCGCCGCCGAACGCGAAGCCGCCGCGCGTGTGAAAACCGAAACTATCCGCGAAGTGACGACCGCACTCTCTGCAAAAGAGATGGAAGGGCGCGGCACGGCGCAGCCCGGCGGAGACCGCGCCGCTCAGTACATCGCGGACCGTTTCAGCAAACTAGGTCTTAAGCCGCTCGGTGACGCGGGAACGTTCCTGCAAGCCATCAAATTCAGAAGCAACCAGGCGCTCGCGGAGTCTTCTTTTAAGGCTGGCGAGGCGACGCTCAAGTTTGCCGACGAGTTTGTGCCCGCGCCGCCCTACACCGCCGAGCAGTCAGACGCGAGCGGCGGCATTGTCTTTATCGCCTACGGAGTAGTCTCGCCGGAATTGAAGCGCGACGATTTGGCCGGATTGGACGTGAAGGGCAAAGTCGTCGTGATGCTCAGCGGCAGACCCAAGAATGTTGATGAGGCGGCGTGGAACAAGGTCGGCGGCGGAGTGCAGCGCGGCGGCGACCTGATTCGGCGCGGAGCGACGGCGCTGGTCATCGCCAACATCGGCACGACAGAGCAGCCCTACTCGGTCATTAAAACTTATCTCTCTCGAACCCTCGTCGCGCTCGCAGACACGCCCGAGATTCCCTTCAAGATTCCGCCCATCATTCTCGCCAGCGATGAGGGCATGGAAAAAATCTTCGCCGGCAGCGGCATGACTTATGCAGCGGCGCTGGCGAAAGCCCAAAACGGCGAAGCGGTCTCGCGCGATTTGAACAAGCAAGCGACCATCAGCGTCCGCGTCAGGAAAGAAGCAGGCATTGGCAGCAACGTCGTCGGCCTCCTCGAAGGCTCCGACCCGAAATTGAAAGAGCAAGCACTCGTCTACACGGCGCATTACGACGCTTACGGCAAAGACACGGAGGGGCGTATCTATCACGGCGCGGCGGACAACGCGCTCGGCGTCGCGGAGATAATGGCGATTGCCGAAGCGTTAGCGAAGTCGCCGTTGAAGCCCAAACGCTCCGTTATCTTTCTCGCCGTGACCGGCGAGGAGCACGGCCTGCTCGGCGCTGAACACTGGGTCAAGCATCCGACGTGGCCGCTCGACAAGGTGGCGGCGAATCTCAACTTCGACGGCATCGGCACGGAAGTTTACGCGCCGGTTAAAACAATCGTCGGCTACGGCGCGGAGTATTCGGAGTTGGGCGCGCTGATGGACGCAGTAGCGACCGCCACGGGTGGAAAAACCGCGCCCGACCCTGTGCCGGAAGAGAGGGTCTTCACGCGCTCGGATCATTACGCTTTCGTCAAGAAGGGGGTGCCGGCCTTGATGCTGTTAGGCGGGCCGGAGGGCGATGCTACGATGTGGATTGCCCGCGCGAAGAAATGGATGGAGACTGACTACCATCAGCCGACGGATGTCATCCGCCCTGATTGGCACTGGGACGGCGCGCGCACTCTCGCCGTTGTCGGCTTAATCATGGGCCTGCGCGTCGCTGATGCGGAAGCGATGCCCGCGTGGCTACAGTCTTCGCCCTACCAGCGCGCAGCGAAGGCCGCCCCCGCGGCAACACCCAAGCCTTGACGCGTGTAGTCTTTAACAATGCAATAAAAACTTCGAAGGCGGCTCGCGATTGAGAGCCGCCTTCGAAGTTTTGCTGACCGCTTGCCGGACGAAGCGCTCATCTGCGGCTGACGCCGGCCATCTCAACTCTGACTTCTGCTGCCGTCGTCTCGCTTAGTAAAGGCGAATCGAGTTTTCGCCTGTTGCTGGCTGGCCTTTTTTTGACAACCGCCTCAGTCTTGCGGTACGTCGTGCC
>CAZEZJ010000107.1:0-13617 GCA_964516695.1 uncultured Blastocatellaceae bacterium
AATAACGCGGGCATCGGCATCTTCGGGCGCGTCGAGGATTTACCGGTGGAGGATATTCGCGCCGTGCTGGAAACAAACCTCTTCGGCGTTTTCTACGGCTGTCGTGAAGCGATTCCGCAGATGAAAAAACGCGGCGGCGGCTACATCGTCAACATCTCTTCCTTGGCCGGAACAAACGCCCACCCGCAGATGGCCGCCTACAACGCTTCGAAATTCGGTCTCAACGGCTTCAGCGAGGCATTGATGCAGGAAGTAAGGCACGACGGCATCAAGGTCAGCTACATTATGCCCGGCTCGGTCAATACAGCGTTTGGTGATGACGAGCCAAGTCCTGAAAAGAGTTGGCAGTTGCAGCCGGCAGACATCGCGCGCGTCGTCGTTGACCTGCTTCATCAAGACGAGAGAAGCTTGCCGAGTCGAATCGAAATCAGGCCCAGCCGCCCGCCGAAGAAGTAAGGCGAGCGCGTTAGTTAAAACAAAACCGGGGCGCTTTGCTTAACCGAAGCGCCTCGTTAACGAAGGAGAAAAGATGGAAGCCAGCGATGCTGCTGACCAACTCGTAGAACTGCGCGAAGAGGAAGATGAGAAAAGGGAGCGGAAAGAGGAAGATAGGTTTCGCTCTCTGGCGGCAATAATCATCGCTGTGATGGCGATGCTGCTGGCGATTACCAGCCTCGGCGGCGGCAACGTCGCTGAAGACATCATGGGCAATAATATTCACGCCAGCGATACGTGGGCTTTCTATCAAGCCAAGAGTATTCGCCAAACCGCTAACAAGCTGGCCGCAGAAGAACTCGAATCACAAATTCTACTGCAACAAAATTCGCTCACACCGCAGGCGCGCGAGGCTTTGGAGAAGAAGATTAAGCAATACAACGAGACCGCCGCGCGTTATGAGAGCGAGCCTGACAAGAATGAGCCGAACAATCCCTTGAAGGGTGAGGGGAAGAAAGAACTCTTTGCGCGGGCGCGCGATTTCGAGGCGCAGCGCGACCGCGCGTTGATGCAAGACCCCAATTTTGATTTCGCTGAAGCGCTCTTTCAAATCGCGATTGTGCTGGCGTCCGTCGCTATTCTTTCATCCAAGCGGCTGATTCTGTATCTCTCAATCGTGCTCGGGGCCGTGGCGCTGGTGTTGATGCTCAACGGCTATTTCCTGTTTTTCACGCTGCCCTTTTGATTCGAAGCTTATGAAAAGCAAACTCCTCGTGTTGGTTGCTGGCTTGATGTTTGTTGCGAGCGTTAATGCGCAAACGAACCAAACCACGCCTTCGTCCGAACGTTCTACAAACGCTAACTCAACCGAGCAGGCGGCAGAACTCAAGGAAGCCGAGAGCTTGCGTCAACAGATATTCAAGCTCTACGAGCAGAAGAAATTTAAGGAAGCGTTGCCGCTGGCAGAGCGCGCTCTTGCCCTCACGAGCCGGACGCTGCCTGGTAGCGACCCGCTTGTGACAAGCGCCGTGATTAATCTGGCGGAGCTTCATCTGGCCCTCAAGGAGTTTAGCAAAGCCGAAACTCTCTACCAGCGAATCTTAAGCGCCCACGAGAAAGAGCAGCCGCCGGACCGGAAAAAGCTCGGTGAGATTCTCGAACGCTTGGCGCTCATCAGTTATGCCAGAAGCAATTTCTCAAGGAGCGAGTCTTTCTATAAGCGTTCTCTGGCCGCCAGAGAGCAAGCCTTCGGGTCTGACAGCATCCAAGTTAAGGACGTGCTCTATTCGCTGGCGG
This sequence comes from uncultured Blastocatellaceae bacterium, assembly GCA_964516695.1. Taxonomy (GTDB): domain Bacteria; phylum Acidobacteriota; class Blastocatellia; order Pyrinomonadales; family Pyrinomonadaceae; genus DASVTR01. Next base: position 1,732 of record CAZEZJ010000107.1, read on the forward strand.
AAGTTCACCGCTTCAGATATGAATTCAACAAAGCCGAACCGCTCTACCGGCGCGCCCTCCTGATTGAAGATAAGACGCTCGGTGAGAAGGACGCCAGAAAAACGCTGGACGGATTGACCTGCCTCCTCTACGAGAGCGAACAATCGGACAAGCTCAAAGCTTTATATGAAGAGCGTCGTGCTCGCTACAAAATTTCAAGCAACTCTAAACTATCGGGCGGCGGAGTTCTTAACGGCCGGGCCGTCAGTTTGCCAAGGCCGCCATATCCTGCGCAGGCGCTCCACGCGGGCTACAGCGGCATCGTCGTCGTCAAAGTAACGATTGATGAGAGCGGAAAAGTAGTCAAGGCCGAAGACCATTGCGGTGCGGTCAAGCCTTTGGCGGAGGCCGCCATTGGGGCAGCTTATCGAGCGCGTTTCACGCCGACGCTCCTTTCGGGACAGCCTGTTAAAGTAACCGGCACGATTACCTACAAGTTTGCAAGGTAGTTGAAAGCCTTGGGCCAAAGGGAAGCGATGCGAGCCGTCTTGCAGCGCGTTACGCGCGCCACAGTCAAAGTCGAAGATGAAGTGGTTGGCGAAATCGGCGGCGGCCTCGTCGTTCTGCTCGGAATCGCGCAGGATGACACCGAGCGCGACGTTAAGTATCTAATCGAAAAAATCGTCCACCTCAGAATTTTTGATGATGCCGAGGGCAAGATGAATCTCTCGCTGTTGGAGACAACGGGAGCGCTGCTCGTCGTCTCGCAGTTTACGCTCTACGGCGACGTGCGGCGCGGTCGTCGTCCTTCGTGGATTGAAGCCGCCGGGCCTGACGTTGCCGAACCGCTTTACGAAAGTTTTGTGATGGAAGCTAGGCGGCATATCGAAAGGATAGCAACGGGAAGTTTCCGGCGCATGATGCAAATCGAACTCGTCAACGATGGCCCGGTCACCATCTTGCTCGACAGCCGCAAGCTGTTTTGAAGTTGACGCCGAAGCAGTCTTTCCTTGTCCCACCGCTGCGTGTGACATTCAATATCCAACCCCCAAAATAGGAGAAACTATGATTGTCAGAAGAAACGCCAAAGCTTTGAACGCGAAAGAAAGAAAAGCTTTGGTCAATGCGTTTTTGGCTTTGAAGAAAGATGGACGCTATGACAAGTATGTCCACGCCCATCACACGGTGATGGTTCCGACCGTCCTCCCCTACGAGCCGCGAGATGCAAACTATCGCAACGGCGCGCATCGCGGCCCCAACTTTCTGCCGTGGCACAGAGCTTTTTTAATGCGTTTGGAGAACGACCTGCGTTCCGTTGATGATTCAATCGCGTTGCCTTATTGGGACTGGACGGATGACGCGGCTTTGAAAGACCCGACTCGTTCATCTATCTGGGATGACGATTTCATGGGCGGCAACGGAGTTGAAACGGACGATTGGCGCGTCGGCACCGGCCCCTTCGCCTACAGCACGGGCAATTGGCCGATTCCCGAAGACATGGATGGGCCAGCGCTGCGTCGCCGCTTCGCGGGAACGATGCCGACCTTGCCCACTAAGGACGACCTCGCCCTCGCCATGAACGAAATTTTTTATGACACGCCAAACTACAACAGCAGCCCCTTCACCCTCGGCTTTCGCAACCGGCTGGAAGGCTGGATTACGCAGCGAGGTGATAGTCGCGTCAAGCTGCCCGGCTCTCAGCTACACAATCGAGTGCATCTGTGGGTGGGCGGCTCGATGGAGCCGATGACTTCTCCCAACGACCCTGTCTTCTATCTTCATCACTGTTTCATTGATAAGGTGTGGGCTGATTGGCAGGCTCTACAACTGGAAAACAACCCTGAGGCTGCGCCGCATTATGCGCCCGAAAAGAGCGGGCCGGAAGGGCATAATCTAGACGACATCCTAAAACCGTGGGGACGAAAAATTCGCCTCGTGCTCGACATCAGCAAACTCGGTTATTCTTACGAGCAAACGAAGTCGCAGGCGAAGCTGTTGAAGACAATGGCGGCAATCACACAGCCCGTATCGCCTTTCATGGCTGAAAAGTCTCCGTTCTGGGCCGACTGATAAAACAGTGACGAGTGATGAGTGACGAGTGACGAGTAATGAGTTAAAAACTCTTTCTCTTGCTCATCACTCGTCACTCGTCACTCGTCACTGTCTTTAAATCGTATCGTCGTCTGACTTTGAGCGCTCGTCTAGTTCGTAGCGGTCGCGGTCGCGGCGGTCTATCTTATCAATAAATTCGAGGTCTTCGTTGTCCTCGTAGCTGACGCCGACCGCCTTCGCGTTTTCTTCCACGAGAGATTGGTCGGGCGTAGGGTTATCACCGAAGAACGTTTCCGTGCCGACGCCGTCCACATCGTCTGCGTCAGGGTCGCCGCCCGCCTGCGCGGCGGCGGTCGTGTTGTTGCTTCGCAGGCGGCGCGCCAGCAGCTCAGGGTCTTTCGGGGCGCGGGAGATTTCCTCTTCCATAAACTCCTCGATTTCCGGGTCGGGCACGTAGTCCGGGTTGTTGCTCAAATACTCAAAATCTTCGGGCTTCTTCTTCGGCATCTCAAAGTCTCCTTGCAATTAACATTCAGCCATCAGCCTTCCATCCTTCAGCCGTAAATAATGCGGCATCACAAACCCCTCAAAGAGAATCCTTTGAAAGAGCGGGACTAACTCCCGATAGTCTTCACCAGAACCGACGGCTGATAGCTGGTAGCTGAATACTCGCACTATAACAAATCGCCGCGAGGAGCGGCAATCGAAAGCCCGTTGGAACGTGGGAAGCGAAACGAGCAAAGCGGGGAAATTAAAGTTCAACGGGCATCCTTTCCGTCTTCATCCATTCTCCTTCGTGCTGGCTTTTCTATGGTGCTTGACGGAGCATGGGACGCCCCTTTACACTGAAGTTTGCTAAGCAACACTCTAAAATACAAGACTCTTCACAATGGAGCGCCGCTCTTGGAGGGGTGCGTTGTGATTTCAACAGGACTGCCTAAATTCTATGCCGCATAATCTCTTCAATACGCTGCAAACATTCGCTCCTCAGCCAGGCCGCGAGGGCCAATTCTACTCGCTGCCTCAACTTGAAAAGGAAGCAATCGGCCCTGTTTCCAGATTGCCTGTTTGTATTCGGATTGTGCTCGAATCCGTGTTGCGTAATTACGACGGTAAGAAGGTGACGGAAGAGAACGTGCGCCGCCTGGCAAACTGGAAACCCAACGAGGAACGCACGGAGGAGATTCCGTTTATCGTCGCCCGCGTGCTGTTGCAGGATTTCACGGGCGTGCCGCTCCTAGTTGATTTGGCGGCGATGCGCTCTTGCGTCGAGCGCCTTGGGCGCGACACGAGCCTCATCGAGCCGCTCGTGCCCGTTGACCTCGTCATAGACCACTCCGTGCAGGTTGATTTCTCCAGCACCTCCGATGCCTTCATCAAGAACATGGAGATGGAGTTTAAGCGCAACAACTCGCGCTACCAATTTCTCAAATGGGGAATGCAGGCGTTTGACGGCTTCCGCGTTGTTCCGCCAGGCATCGGCATCGTGCATCAGGTCAACCTCGAATATCTAGCGCGCTGCGTCTGGGAAAAGGAAGGAATTTATTATCCCGACACGCTGGTCGGGACAGATTCACACACGACGATGATAAACGGGCTTGGCGTCGTCGCCTGGGGCGTCGGCGGCATCGAGGCGGAGGCCGGGATGCTGGGCCAACCAGTCTATTTCCTGACGCCTGACGTGGTCGGCGTTCACTTGACGGGCGCGCTCAAAGAAGGCGTGACGGCGACAGACCTCGTGTTGCGTGTGACGGAGATGCTGCGCGCGGCGAAGGTGGTCGGCAAGTTCGTGGAGTTTCACGGCGAGGGCGCGGCCAATCTGCCCGCGACCGACCGCGCGACCATCGCCAACATGGCTCCCGAATACGGCGCGACGATGGGCTTCTTTCCTGTTGACGAAGAGACGTGCCGCTACCTTTTGGCGACGGGCCGCGAGCAGGAGCAGGTTGATGCCGTGCGCAACTACTACACGGCGCAAGGACTCTTCGGCATTCCGCGTCAGGGCGAATGCGACTACAGCACCGTGCTTGAGCTTAATCTAGCGGAGATTGAACCGAGCGTGGCCGGGCCAAAGCGCCCGCAAGACCGTATCGCGTTGCCGGATTTGAAAGACAAGTTTGTGGAGTTGTTTCAAAAGCCGGCGAGCGAAAACGGCTATGGCAAGAGCCAGAAAGATTTGGAGGAGCGCTTTAATGTCAGAGTCGGGCGCAGCGCTTTTCGAGAATTAACTGTTCTGGCGGGCGGCGGCGAGCAAGCGCAGGAGACGACGCCGCAGGTTGAAGACCTCCACGTGAGCGAAAGAGACACCAGCCCGCTCACGGAAATAGAGATGATGAACAATCGCCCGACGCCCGACCGCGTCGCGGAGATTCCGCCCGACGAGTTTCCTGAAAGATTCGATGATTTGGGCCATGGTGATGTGGTCATCGCCGCCATCACTTCATGCACCAACACCTCTAATCCGAGCGTCATGCTGGCCGCGGGCCTGCTGGCGAAGAAGGCCGTCGAGCGTGGTCTTCAAGTTGACCCTTCGGTCAAGACTTCGCTCGCGCCCGGCTCGCGCGTGGTCACGGAATATCTGGAAAAGACGGGGCTGCAAGAATACTTGAACCGGATTGGCTTCAACGTTGTCGGCTATGGTTGCACGACCTGCATTGGAAACTCTGGGCCGCTCGACCCGCGCATCGAAGATGTGATTACCAAGCAAGACCTCGTCGCCGCGAGCGTGCTTTCGGGCAATCGCAATTTCGAGGCGCGCGTGCATCAGAGCGTGAAAGCGAATTTTTTGATGAGTCCGCCGCTCGTCGTCGCCTTTGCGCTCGCGGGCCGCGTCAATATTGACCTTTCGACAGAACCTCTGGGGCGCGACCGCAACGGGCAAGACGTTTACCTGCGCGACATCTGGCCCACCCTCGAAGAATTGAGCGAGATGATGCGCTCGGCCTTCGACCCGGAAACCTATCGCCGGCTCTACAGCGATTTCGCTGAACAGAATCCGCTGTGGAATGAAATCCCGACCAGCACCGGCGATGTCTACGAATGGGACTCGCGATCGTCTTACATTCAAGAGCCGCCATACTTCGAAAAATTCGGAATGGGCGCGACCAATTGGTGCGACATTCGCGGCGCACGCCCGCTCGCCATCTTCGGCGATAGCGTGACGACCGACCACATCAGCCCGGCCGGAGCTATCAAGCCGACCTCGCCGGCTGGCGTTTATCTGCAACTGCGCGGCGTGGCCGTCGAGGATTTCAACTCCTACGGCTCGCGGCGCGGCAATCATCAGGTCATGGTGCGCGGCACGTTTGCCAACGTGCGTATCAAGAATCTGATGGTGCCGGGCGTCGAAGGCGGCGTGACTGTTCTCCAACCCGTCGGACAACAGATGAGCATTTACGATGCCTCCATTCATTATCAGGCGGCGAACATTCCGCTCATCGTCTTCGCGGGCCACGAATACGGCACGGGCAGTTCGCGCGATTGGGCCGCGAAGGGCACGCGGCTGCTCGGCGTCCGCGCCGTCATCGCTGAGAGCTTCGAGCGCATTCACCGCAGCAATCTAGTCGGCATGGGCATCCTCCCCTGCCAGTTTAAGGAAGGCACGAGCGCGCAGACGTTGAAACTCGACGGCACGGAGACTTTCGACATCACGGGTCTCGAAAACAAAGTCAGGCCGAGGCAGGAAATCACCCTCGTCATCAATCGTCAGAACGGCGAGACCGAAGAAGTCCCCATCATCCTGCGCATCGATACGCCGATTGAATTGGACTACTACCAGCACGGCGGCATTCTCCCCTTTGTGCTTCGTCAACTGCTGCAACAAAAAAGTGATGAGTAATGAGTGATGAGTAATGGGTGAAAAAGCTACCGCTTTCTGCTCACCACTCATTATTCAGCGCTCATCGCTGTGCCGATGAAGCTTGTCTTCTATACAGTTTTGGGCGTCGCGTTGCTGATGCTGGTCGCTTACGATGTTTATGCGACTATCCTGCACGCGCGCGGGCGTTCCGGGCCGATTGGCGAGCCGCTGAACAGGTGGTTTTGGCGCGCGACGCGCTTTGTGGCTTTTCGGATTTCGCGTCCGCGCCGCCACAAACTGCTCAACATCGTCGGCCCGCTGCTCCTTCCGTCGCTCATCGTCGTCTACATCCTCCTGCTGTTAACGGGCTTCGCTCTCATCTATTACCCGCGAATGCCCGCGCAGTTTATTGTCCAGACCACTGTGGCCTCCACGCCGGGCTGGGCCGAGTCGCTCTACTTTAGCGGAATCACGCTCACCACTCTCGGTTACGGCGACATCGCTCCGCATACCGCCTTCATGCGGACGACCGCTTTAGTCGAAGCTGCTTGCGGCCTCGCGTTGATTTCGCTGTCCATCACCTACTTGATTGCGGTCTACAGCGCGCTCGAACACAAGCGGGCCGTCGCGCTCTCTTTCTACCATCAGGCCGAAGAGGGAGCGAACGTCGCGGGCTTGATTGCACATCATTTTGTGCGCGGGGAATTCTACGGGTTGCAGACGGTGCTGCGTCAGGCCGCGCGCGATATTCAAGCGCTGCTTGAATCGCACGTCGAGCATCCGGTGATTCACTATTTTCATCCGCTGGAAGTTTATAAGAGCTTGCCGCGCGTTATGTTTCTCTCGCTGGAAACGTGCGCCGTTATTCGTTCGTGTCTCGATCAGGAAGAGTATGAGGAACTCTGCGACCATCCTGAAGTTAGAACGCTGGAAGCCAGCGCCTTTCATGTGCTGCGCGCTCTGATTGCCTCTTTGGAATTGGAAAGGCGCGCGCGCAAGCGTCAAGAATCTCCGTTCGAGGAGGGCCGCCGCTGGAAGCAACGCTTTCAGCAGACGATGCAGAGCTTAAAGGAAGCCGGAATTAAAACGCAGCCGGATGTTGAGACCGCTTGGGGGCACTACTACAGGCGGCGTGAAGACTGGGAAGCGCAACTCCATCGCTTTAGCCGCCACCTCGGCTACGATTGGGACGAGATTACCGGCGACCGTGACCTGCTTTATGCCGCCGACGAAGAGATGGAAAAACCACGGACGAGGAAAAAGCAGGAATCAGTAGTTAGAAATCAAGGTTAGAAGAATAGAGCAGCGAATGGAAATAGTCGCAGCCGCTTATTCCGAATTCTGCTTGGCCTTTACGGCAAGAATGCCGTGCGCCCTTTGCGTCCGATGCGCATGTTGATGAGCCACCAGAGCCAAGAGCGGCCAAGGGGGCGAGGCGAGAGTTGTTCGGTGATGCCGTTTGCGTGTTGCGTGCGGTTGTCAATGGTTTCGAGCGTGGCGGCGCTCAAAAAACGCAGGTAAAAAAAGCTGCCGTCAATCACGCGCTGCTGCCGGACGCGCAAGATTGGGCCGCCGTCGGACGCATCCGGCTCAAATTTGAGGTGTCGCGGATAGCGCAGCCCGAAGAGGTGCTGTTGTGTTCCTTCAATCGACAGTTGCGGTTCGAGGATGTTGAGTGAGTTGTTCTGAATCAGGTACAGGCGCGTGATTGGCGCGCTCTCTTTCCGGCGTTCGCGGTAGCGGTAAAAAACGGCGGTCGCGTCTGGAAAATGAATGCGCCCCCATTGCCATTCGGCAATTGTCGCTGGCATCCAGCGTTGGTCCCAGTTATGGTCGTGATAACCCGTCCCCTGAAAGTCTTGCTCGAACGAGCGCTCGCCGTTGTTCTCAATCAAAGTTATCTCGCCTGAAACGTCGCAGCGCGGCGCGACCATGTTCCAGTGATGCGCGCCTTTATCATCGCGAGTTGCTTTCTCTTCCTCGAAAAAGTTTCCTTCCTTCACCCTCCACTTGAGCCGCGCTTGCAGCCGTCGCTTCCGGCGCAGCGTCGTTTCAATGCGAAGCTCATAGCAAAGCTCCGAGCCATCTTTAAGTAAACGAAAAGCGCTCTGGCTGATACGACACTCCGGCTGTGTTGTGGCAGACTGAAAATCATCCGCACCGTATTCGTTGATGGCACGAAAGAGCGGGCGGCCATCTCTGTAGAAACAGACTGCGAGGGCCGGGAAGCTGGCGCTGTTGTTTGCCTGCGTCGATTCATGCAGGCCGTTCAGCGCCGCACGATTGTAGCGCGGCGAGAAGATGAAATTGGAAAGGAAGATAACGACCAGCGCATCGCGCCCGTCGTGGCTGAGAGCATCGAAGTACCACCACTCATAGGCGGGCGCTAATGCTTCACCATGCCATGCATCCCCGGCTATACTCGATGAAGGGCGAAAGCTCCTCCCGCCATTTATTCTCTCTTCGCTTGTCCTTGCCATCGCCTGACAGCTTACAAGAGCAAGCAAGAAGTAGGAAAGAGGAAGGCGAAAAGAATGATAATCCGATATGAGTAGGCCGCGCTTTCGTCCTTCATCGCGGCTGCGTTCCGCTTGGCTCTCGTGCGCTTGCTTGGACTTTCGGAGCGGCGGAGTGATAGAGTATTTATCGTATCCGAACCGTATTAACCTAACGATAGAGGAGCTAAAGCTTATGTCTTCCGCGCAACCATCTGTGTCCGATACGCCGCGCAAATATCAACTATTCATTGACGGGAAATGGGTGGATGCCGAATCCGGCAAGACCTTTACAACGCCCAATCCGGCGACGGGCGAAACGCTCGCCGAAGTCGCTGAAGGAGACAAGGCCGATATTGACAAGGCCGTCAAAGCCGCGCGCCGCGCCTACGAAGGAAAGTGGTCGAAGATGAGCGCGCGTGACCGCGGCCGGCTGCTCTTCAAGCTCTCGCAATTAATCGAAGCGCGCTCTGAAGAACTCGCCGCGCTGGAAACTGCCGACAACGGCAAGCCGATTCGCGAATCGGCCTATGTTGACCTGCCGCAGGTCGTGGAAAACTTTGAATACTTCGCGGGCTATGCCACCAAGATTGACGGCGAGACGATTTCCGTTCCCGGCCAGATGTTTAACTACACGCTGCGCGAACCGCTCGGCGTCTGCGGCCAAATCATCCCTTGGAATTTTCCGCTCTTGATGGCCGCTTGGAAACTCGCGCCCGCGCTGGCTGCCGGTAATACCGTTGTCCTCAAACCCGCCGAACAAACGCCCGTTAACGCGATGGAACTCGGAAAGCTTATTCAGGAAGCGGGTTTTCCTGACGGCGTCGTTAATATTGTTCCGGGCTACGGCGAGTCGGCGGGCGCAGCGCTCGCCTCGCACACGGAAATTGACAAGATTGCTTTCACAGGCTCAACCGAAGTCGGCAAAATCATCGCCCATGCTGCCGCCGACAATCTGACGAAAGTTTCTCTCGAACTCGGCGGTAAAGCGCCTAACATCGTCTTCGCTGATGCGGACCTCGAGCAGGCCGTCAACGGTGCGATGATGGGCATCTTCTTCAATCAGGGACAGGTCTGCTGCGCAGGCTCGCGCCTCTTCCTCGCTGAATCAATCAAGGATGAGTTTCTTGAGAAATTCAAAGAGCGCGCGCAGCGCGTCAAGGTCGGTGACCCGATGGACAAGGGCACGCACATGGGTCCACAAGTCTCCGAAGAACAGCTTTGCCGCATTAAGAGCTACGTTGACATCGCGCGCGAGGAAGGCGCGACCGTCTTTAGCGGCGGCGAGCCTCCGCAGCTTGAAGGCAGTTTCCAGAAAGGCTATTTCTTCCAGCCGACCATCTTCAGCGACGTTAAAAACCAGATGCGCGTCGCGCAGGAAGAAATCTTCGGCCCGGTGACGTCCGTTATCACCTTCAAAGACGAAGACGAACTCATCAAGCAGGCCAATGAAACTATCTACGGCCTTTCAGCCGGAATCTGGACGCGCGACATCGTCCGCGCACATCGCTTCGCCAAAGATATTCACGCGGGAACAGTCTGGATTAACACCTACAATATGTTCAATGCCGCCTCGCCCTTTGGCGGTTTCAAGCAATCCGGCTACGGGCGCGAGATGGGCAAGCACGCGCTCGAACTCTACACGCAGGTCAAGAGCGTGTGGGTTGATTTATCGGGCAAGCCGATTGGCTGGTACGGAAAGTAAAGAAGGCAAAAGTAAAAAGGTAAAAGGCAAAAGGACAGGCGGAAACCACTGTTATTAAAACTGGCTTCCACTCACTTTTGCCTTTTTACTTTTACCTTTTGCCTTCCTCTGCGTGGTATTATCACAACGCTCTCCCGTAATTTGCTTGTAAAAATTTAAGGAGATGCAAATGCGTAAGGGTCGTAAATCAATATTTCTGTCGCTCGTGCTCCTCGGCACGCTGCTGCTCACGGCTTGTCCGCAGCGCGAGAACATTTCGAAGATTAATGCCGATCCCGGTCGCTACATGAATAAGGAAGTCGGCGTTACGGGCACCGTGACTGACAGCTACGGCGTGCTCGGCAATGGCGCTTATGAATTGGACGACGGTACGGGCAAACTGTGGGTCATCACGCGGCGCGGCGTCCCCTCGCGCGGCTCACGCGTCGGCGCGAAAGGGCGCGTCTATACAGGCTTCAGCTACGGAGGCCGCACCTTCGGCACAGTCTTAGAGGAATCAGACCGCCGCGCCAAATGAAGCGGACTGATGCACGCGTTTCAGCTAGTCATTTAATCATTTGAGCGAACGAATCAATGAAGCAATGACTACATGACTAAATTAATTAACTCTTTCAACGAACAGTTTGCGCGCCTGCAGGCGCGCTCCTGTTCGCTGATTGAGGCGCTTGCGGCAGAGAAACTTTATTGGCAACCGCGAACGTCATCCGGCGCGTTTCCGGTCTCTTCATGCGGCGAGCATATCTTGCGTAGCGCGGCGGCTGTCGAGCAAACGTTCGGCGGCATTACCACGAATTTGTGGGACGACCCTTTTGAATGGACGCTGCCGGAAGCATTGCAAACGCCGGCCAGCGTGGCCGCCTATCTGGCTGAAGTTGAAGCGACAAGGCTTCGCGGCTTCGCCCTTTTCAAGAGCGACGACGACCTCGGCAAAGAGTTTGCGCATCCTTCGGGTGAGATGCAGACGCTTTTCGCGCTGCTCGCGGAAACGCTCGTCCGCGCGGCTCATCACCAGGGCCGAGCCTTCGCGACGTTCCGGCTCTTTTCCGATGCGCGCTTGCCGCCGGTTTAATGACAAACGAGGACGGCGAACTTTGCCGTCGTTATCAGCGTAAAGCATGGCGCATCTGCAAGACTTTCGAGCAAAGGCGCTGCCGCCAGCATTCTTAGATGAGGTCTCTTCTCATGCACTGTCCGCAATGTGGTCAGCAACAGGTTTCCGGCGAAGTGCGTTTCTGCTCGCGCTGCGGCTTTCCGCTCGGCGGCGTCATAGAACTACTGGCTAACGGCGGCAGTCTGCCAACGCAAGAAGCCGGGGCCATGAAGAGGGCACGTTCGCCGCGTTACGAGGGCGTGCGCCAGGGTGTCAGCATGTTCTTCATAGGGGCCGTGCTCGTGCCCCTGCTGGGGATTATCAATTCCTTTCAGGTGAACGGCTCCACCCTGCTCGACATTCTCGTTCCCATCACAGCCGTCCTCTTTTTCGTCGGCGGCTTCATGCGGATTCTCTATGCGGCGATTTTTGAAGAGGGTGCTCCGCACACATACACGCAGCCTGCCGCCATGCCTTACGCGCCGCCCACTACGCCGCCGCAGTTAAACGTCGGCGCGCGCGCCAACGCTTTGCCTCCGGCGCAAAGCATTCCCGTTTCGACTTGGCGGCAGCGCCCCAACACGGCGGAGATGGTCCACCCGCCGAGCGTGACAGAGAATACGACTCGCCTGCTCGACGAGCCGCCCGACCAAACTTCGCGCTAGACGATTGAACGCCTTGACCCTGCTTCCGACCGAACGCGTAAAATCGCATCCCCGTCATCCGTCATCCGAAGCTTATTTATTAATCCCTTACTAAAGAGATG
>CAZEZJ010000108.1:0-5592 GCA_964516695.1 uncultured Blastocatellaceae bacterium
GGGTAATTCGGGCCGCATTGATCTTTTCGTCGCGCGAATTGACCCAGCTCCCTCTCAGCAGACCGAAGACATTGTTTGGACGAATCTGGTCGGCGTGACGGCCAGCGGCAACGATCTAACGAGGAACAACAACACCGCTGGCTGGAATGCAGGTGCAAATTCAGTTCAAACACTTTCGAGCGACGGCTTCGTTGAATTCTCAACCATTGAAATCTCAAGCAAGATGTGCGGCTTGAGCAGTGGCAGCACGAACAATAACTACACAGAGATTGACTACGCGCTTTCACTCGGCGCTGCCGGAAACGTTCGCGTCTACGAGAACGGGGTGCTCAAAGGCACTTTCGGGGCATACGTTGCGGGAGACAAATTTAAAGTGTCGGTCCAAAGCAACGTGGTCAAATACTACAAGAACGGAACATTGCTCTATACAAGCGCCATGTCTCCGACTTTCCCGCTGCTCGTGGATGCGTCGCTTTATACACCAGGAGCGACCATCACCGATGCGATCATTCACGACGGCCCGCCGCAAGACTTCTGGACTAACCTCGTCGGCGTGACGGCCAGCGGTAACGATCTAACCAAAACCAATGCTAGCGTCGGTTGGAACACCGGTGCAAACTCTGTTCAGACCCTCTCCGGCAACGGCTACGTCGAGTTTTCGACCGGTGAAATCTCAAGCAAGATGTGCGGCCTCAGTAATGGCAGCGCGGGCCAAAACTATCCAGAGATTGACTACGCGCTTTCGCTCGGCGCTGCCGGAAACGTTCGCGTCTACGAGAACGGGGTGCTCAAAGGAACCTTTGGCACATACAGTCCCGGAGATACATTCCGCGTGGCTGTTGAGAGCGGAGCGGTCAAGTACTACTGGAATGGAGCAGTGTTCTATACAAGCACTGTTGTTCCGACATTCCCATTGCTGGTAGACACTTCCTTTCATACACCCGATGCGACTCTCACTAATGTGTCTATCGCAGGAGCATGGAGCAATTAAGAATGTTCTAAAGCTTTGATATCACCTTGCGATAAGTAACACCCGGCTGTGGATGACTGTTGGAGTACCAGCCAGCCAGTATTTGTCCGTGCGGGCGCTCAAACCAAAAAAACAAGCGCACATTGCTTGAGGCGTGTTTGAACCGTCAACGGCCATTAAAAAGGCGGCAAACTTCGTATCCTGATGGCCGTTTCAGGCTGCAAACAAGAGAGCCTCGCTCCCCGCACGTTTGCAGGCTACAAACAGATTGGAGACTAAACTTGAAACCAAAACTATTTTCACTTTTGATTCTGGTGTTGTGCCTCATCGTCGGTCGAACTGAGGTGGCAATCGGCGAAGAGCAGGCTGTTGGAGACGCGCAGTTGCCGCTCGTTTTCCTCAATACTACATACACGCCCAATACCGGCGGGAACACTTACACGCCTTCAAATTCAACGGAATTTCAGGCGGCCCTTAACAGCTCGCAATTGGGAGATACCATTGTCCTTCAGGCGGGTGCGCTCTATAGCGGAAACTTCACTCTGCCGAAGAAAACGACGGGCACGGGATGGATTATCATTCGCACCTCGAACCTCGGCGGCATCTCCGCTCCGCAGGCAAGAATCAACCCGACGACACAGGCTGCGGCCATGCCCAAGATCGAAACGACGATAGATTTTCCGGCCATCCAGACTGCTCCGGGAGCGCATCATTACCGGCTTATCGGCCTTGAAATACGTCTCGCTTCAAGCGTCACGCGCGTGACCAATGGTCTTGTCGAACTGGGCAACGGCGACGAATCGGATGTCAATCTTCCCTCTGATATTATTATTGATCGCTGCTATGTTCATGGCCTTGACAGCGCCGAGCTAAAGCGCGGCGTTCAACTCAACGGTAAAAACAGTTCCGTCATTGACTCGTAGATCTCGAAGGGCAGCGCGCCAACCATCGAGACCCAAGGGATCAGCGGTTGGAACGGTCCCGGCCCTTTCAAAGTTGTCAATAACTACATCGAGGCATCGGGCGAGAATCTGTTTTTCGGCGGCTCCGAAATCGTCCAGAACCGCGTGCCGTCGGACATTGAGATTCGCAACAACCATCTCTACAAACCACCTTCATGGCGACACAACAAGCTGGTCAAAAACCTTTTCGAACTCAAAAATGCGCGCCGCGTCCTGTTTGACGGCAACCTGTTAGAGCATACTTGGGCGTGGGAAGAAGGCGACCCCTGTGGGAACAACGTCTGTGATGCCAGCGGGCGGGGACAAATCGGCATCGCAGTGCTTTTCACGCCGCGCAACGAAAGCTCCAACAATGCGACGTGGACTGTGGTCGAAGACGTGACCTTCAGAAATAATATCGTTAGGCATGCCACCGGAGTCTTCAGAATCCTGGGCTATGACGACTCTCACACGACCCAGCAAACAAAACGCATCACGATCACCAACAATCTGTTTGAGGACATCAATTCAAGCAAATGGGGCACAGCCGACGGAAATACCAGAGCCGAGCTTTTCTTTCCCGTCGGGAAGGATAACTTTCCCGGCCCGGCGGACGTGCATATCACCCACAATACGGGATTCGTCAGCGGCAATCTCGCCGACATTATCTGGGGGCCGGATGCCTGCACAGGCTCGCAGACCGTACCGGGCTTTATTTTCACTGACAACATCTTTGCGCACAATTCCAACAGCGCACAGGCCGGAGGCGTCACCGGAGGATGCCGAGGGATAGGTAATGTCGCGCTCAACACATTCTTTCCCGGCGCGACCTTCACGCGCAACGTCCTGATGGGCGGTTCGCCCGCCCTCTATTCACAATATCCGGGTAACTATTTTCCTTCAGATTGGGCCACCGTGCGTTTCGTCAACATGGCGATTGGCAACTATAATCTCGCGCCAAACAGTCCCTATAAGAATCTGGACCCGAACGGCAACAAAGACCTCGGAGTCAACACTTCACTGCTGCCTGTCATCACGCCTTACACGCTCCTGACGCCACCCGTGCGCCTCAACGCCGGTGGCCCGCAGTACGTTGACAGCGCAAGTACCCTTTGGCTGGCCGACGACTACTATCTCGCCGGTTACGTGGCCGCGCCTTCGAACGTCAGTACGGCTAATATCCTCAACACGACGGCTGATACTCTCTATCGCTCCGAACGCTATGGCGGCAACCCTAATGTCAACCCAGTGAGCTATGTGATACCCGTGCAGAACGGCAGCTATACGGTGCGGCTGCACTTTGCCGAAATCTATTGGTGCGTCAGCACGAATCCGTGCCCGAACAATGGGAGCGGCCCCGGCATCGGCGCGCGAGTCTTTAATGTCAATATTGAGAGCACGCCGTCACTCACTAACTATGACATCATTGCACGAACAGGCGGAGCGCTGAGGGCCATCGTGGAAGAGGTACAGGCGAATGTCAGTGATGGTATTCTGAACATAGACCTCACGGCAATCTCCGACAATGCAAAGATCAGCGCCATCGAAGTGATACCGCCACCTAATACCGGCTTCTGGACAAATGTAGTCGGGGCGACGGTTAACGGTAACAATCTGACGAAGCCCACGAACGGAACAGCCGGATGGAATGCTGGCGCAACCTCCGTGCAGTCTCTTTCAGGCGATGGCTATGCGCAGTTTTCTACCAGCGATAACACTACGAACAAGATGGCCGGACTCAACAGCAATCACAGTGGCCAGAACTATACGGAGATTGACTACGCCATCAACCTGAGTCCGAGCGGCAATGTGCGTATTTTCGAAAACGGCGCGTCTGTCACTAATCCCGCGACCCAGACCTTCATCTTCGGCACTTATATTGCTGGAGACCAGTTTCGCTTGGCAGTTGAGAATGGAATGGTCAAGTACTATCAGAACGCGACGTTGCTCTATACAAGCAGCATCTTGCCCATGCACCCGCTGGTGCTTGATACATCCTTAAATACGCCGGGCGCTACTATCACTAATGCCAGCATAGTCGCCGGAGCGACTAACGTTGTCTGGACGAATGTTGTAGGAGCGACGGCCAACGGCAACGATTTGACCAAGCCCACTACAGGAGCCGCCGGATGGAATGCTGGTGCGACCTCCGTCCAAACTCTGTCAGGCGATGGCTATGTGGAGTTCTCGACCAGTGAGGCCAACACGCTCAAAATGGCCGGATTGAATGCCAACCCCAGTAGCAATAACTACGTTGAGATAGACTATGCTATCGCGCTGAGTGCGACGACCAACGTTCGTATCTACGAGAACGGCGTCGCTATCAACAATCCTGCGACCAACACAGTCTTCTTTGGCACTTACGCCGCCGGAGACATATTTCGTGTGGCAATCGAGAATGGAGCGGTCAAGTATTACCAGAATGGCACGCTGCTCTATACGAGCAGTGCGCTGCCTAACTACCCACTCGTCCTTGATGTCTCTTTAAATACGCCCGGTGCTACTATAACTGATGCCAAAATCGCAGGGAGCAACTAGAAGTCATCAAGACCTCTTTCGCTACGGCTGACGCGCAGACATCTTTGTTGCGGACGGTGTTGCCCGGGTTGATACCAGCCACGTGCTATCTCTCGCCTCCTCGTCACACGTGCTGAAAGAGACTAGTCAAGAAGAACAGTGTGAAGGATTAGCTAAGTAGCTAATCCTTCACACTGTTTATCCCTGGGCCGCTGTCAAGAGCTACTGAGCCTTAGTGCGATGGCTCTGGTGCAAATAAGTTTCGAAATTGAAAACGACTACATCATATTGTAGAAAAAGCATAAAGTCTTTTCTATATCTTGTAGGCAATTGAAATTTTGCACCAGAACCATTTTAGCTTGGTGACAATCGCGGCAACTCTTAACAGTATTAACGCCACGAAGGTGTCAAGCCCCGATTGCTCAACATCTGCGATGCACTCCTGTCAGCGAGAACGGAGTTGAATTGTGCTTCCCACGACCAATTCTGACCAGGACTGAAGTCGTACCGCTCGGACGCGAAAGTCGAAGCCCTCCGAATGAGAACGTCAACCAGGAAGGCGTCACCGTTAATGCCTGTGAGCACGCGCTCTGTTCTGTAGATGCCCCCGGGTCGGACGTCCGACGGGCGGATGGTGAATGCTTGTTGGTCGCCGCCGCCGACGGTCACAACGTTCGGCGTGCGGTTCTCGATGAACAGCGGAACCTCCTCCGCGAGCCTTTCCAGCCCGCGCACTTCGATGCGTAAAGTCGCACGCTCGCCCCTCTTCAGCATGGATTTCGAGGCGGTCACATTAAGCCGGATATTGCGTAACGCGCCCTTCGACGCGCGGCCGCGCTCGACGAACTCCAACTGTGTCTGCCCCGTCACCTCGCTTGTGTCGAGCACGACCCTCTGTCTCGGCGACTCGGCCAGCGTCAACATTTCGACGCCGCCCACCTTAACGGAATCGCCGCCGGCGATCACGCCGTCACAGGGGCAGGTGATCGCGACGGTGCGACCCGCACGCCCGTAAGCTGGCAGCGAGACCTCTTTCGGAGCTTGCGGTGACTGCCGGAGAAATGGAACGTCCCGGCTTTCGAGCACCCTCCCCTGAGCGTCGATGAGCCGCACGGTGAAGAGTGCCATTTGCGGTGCCAGCGGGAGCACCAGCTTGAAGCTCTT
>CAZEZJ010000108.1:5602-13579 GCA_964516695.1 uncultured Blastocatellaceae bacterium
CTCCGACCGTCCACCTCGACGACGTACTGACGGAGCGTCCTGAGATTCTCCTCACGCGGGCCGCCGCGGCCTTCCGGCTCGGCGACGACCGTCCCCGTCAGGACATCTCCCGCCGCCATGTCATCGGGGAAGTTCACGCGGATCGTGCCGACCTTCATCACGACGAACACGAAACTGTAGAGTCCATAGTCTGGTGCGTCGTCGAAGACCCAGCCGCCCGTGCCCGACGAGCCGCTATTGCACTCGCCGCTCACGCCGCCGCAACTGTTGACGTTCACACCCCCAGCGACGTTGACGGGCACGGTGCCCGATGCGAAGTAGTCGAAGACCGGACCGAGCGAGCTGATCTGGCTGCCGGGCGGTGACGCCTGTGCGAAGAATGTGTTGTCAGCCGTGCCGCCCTGCACGCACGCGCTACCCTGATCGGCGAGCGTCGCCGTGGGGTGTACGTAGAGCTGGTAGGCCATGACTGCCTGGAAGACGTTGCATCTGAACTGCACCCCGTTCGCGCCCGCGCCGTTGTTGCCCAGCACCGCGATGCCGTGGTCGAGGTTCTTAAACGTGTTGCCCTTGACGATGTTGCTCGGTGACGCGCCGCAGTGGTCGATGATGACGCCGTAATCTTCAAGGTAGGAGGTGTTGGCCCCCGTGACCGTGTTGCCGCTGACCGATAGCGCCGAAGCGCCGTTCATGCGCACGCCCCACGTCGCGTTGGCGAAGCCGATGGCGAGGCCGTTGGGCAACGCGTTGAAGTTGTTGCCGATAATCAGTGACCCGTTCGAGTTGTTGACCTCCACCCCACGCCGAACATCTTGGAAGTCGCTGTTCTGGATGATGACGCGCGCGTTCGCCCCTGCGGCGAAATCGGCGCGGACGCCGTAGGTCAGCCCCTCGAAGACGCTCGGCGCGACCACGACGGGAGGCCAGATGAAGGTTTGGAACAGATCGTTCACGGTGTACTGCGCGTCGATGCTGATGAGGCCGCCGCCGCGTTGGTTCGGGCCGAAGACGCCGGCCGGCGCCGTGTTCTTGAACTTGCAGCCGGAGAAGGCGACGTTCTTCACCTCGTGAAGAGAGACGTGTGCGTACGGCATGAGAGTAGGCTCGTTCAGCAGGCGTGTCGTCTCGAACGTGCAGTTCTTGAAGTAGCTTGCGTTGTTCAACTCGGTCGCGCCGTACATCCAGTGATAGGGCAGAAACTCGGTCGAGCGACGGTTGTTGGAGAAGGTCGTGTTGGTCGCCTGTACGATGCCGCCTTCGTAGCCGGGGACGAGCGAGCCGTTGATCGTCCTCCCGGTGATGACGGCCTCCTCGGCGTTCTCGATGCGCGCACCGTTTTGCAGAATCACCCGGCCCTGCGCGCTGAAGAGGTTCTGCGCCACGGTGGGCGTCCCCCAGACCTCGATGCCGTGCCACATGTTGCCGCAGCAGTTGGTAATCTTGCCGCCGTCGACCTTGAGCGTCGCGCCGCGCTGCACGCTGATAATGGTGTCCTTGCTCATGTTGAGCGTGCCGGTGATGGTGAGCGTCGCGCCGGGCGCTATCGTGAGGTCGTTCGAGAGGTAGCGCACGCCCGACCAGGTGGTCGAGGTGTTGACGACCTCGCCGGGCAGCGCCGCCAAGTCGGACTCGTAGATGCCGCGGCCGTAGGTGGCGCAGCGAATCTTGCTCTTACAGTAGTTAAACTCCAGCCGCGTCACGGGCACGACGGGGAGTTGATTGCTGAAGCACTGCCAAGATTGAGACGGCTTGTCATAGCGGAAGATGCCGACATCGTTAGCTGCATACAGTTCGTCGTCGGAGCCGCGCCGGTAGACGAGGCTGGCGATGGGGAAGGCGAGCAGATTATAGGTGAAGTCCGTCCAGGTGACACCGCCGTCGGCGGAGTAGTAGACGCGGGCGACGCCGTTGATGGTCGTGTTGGAAGTGGACCAGTAGCCGTCGAAGCTGACCCACACGCGGCTGGCGTCGTCTGGATCGACGGCGATGTCCGAGACGGAGATCCACGCGAGGGCCCCGAAGTTGGCGCCGGGGGCCGTGCCCAGATCAAGCCATGTGTTGCCGCCGTCGTTCGAACGGAAGAGGCGCTTACTGATGTCGGACGAATTGTAGGAGGGAAGGCCACCCCGCGCGACGTAGATGACGTTCGAGTCGGAGGGTGCGACGTGAATCACGCTGATGGTCTTCGTGCCGGGCGGCGAGGGTAGCGCCGTCCAAGTGACGCCGAAGTTGAGAGACCTTTGGAGGGACGCGCCGGCACCGGCATAGATGGTCGCGGGGTTGTTGGGGTCTGAGACGACGGGGCCTTTAAAGATGTTGGGGCCGCTCGCGAAGTTGAAGATGCCCGCGGTGCCCGCCATCCCTGTAATTGGGCCGCCGTTGGTCAAGCCGTAATATTGCCCGGTCGCCTGGTTGAGCGTGCCCTGATAACCGTCGTAATTGAAGGCTTGCGCCCAGACGCCGTTGTTGTATTTGAAGGTGCCGTTGTCCTGCGTGCCGGCGACGAGCAGGTCGGGGTCGGATTCAAGCCCGTTGACATCGTAGAACTCGTTGATGGCGAGCCCGGGCCCAGAGATGTCATCCCAGGGGGCGGTCGCGGTCGTGTAGGCGGTGGAAGGGTTGAGCTGCGCCTTGTGGATGCCGCCGTCGGAGCCGAGCACCAATATGTCGTTCGCGCCGTTGGTGCTGACCATCGCGGCACGTATGTCGGCGTGCGTCTGCCCGATGGCGGCGCAGGTGTTAGGGTCGGTGGCCCAGTAGGAGGATATCTGCGCACTACTGAAGCCGCTCGCGAGGCTGATGCGGTAGGCGGTCGTCCCGGCGACGTAGAGCGTGCTGGGGTTGAGCTTCGAGAACTCCATCTCAATGTTCCAGAAGCCCGCGCCTAGCTGGAACACGCCGTTGGCGTTGACCGTCCCGACAATTGTGGCCGTGTTGCCGGCGAGGTTGTATTTCTTGAGGACGAACTGGCCCGTGTTCAAGTTCTGGTAGCCGAAAAAGAACTCGGAGCTGTTGCCGGGCTGGACGGCGGCAGCGATCCGGTCGGTCAGGTCTGTGCCGAGCACCGCGGAGGTGATCTCGTTGAATGAGTTCGCGCTCCCGCCCGTCGTCGAGATGAACGTCTTCGCCGTGCCGCAGGGCGAGTTAGCGTAACCCATATAGGCGGTGCGCACGGACGAGACGACGACGCGGGAGTCCGCCACGCCGGAAGCCCCGTCGACGATGTCTATGTCCAGCAGTCGGTATTTGCAACCCTCCGGGTTGGGGTTGGGCAGCGGTATCTCCAGAACTTTCACCCAGGTCTGCCCCGCGTCCGTCGAGCGGAAGGCATATTGGGAGCCGATGGCGTAGATGGTGTTGGGGTCTTGCGGATGCAGCATGACCTTCGAGACGAACGAGCCCTCGCCGATGCCATAGTTCGCCTGATTGTCGAACGGCGCCAGCTTGAATATCTCGTTCCATGTGGTGCCGCCGTCGAGCGACTTGAGAATGCCAAAACCGTAGCGGCCACCGGAAGTGCCGTTGTTGGTGGAGATGTAGAGCGTCTTGGGATCGTTGGGGTGCACGGCGATGCTCGTGATGCCGAGCGCCGGATACTTGTGTGGGTCGGTCAGGCTCTGCCACAAGCCGCCGTTGGTGACGGTCTTGAAGAGCCCGCCTTCGGCGGAGCCGGCGTAGACTGTGTTCGGGTTGTTCGGGTCGATGTAAACGCTCGTCACCTTACCGATGATGGGCGCAGTGAGTGTGCTCGGCCCCATCGAAGTCCAGTTGCCACCGCCCGCCGAAGGGCAGACCAGGGGAGTCCCCTGCGAGGGGAGCGCGACCTTGCCGTCGCGGCCCATTGTCTTACCCGTACGCTGCGCGGCCTCGTAGTATTGACGCAGCGCGAGAGACATGTCAGCCATCTTCCCCGGCTCATCCGTCGGTCCGCCGATGAGATGTCTGCCCCAGTACCAGTCCCAGCGCTGGAACTCCACCTCGAACAGGTCTTCATAGCGAACTCCTCTGTAGAGCGTCCGGCGCTCGCGCTCCGCCTTCTCCCTCTCCAGCCGTTCGACGTACCGGGCGCGCAATTCGGGATAGTTGTCGGGCCTGATCGGCCGCGCCGGGCGTGCCAGAGACTGCCGCGCCGGGCGTGCCCCGACGGCAGGAGACCGCTGTGCGCTGAGAGCCACGCTGGCCAGCAGGAGGAGCAGTGCCAAGTAGATTATCGGAAAGTGTTTTGAACGCACGGTGTCACCTTTCTTCCTGATGGTAGGGTGAAGCGGGTGAAACTCTCCCACAAAGCTCGTCCCGAATCGCCGCCTGTAATAGGCGTATGCGGGTCGGACGGGAGACGGGAGTCTCAGCCCTCACCCGATGAGAGGTCTGTTTGTAGGCTTACGTAAGGCCGCTGTGAGTTCATCCGCAGATGAAGACGTCGGCAGAAAGTTACGCACTCAGGAGTGGTTGATGGCGTTGCTCAGGATATACAGGCGACTGAAACATCCGAGAGCACAGGAGGCGTGGCTGTGAGGGATGGAATTCATAGACATTGTATATCAAACGCCTGCGATGAGTTTCTTCCACTGTCGGTAGTACTTCTGAGGAGACGCATCCTATCATCCGCGTCACGCTATGGGCAAGGTTTTTAGAGTAAGTGGGTTCGTTCTGCTTACTGCATCCACAACGTCGATTATGGCGTTGATGGTTCACAAGGGTAAAAGGTAAGGTAATGCCTAACGAAAACGGACCAACTCTAGTAGCATCTGCGCCTGATGCGCCGAGTTTGTCCACAGTGCGGACATCATTGGGCATGGCGTCTGGCCGATGGCCGCTTTAAGTGTCGTCGCTGCCGCCATCGCTACACGTTCCGTTGTGCCTGGGACACATTGCGTTTGGCGGAGCGAACCAAGTTGAAGTTGCTTGACTACTTTGTGCTCGGCGTGCCAGCTTATCGGCTGCGCTTTCGTGGCCCGGTCTCGCGCCCGACCGCCGAGAAGTTCTTTCGCGTGATCCGCCATGTCTTGAGCATCGCCGAAGAGTGCGCCGAGCCTTTCCTAGGAGCTGTCGAGTGCGATGAGACGATGTTTGGCGGCCATCGGAAAGGCAAACGGGGGTGGGGCGCTGCGGGCAAAGTGGTCGTCCTTGGCCTGCTGCAACGCAACGGAGTCGTCCGTGTATTTCCGATTCAGGGGCGCGGGCGAGCCACTATCGAGCGACTTGTGGTCGAGCACACGCGACCTGCAAGCCTCTACTATACCGATGACTGGCAAGCTTACGCCGGACTGAGCGTGAAAGGCTCTCACGTCGTCGTCAGGAAGGAACGAGGCCGTCCCAAAGGGCGCGACCACATCAACGGCATTGAAGGCTTTTGGAGTTACGCCAAGCATTGGCTCTATCACTATCGCGGAGTGCCGGAAAAGTTCTTCCATCTTTACTTGGGAGAAATCTCCTTCCGCTTTAATCATCGCAACGAGGACTTGTTCCCGTTGATTCTCAAGTTGTTACGGCAAGCACCGCTTAATTCAACTGGCGGTGATTTAGTCCGTTTTCGTTAGGCATTACCAAAGAGAAAAGCCGTACCGAACTGCTGGAGTCCGATAACAAAACTTTTATGTACAAGGCTTTGCAGGGAAAGCCCTCCAATCAACTGACTTTCCGTGCATCCTGCACTTCTGCACGGAAAGTAGGTTCAATTCCTAACTCGTGCATGGACTGAATAACGCAACAGATATTGTAACAAAGTACCTTGCATAACGCTTCGTTCATCTGCGCTACGGGAGTCTTGCTCAGTAGTCTCTGCCCGAACTTCGCTTTAATCATGTGAAAGGTTGTTTCGACATTGCTGCGCGTGTGTCCAAAGTGCAAAAGTCCGTATTGGAACAAACCGCGCAGAACCGTAAAGAGCAAACAAAAACAAGGGCCGGAAGTGTCGGCATAGATGCACCATTGACCGTTAAAGATAAAATAATAGAATCAGCAGCGTCAGAAGCAACAAAGATAATAGTTGCGCCACTACTGCTGTTATTATCATCGCTTCTCGTGGGCCTAGTGCCTCAAATCCGCGACCGTATATTGCCGGAGCTACCAAAATCGCTGCTAGTGGTGATAGCAGGAATATCACTATCATTAGCTCTCGCATTGCTGTTTGTTGCCCTCCACTTCCGCAAATCCTTTAACCTGAGCCGAAAGCTCACGCCACGCTTCGGCGTCTTATGGTCGCGAGAGCAAGTTGCTCATTGCCCCGCCTGTAGAAAGCCACTTGGACATTATGGTGAATATGCTGTTGGCAATTGGAAGCGCATGGGCTTTAAGTGTGTTTCTTGTCAGCATGTCCTTTTAATGTCCAACGACGATGGACGCATACTTGAACTCACAGAAGCTAAAAAGCTATTAGCCGCAAAAGAACGCGACCTTCAAAGCGAACAACCGAAAAAGCAGACTAAAAGCCTTGATGAAACCACTGTCAAACTGCTTTGCTACATTGCTAACCCCGGCCATAAAAATGAAGTGCCTACTCTCATTAAATACATGGGCTTGCATCCAGAACGCGCTAAGCACCACTTACACCTTTTGGAAGAAGGAAACTACATTTACGCCATTCGCATATCTTTGGGCTATGACTCGCCTACGACATACCATCTCGCTCAAAAAGGGAGAGAATTTTTACTCGAAAACAGCTTGATTTGACCCTTGTCTTTTTGGGGCAAACCAAATCTTTTTGGGGCAGAACGGCTTTTTAAGGCAAAGCCATCTAAACAGGCTTTGCCCGAAAATCAGTTATATGAAAATACTTTTCGGATGAACTAGAGTTTTGTCCGAAAAATCATTACAGCAGTTCAAGCAGATGTGTTGGAAAGAGTGCTTAAAATGACTACAAAGCTAAAGAGGTAGATTATGAAGACTTACGTGCTGCAACCACTTTTTTAATATGCATAGCAGCCGTTAGTGGGTCTCGCTTGACATCAGTTTCCCAAAGTCTAATAACATGCCAGCCAGCTTTCTTAAGCAGGGCTGTGTTGCGAGCGTCGCGTTTTATGTTGCTGGCAATCTTCGCCAGCCAGTAGCTAGAGTTCGTGCCACGACTAAGCTTCTCTTGACGGGATTGCCAGTCTCGACCATGCCAGAAGTCCCCATCGCAGAAAACCACCACTTTTGTCCCTGCAAACACAATGTCAGGCTTACCCGGCAGAGTCGTTACATTCTTACGAAAGCGAAGACCTAAGCGCCACAAATGGCTGCGTAGCAATACCTCATGCAGAGTGTCTTGGCGGCGATTTGCGCTTTTTACGCGGGAGGCCACCTCAGAGGCAGGCTTCAGACCTTTGAAAGAAGGTGCTTTACCTGTCATTACGATACCCGGCTGTTCTATTCGCCTTGTAGATGGCAAGCTGTTTTGTGTTCTGACAGACTAGGCGACCCTTCCTATGTTTGTCGCGCGATTGGTGGCCGCCTTTCGCTTTTTTGTTACGTCGTTATCTTTCGGCGCTCGGTAAGCTGCGCTACTACAAGCAAGCAATCTCTGCAAGATTAGCTTAACCACATGCACATTAACAGCGTTCCCAAGGGCTTTGGTTGCGCGACTACCCTCCGGCAACTGTCTCAATCCATTCATTGACTGCAAGCGCGCACATTCTGTAACCGTCATGTATCTTTTTTCCCATCCAATAATGGGTACTTGCACGCGAGTCATAGCTACTAAAGACGGAGATGTTGTTGGACGCTTGACTCTGACACCTGAAGCTCTAAATCTGATGACATAATTCCAGATGTTACGAGGCTCTCCTTTACAATGCCATTCAAGCTTTTGGTAGCTGGACGGGAAGCGTTGAATCTTTGGAAGCCAAGTGTCTAACCAACTCTTGTGCCTCAAGTAAAACTCTCGATTCAACTGAATAAAGTGCTGCTTCCACTTTGGGAATGTCTTAGCTTTAGCCCGAGCGTGACTCGGCACACGCTCTAAAATCTCTTCCAAGGAAGAAGCAGTTAGCGGCT
>CAZEZJ010000109.1:0-7694 GCA_964516695.1 uncultured Blastocatellaceae bacterium
GTGACGCTGGAAACCGTTTGCCTCAACCAGCACGACGAACTGCTGATTAAAGGCGAAGCCGTTGTCCGTTTGATTTGAACACACGATTGAAGCGAACGAAGAGAAAGCTTTGAAGATGTCAACCAAGTCGTCCGTCATCACAGAACCAGCGGCCATCGGCGGCGAACGAGTGCCAGCCTATTCATGGTATGCGCTCGCCATTCTGACGCTTGTTTACTTGCTCAACTTTCTCGACCGAACGCTCATCTACATTCTGTTTACGCCCATCAAAAAAGAGATGGCGTTTACAGACCTGCAACTGGCGCTGCTCGGCACAACCTCTTTCGTCATCTTCTACACGCTGCTCGGAATTCCGTTTGGCTGGTTGGCCGACCGCACCAGACGAAAATACCTGATAGCGGGCGGCCTCGCCGTCTGGAGTTTCTTCTCCGGCTTAACCGG
Organism: uncultured Blastocatellaceae bacterium; assembly: GCA_964516695.1. GTDB lineage: Bacteria > Acidobacteriota > Blastocatellia > Pyrinomonadales > Pyrinomonadaceae > DASVTR01. The sequence goes on from CAZEZJ010000109.1 coordinate 442, forward strand.
ATTTGCCGATAGCTTCTGGACCATTTTCTTGTGCCGCGTGATGGTCGGCGTCGGAGAGGCGACGCTTGGCCCGGCGGCGCTCTCGCTCTTGAGCGACTATTTCCCGCCGCGTATGCGCGCCACCACTCAGGCCATCTATTCTTCCGGCATCGCCATCGGCGGCGGCGTCGCATATTTTCTCGGCGGCTGGATTGGGCAAAACTACGGCTGGCGCTGGGCCTTCTATCTGCTCGGTTTTCCCGGACTAATTCTGACCATCTTCGTGCTCTTCCTGAAAGAGCAGCCGCGCGGGCGCACGGAAGTCGCAGCCGTTCGTTACACCAGCGGCGATTGGAAGATTCTTTTCCAGTCAGTTCCCCTGCGCTATCTCTATCTGGGCTACGCGCTCTTTGGCCTGGCCTCCAACAATCTGGGCATCTGGGGGCCGTCCTTCTTCTCGCGCGTGCACGGAATGAATCTGGTGTTGATAGGCACGCTGGCCGGAATTATTTCAATTGCCGCCGGTGTGCCGGGAACAATTCTTGGCGGCTATGTCTCAGACCGTTTTCGCAGTCTGGGCAGGGGAGGGCGCATGTTTTTTAGCGCTTGCGCCGCGCTCTTTTCCATTCCGCTCTGGCTCGTGCTGCTCTTTAGCGACAATGTCGTGATGCTCCTAATCGTCAATTTTCTGCTGTTGGGGCTGGCGCTGATGTGGCTCGGCCCCGCCGCCGCCGACGTGCATGATATTGCCGGGCCGAATCTGCGAGGGCTGGGCATCGGCATCTATTTCTTTACGGTCAATATCGTCGCCTACGGCGTCGGCTCGCCGCTCATCGGCAAGCTCAGCGATTGGCTGGGCGTCAGTAATAATCCGGGCTTGATGAGATATTCGCTTTTAATCTGTCCTGCGGCCTGCGCTCTGGGCGCGCTGATGCTCTGGCGCGGAAGTCGCCAGCTTAAAGCCGAAGACGAGCAAGCTTAAGTGAGCAGCTTGGTAGCAGAAACGTGTTCCGGCGGACTGGGCAATTGCGCGCGATTGGAGACTGCCGAATTTTGCCGCAACTGAAATCTGGCGGTGATAAAGCGCGCGACGTTTAAGCCGAGGCTCGTGTCTAATTCACACAACTGTTCGGCCAGCACCTTTTGGGAGACGCGATTGAATGCGCGCTGAAGCTCAGCCGCCGCGACGCTCGCTCCCTCCGCGATGATGACCTCGAAATCGTTTCCACCCCGCTTTAACTGCTTCGCAAAATTGAGCAGACCGAGGCGACCTTCGTTGTAAACCGTTCCGGTCACAACCATGACCAGATGCCGCGCTTCCGTTTCGAGCTTAGCGTTGATAGCGCGACGCGCAAAGGCCGGAGTCAAATCGCCATCCCTCATCACTATCAGAAACACTTCATCGCAGACGCGAGCCATGATGCGCGCCTCGCCGTCTCCCGCCGGAGGCTCAATCACTATCTCACTTTCGGGGACGCCGAAGCCTCGCAGAATCGAGTGGAGCCGGTTGACGAGCCATGCTCCGTCTTCCAGCAGCGCGGAACTGAGCCGCGTCGGGGCGAAGACTTCTTCAATCTTTTCATCTGCGATGGCCGCGCCGCACACGCTGCACCAAGCGTGGCTAATCGTCATCACGGCCAGCGAGTCAGCCGAAGGCAGACTAAAAAGAGTGTGGCCGGACGTGCGGCAACTCACCAACACCTCGCGCCGCAGCAGCCCGACTTCCAGCAGCTTGTTCGCCGTGAATTCGGTCGGCGTCGTCATCTGTTCGGGAGCGGGTGTGACGGGAAACCCTTCCGCGTATGCTTCCTTGGCGCGGCGCAAGAATAATCTGGTGTAATCGTCATCGAGCAATTCGGCGGCGCGCACGCGCTCCCCGTCGTTCTCACGGCAGACAATCGTAGATAAAGAGTCTGCATCCTGTTTGGCGACGAAACGCAGAAACCCTTGATGGATTAGAGACCCGTTCTGCCGCCACGCGAGCGGCGGCGTCGCATCGTCTTCCATTCTCTGGCCGGATGCAGCGCCCGCATCAGCCAAACAGAGATTGATAGCCTGGCAAAAAGAATCGAGTTTGCGCAGCGGCTCCGCTGTTTGCCTCTCGTAAACTATTCCGGCGCGCATTCCCGAAAGTTGAGACGCCGGATTGTCGAACAAAAGGAAAAGAACGTGGTCTTCAAAGCAGAAGATGTCGCCCTGAACATATGAATAGCGGGCCTCCGAATCGGCGGGCGCGTTGATGAGGCGCTCCATCTCCTCCGCCGGCGCGGAATGTGAAAGCGCCAACTCGTAGCAATGCAAACGCGTCGAGCGAATGAGCGGCGTGAAATCCCTCTCCTGCAATTTTAACAGCAGTCGATAACGCTCTTCATCCTTTGGCTCATGCTCCAAAACTCTACTCGCGAGGAATAGCACGCTCTGTGACCTCCCATCATTAGCTCTGACTCGTCGCAACTTGAATCGTTCAACGATGCAAACTCGCTCGTTCCTCACTCAGGCGGATTGATTTTAATCGTCACCGTCTCTTCGCCCGAAGCGTTCGTCGAGTAGCGGCGCGCGCGCGCAATCCTGACCGCGAGCGCTTCATAAGCCTCCATGCCGGGACGATGTTCCGCCACCTTGGCCCGCAACACGCGGCCTTTCTCGACACGCACGACCACATTTATCGCCTGTGCGTTTGCTGTGCCTGCCAGCCCGCTTCCGTCTCTGGTCGCGCTGTTTCTTTTGTCTGCCTCTGAGAGCGCGGCGGAGATGTCGCGCTTGATGAGCCAACGCGTAAAAGCGCCGACCGTCAATAAGCTGACCAACAGCGAGATGACGGCGCTGGCGATTAAGAGTTGACGATTGCGCCGACGCTGCGCGCGCTCAAGCGACGACGGCGGCAACGCCAGCACTTCCTTCGCTTTCGGTAAAGGCTCTGCGACGGTCTCAACGGGCGTCACGTTCACAGTCTGCCCATTGATAGGAATTTCTCCGTCGCGGGCCGGAGCGGCTTCAACGTTAACCGTTTTCTCTTCCCAGCAGCCCAGTAATTCCAGAATAACTTTTTGCGATGAATCGTTAATAGAACGGCGCGGCGGCGGAATCAGCGGGTTGAAGTTAAACGAGGCATTGGGTTGCGACAGCGCGACCAACACGGCCTGCAAGCCGCCCATGCTGTTGAGTTGAGCGTCAACCAGATTCCCCTCCGCGAAATACAGGGAACAAGGACTGATTGAATATTCAATCAGCAAGCGCCCCGTCTTGCGCTGGCGGCGCAGGATGCTGATGAGGTCAGCCAGCGGATATTCATTCAAGTGTCCTGTCAACGCTATAAAACTTGTGCTCTGCATTCAATTCCTCTTCAACTTCTGGACAATACCTTGATGTCGCGCTCGCTCACGATTTTCCAGCCCTCTTCGGTGAGTTGCCAACGTAGTTGCTGAATGACTCGGCCCTGACGAGTTCGCCCGTTTGCTCTCATAAAATATGCCTTGTTGAAATTCATAGTGGCCGTGCGACCATCGCCGCTCATGGTAATTTCAGGAGCATCGGCTTTGACTTCGATTGCCTCCGCGAGTTGGAACAGGCGCGTCCGGTCGGCTCGGACGACATCATGCGAAACGTTCCGCGCACGATAGAAGGCATCCATCTGCGGGCTGTAAAATTTCAAGAGTCCCTCAAGGTCGCGCGCGTTGGTGGCGGCGAGCCAATTATCAAACGCGCCGCGCAGAGAAGCGAAATTCCCTTGAGCGCCCTGCCCGCTCGCGGAGCCGTCTTTGGCCGACGAATTCGAGTTGACTATGTCTGCGATGGCTTGGTCGAAAAAGTAAGTGATATTGCGGTAAGTCACTTCGGTCGGCTGCTCGGTCAGCTTGCCTTCTTCGTAGACGAGGTTGGAAGTAATCATCTTGGTCCAGTTGCCGAGCGAGTCATATTCGTAGGTATAAACTTCCTTTCTCAAAATCTCTTTGTTGCTGCCGCGCAACGTCATCGCGCCGACGTTGCCCTTCTCATCGTGCTCATATTCCTCTTCGCCCGCCTGTGAATTGACCGCGACTAAATAATATGAATTGTCAATTCTTTGTCCCGCGCGATCATAGGCCGTCAACTCCAACAACTCGCGCGGCCCCTCGATGAGTTTGCCGGATTTGAAGGACAGCTTCGAGGTCTCCGTGCGCACCCTATTGACCGGACCGCTTAATCCATCCTGCTCTTTGTCGCTGCCCGGCGATGCGATGGCAACCGTCGGCTTGGTAGCCCCCGAGCTTTTTTGTATCCATCCGTAAGAGACGGAAAAACCGACGGCAAATCCGAGGCAAGCCAAGAGAAGGATGCCTAGTAATCCGAGCGAATATATTTTTCGCAGCATCAATGGACTCTCCGCAGGTCAACAATACCGTTGATGACGCACGCAGTTGTGCGTGTGCTCTATCGCCGGATTAACAAATGAAAGTCGCATACGAAACATCTGCTGTCAGGGCTTAGAACGCGCGTCGGGCCGCCCGCTCACCCTGCCGCGTAATATTCAAGATGCCGGCATTTTAGCCTAGATATCGAGTCTAACGGTAGGGGAATATACAACATTTGGTGGTGAACTTTGTAGCCAGCGTGAGGACGGCGGCCTCAATTAACCGCCGCTGCATAATGCGCGGTAGATAGCTTCTCTGTCTGCTACGGCTGCGAGCTTGGCGAGAATTGAGCGGCGAGCGTGCCAAACTGGCCGAACGAAGAGAGCGTTTTCTTCTCGAAGCCGCCTTCGATTAATCTTGTTTCGCTGACGGCGAAAGAAAGGCTGTCAAGCGTGCGCAAAAGTTCGGCTTCGTTGGGCTGGCCTTCGCGCGCCGCATTTTGGGCGGCGACGGTTGAGATAAAAGCGCGGGCCGGAATGCTGTCCGAAGTGTAGGTCGCTGTATTGGAGCGCGCCTCTCCTTCGATTGCGCGCGCCGCCTTCTGAAAATCGGCGGCAGCAGACAGCGTTTGGCCGCTTGCTTTCGCTTCCAGACAACGGCGCACCTGCTGCGCAGGCCCCATCAGCAAGCGTCCCATGATGAAGCAGGCAGCGCCTCTATCCTTGCTCTGTGAGATTAGCAACTCCGCTTCACCGATGCGCTCCTGCCTTGGCCGCGCGCCGAGCCTTTTCAACACAAACTCGCGCAGCACTTGCTCATCCTTAACTTCAACGATGGTCACGGTGCTGGACTTAGCCACCCCACCGGAGTCTGAATTATCAGCCGCGACGGCACTATTTGAGCTTGGCTCATCAAGACGCGCGGTGATGATGTTTGGGCCAATCGAGCGCAAGAAGGCATCCGGCTCTTCGATGCCGTAAGGCTTCAGCGCTGATTCGAGCAGTCTTGAGACGAAAACAGCGCCCAGCGTGTCGAGTTGTGTCGAGAGCGCCAGATTCAGGCCGCGCCATGCGGCGGCAGGGTCGCGGTAATTATAGTGAGAGACGGAATACGTCTCCGCCGGAAGCAGTTGTCCGATTGACGGGGTGAGCATGGTTGAAGTCGCCAGCGATTCACGCAGATTCGCCGCCACGCCGTTTTGCAGCGTCACGAAATAACGGTCTTCAACCATCCCGTTTTTGAGCCGCGCGCTCCATCCGGCGCTGCCTAGAATCTTAGCGGCGAGCGAGGGCAGCGTGCTGGCGGCCAAGCCCTGTGCGCGCGGGTCGGAAAGGATTTGGCCCGCGTAGACGGTCGCTGCCACTTCCAACAGCTTCGCTGCTCCGGCGGGTGAGACGTAGCCGAAGGCCAGCCCGCTTGTGCCGTCTAGGCGTTGGCGCATCGTTTCAAGTTGCTGGTTGCCCGCGAGGCTCGGACGCTCTCCGCGTCTGACGGCCAAACAAGCCAGCACCGTCTGCTCGTCATTACCGATGACAGCCACGCTCTCCAACACCGCCGCGACGATGCGACGCTCGCCCTCCGGCGCGCGCCATGTCTTCAACTCAATGCCGCTCACCTCTTTGCGTTCCAACACGGGCGCGCCGTAAGCGCGGCGCGCAAAATCACCGACGCGCTTGTCAATTACTGTCTGAACTCTTGATGACCCTGTATGCGTCTCGACGACGAGCGCGTAGCGCGGCTTGATTTTCAAGGTCTCGCCCGCCTCCGCCGAGTCAAACCCCATCACCGTGACCGCAATCTGAGCGCGTGAGAGCACTACGGCGTCCGCCGGGCCAATCCCCGTCCATGCCGCCAGACGGCTCAGCCACCCGTAGCTTCCTAAGTTCGCTTTGAGTCCGGCGGGCTGAGCCAACGACTTCCAAGCGTCGGTCTGTGTTATCTCGCCTGCGATTGACGGCAGATTATTGGCCTCAAGATAAATGAGAGAATCGGCTGGAACATACCCCGCCATGTCTACTCGCTGTGGGCGATTCCACCACAACCAGACAGCCAGAATAATTATTAGAACGCCGAAAGCGATTAAAAACTTGCGAAAGAAACTCATCTCGGTCCATCCTAACTGCTGTCCATTCCCGCTGGCAAGATGCCTTCACTTGAACGCGGGAGAGCGCTCTCAAGAGCGTCCGCTTTTATCATCGCCGGAAGGCAGCCATTGCTGCGCTCCGAGGTCTATGGTACTTTGAGTGGCTTTTAAGACCATTGCGCGTTGCCTTATTCGTGTAAATTTTTGTTAACTCCTGCGGAGGTGAATTCTTGTATGTCATATCGCAAGCTGGAAGCCCAGCCACAAGCCGAAGCCGCTTTTGAAGACTTTTTAGGAACGCTGCATCGCGATCTGACTGAAGGAAAACGCGACCCGAATGATGTCGTGCGCGACACGCTTTACGACATTTATTATGGCGCGGGAAAATTCGGAGAGGGCATCGGGCATGTGCCCGACCAGTCGAGCCTTAAGCCTTCGGCCCGCGCCGTGTTGCACAATTTCGACCCGCGCAACATCACCACAGAGCCGGAATACTACGGAGATATTGACGCCGATGCCTACGCCGAGCGCAAGCCTTTCATCTGGCTCTGGCAAATGTATGACCGGTCGCCGCTCGGACAAAACGCGCTGCTCGGGCATCGTTTTCGCAGAATGCTCGCGCCGTTTATCTTTCGCAGCGTCGGCGAGAATTTCAAATGCTGGCATTTCGTCGAGTGGTCTTATGGATACAATCTATCGTTTGGCGATAACGTGGTCGTCCATCGCCATGTGCTGCTCGATGACCGCGGCGGAATCGAAATCGGCAACAACGTCTCCATCTCCGACTACGCCAACATCTACTCGCACACACACGACATCGAAGACATACACAAGGTCTACAATCTGACGACGCGAATCGG
>CAZEZJ010000109.1:7704-13568 GCA_964516695.1 uncultured Blastocatellaceae bacterium
TGCTCGCAGGCACACAGGTCGGACAGAATGCGATGGTCGGCACCGGCGCGGTCACGACCAAAGATGTCGAGCCTTACCACATCAAAGTCGGAATTCCGGCCAAGACCGTCAAGATTAAAAAAGGCGGCCTCGCGGCAGAGGATGATGAGGAAGAGGCTAAAAGAGTCAGCGAGCGTTAATAATCGTGCTCCGGCAAAGAGCGTCGCCCGCTTAACTCACTTGAAGTCAAAGCAGGTCTTTCATTAATAGCTAGCCAATCAAGAGCGGAGAGACAAAGATGGTTATCGTTATGAATCGCATTCCCGTGGCCGAAGGACGCGAACAGGATTTTGAACAGACTTTCATCGGGCGCGACCGCGCCGTTGACAAGATGCAGGGTTTTATAGATATGCAGGTTTTGCGCCCAACCGAAGGGCGTACCTACGTGGTCCTCACGCGCTGGCAATCCCATGAAGCTTTCAAGGCTTGGACTTCCTCGGAAGCCTTCGTCGCCGCTCACCGAAAACAGACTCCCGGACTGGCAGAAGGGCGTCCTTCGCTGGAAGTCTATGAAGTCTTCACCTCATAAATACTAAAATAATTCCTGAAACGAATTTCAGCAAATTCCAGAAAACTCGGCATCCGAAGCGTCGCCTTTCCTCATTAGCGGGCTATATGCCCTGCTATTCGTTCAGTTAAACAATTAAAAATACTGATTGACAATGTTCAGCACGTGTTGTACTCTCATCGTGGCGGTCGAACAGTGAGACGGACCGCCGACGTAAGCGATGCTGGCTCTTAATTGATAGCCCTGCTTGAAAACGAAAGCCAGCAGCTTTGAAAGTCAGCCGATAAACGCACACTCCGCGCGAGCGGGGGCCGCAAAGCCAACGGGAGTCAGACGAGTTTTGAGCTTTTCCTGACTTGGCCGGGTTGCCGAAGTGAGACGGACGAACGCGCTGCGACAGTATTTGAAATGCGTTTGGCCTTCCTGCTTTTCCATTCACTTTGAGACAGTGGCGCATCCCCTCGAACTGCTCAAGCACAGCTTTCTGTCCACAAAAATTGGTGCCGCCTGAGCCTTTCAGGCACACTCGAACAAACCGAAGTGCGGCGCACTACCACAGCTATGAAATCCGCTAGCCCGACATCCCCTTCAAAAACGGTTCGCGTCAAGCTCTCCAGAGCACGGAAGGCTCGTCTTCGTCTCCGCCAACTTAATCGCAGGCGATCCAATGAATCGCGAGGAATTTCCAAGTCATGTTGAAACGTGGTCTCAGCAAAAAAAATCTGGTCGGTGTGGACATCGGCTCAAGCTCGGTGAAGGCCGTCGAATTACAGGGTAAGCCCGGCAACCTGCAACTCCTCAGCCTCGGCTACGAGAATCTGCAATCAGACTCCATCGTCGACGGACAGATTATGGAGTTGAACGATGTCTCCAACGTTATCTCTAACATCTTCCGCGAGCATCAGATTAAAACTGACCGCATCGCGGCGGGCGTCAGCGGCAACTCCGTGATTGTCAAAAACATCGTCGTGCCGCAGATGACCGAAGAAGAATTGGAAGAGTCAATCGAGTGGCACGCCGAAGAGCACATCCCGTTTGACATCACCGATGTCAGCCTCGATTACCAAATCATCGGCAGCTCGCCGGACGCTCTACACGTTCTGATGGCGGCCTGCAAGCGCGACAAGATTGCCAACGTCAAGCAGGCGATTCAGCTTGCCGGAAAGCTGCCCGCGGTCATTGACGTTGATGCCTTCGCTTTGCAGAACTGCTACGAGGTCAACTACCAGCCGATGCCCGGACAGATTGTTGCGCTCCTTAACATCGGCGCGGCGACGATGAACATCAACATCCTGAACGGCATGAAGTCCGTCTTCACGCGTGATGTTTCCGTCGGCGGCAATCAGTACACCAGCCTCTTGCAAAGGGAACTGGGCCTCAGCCATGAGCAGGCCGAGTCCGTCAAGCGCGGGATGCCGTTGCCGGAAGGAACGGAGGCGCGTGAAATTCAGCCCATCTTGGAAACCGTCTCGGACATTCTGGCGCTGGAAATCCAAAAGACGATGGACTTCTATCGCGCGACGGCTGAAGAAGGCGAAGGCATGGTGCAGAAGATTTACATTTCGGGCGGCGGCTCAAAGCTGCCCGGTCTCTCCGAATATCTCTCCAATCGTTTTGAAGTTCCGGTGGAAGTTTTCAATCCGTTTCGCCAGATTAAGGTAGACGTTCGGCGTTTTGATCCAGACTACATGCGCGAAGTTGTGCCGGAGATGGCCGTGGCTGTCGGGCTGGCTTTGAGAGGAGTTGAAGCACGATGATAAAGGTCAACCTGTTAGATTCCGTCACAGACCGCGCTAAGGGCGTCGCCGCCGTCGAAGAGAGGGTGGCGAACCCGCGCACACAGACGATGATGCTCGGTCTCATCGTCGCCGGATTATTGGCGCTCGCCATCGGCTATGACTACTACAGCGCGGGCAGAGACTTCGGCCTGGCGCAGCAGGAATTAGCGAACCAGCAGGCCATCAATACGCAGATGGTCGCGGTCAATAAAGAGAAGGACGAGCTGGAAAAGAAGACCAAGGACATACAGGTGCGTATTGACGCGATTCAAAAGCTGCGCGCCTCGCAGCAGGGTCCCGGCAACGTTCTTCGTTTAGTTAAAGAGCGCACGGATAGCATCGCCGGATTGTATCTGGAAAGCGTCGAGCAAAAAGGGAGCGAGCTGATCATCAAGGGCAGTTCTCCGAATGAAGCTGCGGTCACACGTTTGGGCCAGAGCATGGAATTCTCGGCGGGCCTCTTCAGCAATCTCTCGATTGAGACCAAGCGGGAAAAAGTCCAGCAGACTGCTGTGGCGGACGAACCCACGCCAGCGCCCGATGCCAATGGTCAAGTGATGAAACTGGAAGTGCCGGAAGTGGTCAGTTTCACCATCAGGTGTAGCTATGCGCCGACCACTCCGACAGCGCAAGCCACGACCCCCACCGCCGCTGCGCCGCCTGCCAATCAGATTGCGCAGAAATAAGGAATTGTTCGGACTGTAGAACTTAAAGAAGCCCGCTGAGGATTGCTGCCAGCGGGAAGGAAAAAGGGCCGTTATGAAAATTGGAAATATACAAGAGCTACCTTGGTATCTTCGGCTGACCATCTTCAGCGTCGCGGCGCTCGTGGTCTACGCAGGCTTCTGGTATTTCGTGACGAGCGGCACGCGCGCGGAAACGAAGAATCTGGAAGCGCAGATTGCAGAACTGCGCGGCAAAAACGCGGAGGCGCAAATCGCGCAACAGCGTCTTAACGAATTTCGCGCCTCTTATAAAAGCAGGCAGGCGGAGTTTGAAGAGTTGAAGGCTTTGCTGCCGGAGCAGCGCGAACTGACAAGCGTGTTGCAGGGCGTCACGGATCGTGCGCGCGGCAGCCGCCTCGTGATGCGCCGCTTCTCACCGAAAGACGACCTTCAGCAGGATTTTTATAACGGTAAGCCTGTCGAGGTCGAGGTGACCAGCTCGTTTGCGAACCTGCGTTCATTCTTCGACCAGATGGCTCGTTACCAACGCATCGTTTCCATCACCGATTTTAAAATCAATCGGATTGATGCGAAAGAACAAGGTCCGGGCAAAACGGTTGATGCTCAATTCCTGCTGACCGCTTACTACGCCTCGCAGGACAAACTGCAAAAATCAAACGCCGTTCCGGCTGCTCCCGCTCCCGGCGCGCCGCCACCGGCTGGCGCACCCGCGCCCGTCAAATAGTAGTTTTCAGCCACCTCCTATAGCTTGAAACAAAGATTCAGGAACAAGACATGAAGCACTACACACACATTCTACGCTACGCGGCGATTGGCTTAGTCCTCTGCGGCGCGTCATGGAACGCGAGCGCGCAGGAGTCTGCCACGCCCACCTTGAAGCAGAGGGGCGAGCGCGACCCGTTCACTATCTATCGCCCGCCGCCGCCGAAAAGGAAGGCGGTCAAGCCGGTGCCCGTGCAGGTCACGCCGCCCTCTATACAGGAGCGCATTGACCGCTACAAAGCGCAGAAGGCGCAGGCGATGAGCGTGCAACAGCCAGCGCCCAAGCCGACCACCGCGCTGCTCCTCAGCGAGATGCAGGTCATCGGCATCTTCCGCACGCCCCGCGGCTACGCGGCAATGGTCGAGGCCACGCCCATCAAGCTCTCATACGTCATCTACCCCGGCGAAACCTTCTTCGACGGCCAACTCGTTGCCATCGAAGAAGACCGTCTCGTCTTTCGTCGCGAAACGCGCTGGAGCGACGGACGGCGTGAGATGAACGTCGAAACCAAACCTTTGCGGCAGCCAAGTGCCGTCACCGATGCTCTGACAGCAGACAGAGGATCATCAACGCGAGCCGGAAGCCAAGCTTCGGCAACCGCTCCGAATGCCGTCGGCGAGGCCAAACCCTCCACGCCGGAAAAGAAATAAGTTTTCGCCTTCGGTCTCGCACGCGATGGGAAGCCTGAGAAGCCCGTTTGTGTGCGAGGCCGCATCTCGTGTGCGCTGACTTTTGACGGTTTGCAAGCAAGTAAAGCTTGACAGCGGTCAACGGCGGTGCACGGTCTTGATAACTACATCGGACGGGACTGTTCGCGTTGTGCGGCGCGCGCTCTTAAAGGCTGGCTCTCAAAATGGGCCACGAGCGCAGTGCGTGGCGGACAATTCCTCCAATGATTCCCTGAAGGAGGGAAAGATGCCCGCTCAACAAAAAATTTATAGGGCAACGAAAAGAGGCGCGCTCGTTCTCTTGCTCGTGTGCTCGTTCTCCGTCTTCGCCTTTGCGAATGCGCCGGTGGCAAAAAGCCTCAGCACGTTCGTCAGCGGCCCGACGACACGCATCACCATTCATGGCACCGCGCCAATGGCTTACTCGGTCAAGCGCCCCAGCGCGCTGACTGTTTTGATTGACCTGCCCGGCGTTGACGCTTCGCGTCTCGCCCGCGAGTACAACTTGGCCTCGCCGCTCGTGTCCGGCATTGCGCTGGAGCGCACGGCTGGCCTCGGCGTGGAAACGTGGGCGCGGCTACACGTTAATTTGAAAGTCCCCGCTCGTGATCGTTCGCAAATGAGCGATAACGATTTGGTGCTGGAACTCTCGCCCACCGCCAACGACAGCGCGTTCAATCATGCGCCCACCAGCGACTCGCTGGCTGCAAACCTTCCGCAGACCAGCCCGACGCCGACGCCCACCCCCCGCCGTCAAAACGTTAACATCACGCCGGGGCAAACGTCACAGCAGACGGAAGCCTCGCGCTACGGCCAGCAGGGATTCGTCGGTGAGCCGATTAATCTCAACGTCGTCAACGCCGACATCCGCGACATCCTCAACTACATCACCGAGCAGTATGGCGTTAATTTTGTGATTGACACGTCTGTCGGCGCCATCCCTGTGACGGTCAACGTCACGGACGTGCCTTGGAACATCGCGCTCGATGCCATTTTGCGCGCCAATCGTCTTGGCGTTGATGTCAACGGCAGCATCCTGCGCATCGCGACCATTGAAGTGCTGGCGACCGAAGCCGCGGCGCAGCAGAAAATCAGAGACGCGCAGCTTGACACGTCGCCGCTGGTGACGGAGTTCGTGCGCCTCAATTATGCTCGCGCTTCGGGAACGCTGGCGCAGGCCGCAGGCTCGACCGGAGCCTTCGCCGGCGGCTCGACCAACTTGAGCTATTCGGGCGGCGCTGGCGGCGATGCCACGGGCGGCGGCGGCGACCAAGGGTTGTTGCCGATTATCTCGCGCAGGCTTTCGCGTCGCGGCTCCATCGAAGTTGATGGCCGCAGCAACACTCTCATCATCACAGACGTGAGGGAGAACATAGAGGCCATTCGCCAACTCGTCGCAATTCTGGACCAGCCGGAACCGCA
>CAZEZJ010000110.1:0-13468 GCA_964516695.1 uncultured Blastocatellaceae bacterium
TCTCGTCGTCGGGGCAGGTGACAGGGATTAGGGCGGTCAGTGGGTTGCCGTATGGATTGACGGAGAAGGCGATCGCGGCGGCCAGACAGATTCGGTTCAGTCCAGCGATGAAGGATGGGCGGGCGGTGTCGCAGTACATTCAGATTGAGTATAACTTTAATCTTTACTAATCGCAGGCAAGCCACATCGCTCGTTCACAAGCCAAAGGAAGAGGCTTCGAGTTTAATCAAACTCGAAGCCTCTTTTGTGTTTTCGTGATGAAGTTTGATTAAGAATTCCGGCTCAATTTCTCCGCGACGCGGCGAATGCGGCGCACGCCTTCCTGCAAGCGTTCCAGCGAGGTCGCGTAAGAGATACGGATGAAGCCTTCGGTGCCGAAGCCCGCGCCGTCTGTGACGACCGTGTGCTCCTCTTTGAGCAGCAGGTCGGCAAACTCGCCGGAAGTTTTCACCTCGCCCTTCAGACAGCCTCGGACATCTGGAAAAGCATAAAACGCACCATCGGGCTGCGAGCAGCAGAAGCCCGGTATCTCGCGCAACGCGCCCAGCAGCCATTCGCGGCGCGCGGTGTATTCGGCCAGCATCGTCGCGACCGAATCCTGCGGGCCATTGAGAGCTTCCGCGGCTGCGGCCTGCGCGATGGAGTTTGGATTGCTCGTCGAATGGCCTTGCACTCTCAGCATCGCGCGCGTCCATTCGGGGCGTGCCAACGAATAGCCCATGCGCCATCCGGTCATCGCGTAGGTCTTGGAAAACGAACCGGCGATGCAAAGCCTTGAGCGTAGAGCGGGCGCGAGCGTTGACGCGCTAAAGACTCCCGCGGGCGGATAGACGAAACGCAGATAGCATTCGTCGGAAACGGCGTAGATGCCGTGTTTGTCCAGCAACTGCATGATGCGCTCAAACTCTGCTGGCGGAATCACGATGCCGGAAGGATTGCTGGGTGAATTGAGAATGATGGCTTTCGTGCGCGGCGTGATAAAGCGCGCGACCTGTTCGGCGTTGAGTTGAAAGTTGGTCTCTTCGGTTTCGATGAAGACGGGCGTGGCGCGGGCGAAGATGACGATTTCGGGAAACGTCACCCAGTAAGGCTTAACAATCAAGACCTCGTCGCCAGGGTTGACGAGCGAGACGATGGCATTAAAGATGGCTTGCTTTCCGCCGTTGGTCGCCATCACTTCCGAAGGCTCATAGGAAGTCTTAAATTCACGCGCGTAGAAATCAATGATGGACTGTTGCAGCTCAACAGTTCCGGCGGTCGGAGTGTACTTGGTCTTACCCGCGCGCATAGCATTAGCTGCGGCCTGCTTGATGTTGTCGGGCGTGTCAAATCAGGCTCGCCCGCGCCGAGGTCAACCACGTCAACGCCCGCCGCGCGCATCTTCGAAGCCTGCTGCATCGCCGCCAGCGTCGAAGACGCGCGCATCCGCGCGACGTTGTCTGACATGGAGAAATTTTCGGTTGCAGGTTTCGTCATGACGTTGAAAGAAGAACGGCTAGAAGCAAGCTTGAGTTGATGGCTGCCGCTTAACGAGAGCCGCCCTTCTTGGATGATCCTTTCTTTGAGCTGCCCTTTTTGGTTGAACTCTTTTTCGAGCTACCTTTGGCCGAACTCTTCTTCGAGCCGCTGGCTGTGCCGCCTTTTTTACCGCCCCGTTTGTATGGCTCTTTGTTCTCTTTTTGACCGCGACCCGAGCCGCTCTTTTTCCCGCCGCCGGATGCCTTGTTGACGGTGGCCCAGGCTCGACGCTCGGCTTCGTCTTCCGAAAGGCCGCGTTCTTCATAGCTCTCTTCGATGTGCTCGGCCTGACGTTTCTGTTTGTCAGTGTAGCTGGATTTATCACCTCTTGGCATTCCTTGAAACCTCCCTCAGTTCGTTTGGGCTGGCCGAAGCGTTAATGAGCTTCAGCGCCGGCAGTAAGGGTTGGTAGAGCTTTGGCGCGAGTATAACACGCAGGGCGAGCTTCATCGCTTTAAGTTCTTCCGAACTTCAGCTTCATACGCTCGGCAACCGCCACAGGCACCAGCCCATCAATCGCTCCGCCTAACTGAAAAACTTCTTTGACGAGCCGCGAGCTGACGTAAGAGTAAGCTTCCGCGGGCATCATAAAGACGGTCTCGATGCGCGGCTCAAGCCGACGATTCATCAAGGCCATCTGTAGCTCATACTCGTAGTCGGATATTGCTCTGATGCCGCGCACAATCGCGTCTGCGTGCCGCTGCAAAGCATACTGAACCAGCAGTCCCTGGAAATCTTCGACCAGCAGGCGACACGAACCCTGCTTAATTTCTCCTAAAACTTCCGTCAGAATCTCGCGCCGCTCCTCTATGGAAAAGAGGGGCCGCTTATCGGGATTGACGAGAATGGCGATGATAATCTCGTCGAAGAGCTTGCACCCGCGCTCGATGATGTCCACATGACCATTGGTGACCGGGTCAAACGAGCCGGGATAAATCGCGCGTCGCATCAAGGGAATTTTAGCACTGAACAGAATCTATGAACCGGCTGGGAAAGTAGCACAAAATAATTGAGGGACAAAGGCTGAAACGTCGGGCGCAACGCGCATCCGGCCTTCGTTCGCTAACGCTGATAAATATCTTGACTAATAAATTGACGGAAGGCATACTCTGGGCCATCAAGCTAACCCAATCATCTAGGGGCGAAGTCAGTTCAAACAGGCATCTGCCTTGAAGTTCCTGCGGTCGCTTTTACGCATCTTGCGCGGCAAAAGTTAAGTCTTAATCACAAGCTGCTCTCGCTTAAGTTTAGTGGTCTTCATTCTTGACGGCGACGATTGCGCAGTCGCGCTCCGGCCCTAAGCGTCATTCAAATTCAAAACAACTCTGCACTGAAAACCAATCCACAACAAGCTGACCAATCCGAGGAGGCATACGACAGATGAAACGCACCATCGCATGGCTATCAATCACGGGTCTCTTATTATCGCTCTCGCTGCTCCCGCTGCTCCCGACGAGCTACGCGCGGCGTTCTAAGACGCCCGCTACTGCTGTCGCTGCTTCGTCAGCTTCGGCCACAGCACCGGGCCAAGTATCTGCGAAACGCAGCCTCCTCGATTCGCCGGTGAAGAGTGAAGCGCCCGAAGGCGACGAAGGGCAGACCGCCTACGGCGTCACGGCCAACGGCACGCTCTTTCGCTTTCGGACTGAGATACCCGCCACTGTGACGACCATCGGCAACCTCGGCATCATCCCCGAAGCCATTGATTTCCGTCCCGGCTCATCAATCCTCTACGCCATCGACGTTGGCCCAACGACCACGCAACTCTACACGATTAATGTCAACACTGCGGCCATCACCCCCGTCGGCGACGGCTTTCCCTCATCTGCGGGAGAGCCTGTTCCCTACAGTCTGTCTGAAGCCTTCATCGGCTTCGACTTCAACCCGACAACGCTACAGGCCGACAACAGCATGAGAATCCGCGTTGTCGCCACAGGCGGCACAAACCTGCGGCTCAACTCTTCAACCGGCGAAATCTCCGACATTGACACGCCTGTGAATTATCCAGACAGCAAGATGGTTCCCGGCATAGATGCCGTCGCCTACATTAATAATGCCGTCCCCACGATGGGCGGCACAACCACGCTCTACGACATGGATTTCTTTCAGGACGACCTCGTCACACAAATCCCGCCCAACTCCGGGACGCTTAACACCGTCGGCCCTTTCGGTGTTGACATTAACGCCATAGCCGGCATCGGTTTCGATATTTTCAGTCTCACCGACAGCGACGCCACTAACGACGATGACCTCGGCTTCGCCGTCTTCCGTAGACCCAATGAAGGCGGGGATGCCAGAAATGTCGGAGATGACAGAGAAGGCGGCGGCGGCGATGGGCCGTATCTTCTGTACGATGTCAATCTGGACACAGGGGCCACTACCAACGGTCGCCTCGTGGGCGGCGGTCTGGACTTCCTCGGTGGCTTCGCGGTGCTGCCCGTGGTTGCGGGCGTAGACATCACGAAGCTGACCAACGGCACGAACAACAACGTCGCCCCCGGCCCGAACGTCACCATCGGCAGCAACGTCACCTTCACCTACATCGTCGATAACGTCAACACCGAGGCGCTACAGAACGTCTTGGTGAGAGATGACAACGGCACGCCCGTGAACATGGCGGATGATTTCAATGCCACGTTCGTCGGCGGCGACACCAACGGCAACGGCTTGCTCGACGCGACCGAAACCTGGACGTTCACGGCCAATCGCATCGCCACGGCGGGCCAGTACACCAACGTCGGAACCGTGACGGCCAGCGGCGCGGCCTCCGCTCTACAGGTCACCGACTCCGACGTGGACAATCACTTCGGCGCTAATGTCAACGTGACGATTTCCATCAACGATGTCAGCCAAGCCGAAGGCAACACGGGTGCGGGCACGTTCACGCCCTTCGTCTTCACCGTCTCGCTCTCGGCTGCGAGCGGGCAGACCGTGACGGTTGACTTTAAGACCGCTAACGGCACGGCCTTCGCCGCCGAAGACTTTTTGCCTGAAAGCGGCACGCTCACCTTCAACCCCGGCGAGTTGAACAAGAACGTCATCGTTCTGGTCAACGCCGAACTGCTCGAAATCATAGACGAGACCTTCTTCGTCAACTTGAGCAATCCGACCAACGCGACCATCTCAGACGGTCAAGGGCTGGGCACTATCCTTGACGACGACGCGACGGGCACAGAGCCGCCGCCGCCCAACGCCTTCGCCATCACTGGCACCAATCAATTGCTGAGCTTTAACATCGCAGTCCCAGAGGTGATTCTCAGCCGCACTCCCATCACCGGCCTCGTCTTCGGCGAGACCGTCCTCGCGATAGATTTTCGACCCGCCAACGGCCAGCTCTACGGCTTCACCAGCTACAATCGTCTCGTCACCATCAACACCACGAGCGGTGCCATCAACGTCATTGCCAGCATCCCCGGCCTCGTCGGCGACGAGTACGGCATAGACTTCAACCCGACGAACGACCGTCTCAGAATCGTCAACAATCGCGACCAGAATTATTCCATCAACCCTGACGACGGCACTGCTACGCCGCAGACGCCCCTGAACCCCGGCGACCCGAACATCGGCGGCATCGCCTACACCAACAACTTCGCGGGCGCGGCCACCACCACGCTCTACGCCGTTGACTTCGGCACCGACACGCTCAACATCATCAACCCGCCCGCCAGCGGCACCGTCTCGCCCGTCGGGCCGCTTCAGGCCACCACTAACTCGATAGTCGGCTTCGACATCGCGCCCGTCAGCAACGTGGGCTACGTTTCGCTCTCCGGCTTGCTCGACAACGCCGCCACCCTCTACGCGCTCGAACTCACGACCGGAGAGGCACACCTGGTCGGAACAATCGGCAGCGAGCCGACGAACATTCTGGACATCTCCGTCAGCACGATTCCGCCGCCCAACATCGTCGGTCTGACGACGGGCAACAACCTCGTCTTCTTTAACTCGCTGACGCCCGGCTCCGTTACCGCGACGATTCCCATCACGGGCCTGGCCTTCGGCGAGACAGTCATCGGGATTGACTATCGCCCCGCCAGCGGCCAGCTTTACGGTTACACCAGCTACAATCGCGTCGTGCGTATTGACAACCCTCAGACCGGCGTGCCGACCGTACTTGGAACGCCGACCAATCTCGCGGGCAACGAGTATGGCTTCGACTTTAATCCCGTCCCCGACCGCATTCGTGTGGTCAACGACACTGACCAAAACATCAGAGTCAATCCCAATGACGGCTCGCTCGCGGGCAACGATACACCGCTCGCTTACGCTCCGGGCGACCCGAACACGGGCCAGAACCCGACCGTCACCGGCGTCGCTTATACCAACAACTTCGCCGGAACAACCAGCACAACGCTCTTCGGCATTGATGCCGACCGCGACATTCTGGTGCGGCAGGGTTCGCCAAATGGTTCGCCGACCAGCCCCAATACGGGCCAACTGTTCACCATCGGCTCGCTCGGCGTGGACACTTCGCCGCTGGTCGGCTTTGACATCGCTGCCGGAACAGGAGCGGCCTACGCCGCGCTGCAACCTTCGCTGGGCGGCTTCAGCAGCCTCTACACGATTAATCTCGTCACGGGGCGTGCGACCTTAATCGGCGTCATCGGCGGCACTCAAGCCATCCGCGATATAGCCATCGCTCCGGCCGGAGTGTTCGACTTTGTCACTCCGCAGCCCACCACCGTCGCAGAGAACGCGGGCGTTATCGCGCTGTCTGTCCAGCGCGGGGGCGACACAGCGATAGCAACCAGCGTCAACTACGCCACCACGGACGGCACGGCCCTGGCCGGCAGCGACTACACGGCCACCTCCGGCACGCTCTTTTTCAATCCAGGGGAGACCAGCAAGATAATTACGATTCCCATCATAGACAACGCGACCGCCGAACCGGGCGAAACCTTCACGGTCACGCTGTCTAACCCGACCGGCGGCAATTTCATCGGCGCATTCGGAATTGTCACCGTGACCATCAACGACAACGATTGACGTGCGGAAGAAACGATGAAGCGGGAACGCCGCAACGATGAATGACAAGCAAGCTGCTGGCAGTTCATCGTCGCGGCGTTCCCGCTTCATCGTTAATTTTCCTCCAATCTTGACATGAGCCGCTGGCGGTGTTTCAATAGCCTTTCAGAAACGTGGTGAGTTAAGGCAACTTGCGGCCACGAAAAATAAACTGCTAAACAGCTCGGCGAGTCTTTCTGAAGGACGAATCAAAGTGGCTTCAACAGGAAAGCCCCGCGTTGTTAGGCGCGGGGCTTCACTTATGTGACGGCCTCCCGTTTGGGAAAACTCGGACCGGCAGAGGATGAATGAAAAGATGAGTGATTTTCTTGACGCATTGAAAGAGCGCATCATCGTTTTCGATGGTGCAATGGGCACAAACATTCAGTCGCAGAATTTGACGGTTGAAGATTTCGGCGGGCCGCAGCTTGAAGGCTGCAACGAATACCTGCTCATCAGTAAGCCCGAAGCAATTGAAAAAGTGCACGCGGACTTTTTCGCGGTCGGCTGCGACGTGGTTGAGACCAATTCCTTTGGCTCAACTTCCGTGGTGCTGGCCGAGTATAACATCGCGCCGCTCGCCTACGAGTTGAATCTCAAGGCGGCGCAACTGGCGAAGCGTGTGGCCTCTGATTATTCGACGAAAGAGAAGCCGCGCTGGGTCGCAGGCTCTATGGGGCCGGGAACAAAACTGCCGTCGCTCGGCCACATCGCCTTCAAAGATTTGAAAGCCGCCTACGCTGAGCAGGCGCGCGGCCTCGTTGACGGCGGCGTTGACGTGCTGATTGTCGAAACCTGCCAGGACATCTTGCAAACAAAGGCGGCGCTCGCGGCCATCTTCGATTATTTCGCGGAGATTAAGCGGCGCGTGCCTGTCATGGCGCAGGTGACGGTCGAACAATGGGGCACGATGCTCAACGGCACGGAGATTAGCGCGGCGTTGACGGCGCTCGCGCCTTTTCCCGTTGATGTCATCGGCATGAACTGCGGCACAGGCCCGAAGCACATGACGGAGAACGTGCGCTACCTCTGCGAGAATTCGCCGTTGCCCGTCTCCGTGATTCCGAACGCGGGCCTGCCGGAAAACGTCGGCGGCCACACCGTCTATAACGAGACTCCCGAAACCGTTAGCTCGCAACTGCTGCACTTCGTCAAAGACTTCGGCGTCTCCATCGTCGGCGGCTGCTGCGGCACCACGCCCGCGCACCTGAAAGCCATCGTTGAAGCCGTGCGCGATGTCGCGCCACGCCAGCGCGACGCGCGGCTCATCCCGGCGGCCTCGTCAATCTTCATCCAGCAGCCGTATGTTCAAGATACGTCGTTTCTCATCGTCGGTGAACGCGTGAACGCCAGCGGCTCAAAGAAGATGCGCGACCTCTTAAACGCCGAAGACTGGGACGGCCTGGTCTCGCTGGCCCGCGAGCAGGAACGCGAGGGCGCTCACGTCCTAGACGTTAACGTGGACTACGTCGGGCGCGACGGCATCAGCGATATGCACGAGTTGGCCTCGCGGCTGGTGACGAGCGTGAAGATTCCGCTGATGCTCGATTCGACCGAGTGGCAGAAGATGGAAGCCGGACTCGAACACGCGGGCGGAAAGTGTATCCTGAATTCGACGAACTACGAGGACGGCGAGCCTCGTTTCGCCAAAGTGCTCGAACTCGCGCGAGAGTACGGCGCGAGCGTCGTCATCGGCACGATTGATGAGCAGGGCATGGCGCGCACCGCCGATGGGAAATTACAGATTGCGCGCCGCGCTTACGAGCAGGCAACCGAGAAATACGGTATTCCGGCGAGCGACATCTTTTTCGACCCGCTGGCTCTGCCCATCTCCACCGGAATTGAGGAAGACCGCCGCAATGCGCTTGAGACCATCGAGGGCATCAGGCGCATCAAGGCGGAATTGCCTGGCTGCTTTACCATCCTCGGCGTCTCGAATATCTCGTTTGGCTTGAACCCTGCGTCGCGCGTCGTGCTCAATTCCGTTTTCCTGCACGACGCGGTCGAAGCGGGCCTCGATGCCGCTATCGTCAACGCGAGCAAGATTGTTCCGCTCAATCGCATCAGCGAGCGCGAGCGCGACGTATCGCGCGAACTAATTTATGACCAGCGCAAATTCGACGGCGAAATTTGTACTTACGACCCGCTCGGAGAGTTTACCAAACTCTTCGAAGGCGTCTCGCTCAAGAGCGCCAAGAAAGACCAGAGCAATCTGCCCGTTGAAGAGCGCCTCAAGAATCACATCATTGACGGCGAGAAGATTGGCCTCGAAGACCAACTGAAAATCGCGCTCGAAAAATATTCCGCGCTCGACATTATCAACACCATCCTGCTCGACGGGATGCGCGTCGTCGGCGACCTTTTCGGCAGCGGCCAGATGCAGTTGCCCTTCGTGCTGCAATCGGCTGAAGTGATGAAGGCGGCGGTTCGTTTTCTTGAACCCTTCATGGAGAAGAAGGGCGGCGCGACCGCGAAGGGGACGATGGTGCTGGCGACCGTCAAGGGCGACGTGCACGACATCGGCAAAAACCTCGTGGACATTATCTTGACGAACAACGGCTACAAGGTGATTAACCTCGGCATCAAGCAGACGGTGGAGAGCATTCTCGGCGCGTATGATGAGCACGGCGCTGACGCCATCGGCATGAGCGGCCTGCTCGTTAAATCAACGCTGATTATGAAAGAGAATCTCGAAGTGATGAACGAGCGCGGCATCACCGTTCCGGTCGTGCTGGGCGGCGCGGCGTTGACGCGTCGCTACGTCGAAGATGACCTGCGCTCGATTTACAAAGGCACGCTCTTTTATGCGAAGGATGCTTTCGCCGGATTGCATACGATGGACGAATTGACGGGCGGCGCGAGAGCGGAGAGCGCAAGCTCCGACGGTAAAGCCGCAGCGCAGGCGGCAGGCTCAAACGGCGGCCCGCCCGCGGATGATGCGGATGATTTAGTCGGTGAGGATGCCAAGCTCGGCATTCGTAAAGCGACGAGACCGCGTGCGGTCGTCAAGATAGAGGGCGATACGACGCACACCGAGCGTTCTGACGTTAACCCGAGTGCTCCGATTCCGCGCGCACCCTTTTACGGCTCGCGCGTCGTCGAGGATATTCCGCTTGATGACGTGTTCGCCTATGTCAACGAAACGGCGCTCTTCAAAGGGCAATGGCAATTCAAGCAGGGAAGGCGCTCGGCGGAAGAATATAGCCAGTTGGTCGCGGAAAAAGTGCGGCCCGTTTATGAAGAATTGAAAGAGCGCTCGAAGCGCGAGCGCCTGCTTGTGCCGCGTGTCGTCTACGGTTATTTCCCCTGCCAGTCGGAAGGCAACGACCTCATCATCTACCAGGATGATGAGCGCACAGAGCGTTTGCGCTTCACTTTTCCGCGCCAGCCCGCGGGCAAGCGCCTGTGCCTGGCGGATTATTTCGCCGCGCGCGATTCGGGCCGCATGGACACGGTCGGGTTTCATCTCGTCACGGTCGGGCGGCGCGCCTCCGAATACTCGCAGGAGTTGTTCAAGTCTGACAACTACGCCGAGTATCTTTACTTCCACGGCCTGAGCGTGGAGACGGCTGAAGCCCTCGCTGAATACTGGCACAAGCGTATGCGCGAGGAGTTGGGCATTGCCGGGCGCGACGCGGCGCAAATCACAAAGCTCTTTCATCAGGGTTATCAAGGCTCGCGTTTTAGCTTCGGCTATCCGGCCTGCCCGAACCTCGAAGACCAGGCAAAGCTCTTCGAGTTGATTGACCCGTCGCGTATTGACGTTGAGCTGACAGAGGAGTTTCAACTTGAGCCTGAGCAGTCAACCTCCGCGATTATCGTGCATCACGAGGAGGCTAAATACTTCTCGATTGACTAACAACTCGTCTGTCCGTCATCGTCCGTTGTTCTTTATTCGTCGCTGATTTTTAAGCGGCCTGCCAGTGGCTTATAATCTCGACTGACGAACGACAACGGACTTTCGGGCAACGGGTGTTTTGAGCAACGGACAACTGACAACGGACAGTAAACGATTTCCCGAACCGACGCGCGAAGAATTGTCGGTGCTTTCCCTGATGGAGCGCTTCTGCTTTCGTCTGGCGCACCGCATGAATCAGGGGCGCTGGAAACGCTTTTGGACTTTCTGCCAGCGCACCATCGGCGCGGGCTGGATTCAGCTTTGCACCTACAACTTGATGAAAGTCTACGGCCTTGAACACGTCGAGTCCGTTTCGCATGAGCGCCCGCTCCTGCTCGTCGCCAATCATCGCTCTTTCTTCGACATGTACACGGTTTCCTCCGTCCTCTTTCGCCGCACGCGCTGGCGAAAGGCGCTCTTTTTTCCGGTGCGCGGCCGCTTCTTTTATCAATCGCCGCTCGGCTCCTTCGTCAACATGGTGATGGGCTGGTGGTCAATGTATCCGCCCTTCTTCTACGCCAACGAGAAGCGCCCCTTTGATAAATACTCGATGCGTTTTCTCGCGCACCTTTGTCGTGAGGGCGCGGGCCACGTCATCGGCTTTCATCCCGAAGGCACGCGCAATCGCAACTCAGACCCGTATTCGTACCTCCGCGCGCAGCCCGGCGTCGGGATGCTCATCAAGGATGCCGCGCCGCAGGTGATTCCGGTTTTCATCGCCGGACTCGGCAATCAACTGCCGCGACAAATTCTCGGCAACTGGACCAAGGGCGAGCCGATTCGTATCCACTTCGGCCCGCCGCTCGACCTGTCCCCATTTCTGGCGAAGAAAGACCACGTGCGCACGTATAAAGAGATAGGCGACTTTGTGATGCAGAAAATCGCCGCGCTCGGAGAACAAGACCGCGCCCTATACGCCCTTGAGGCAGCGCCCGGCGAGAGATTGGAATTGACAAAATAAGCTGAGGGCTTCAGAAGAGACTGGCCCCGCCGCTACAGTTTCCTTTGTCACCAGCGCTGGTTCTTTCGTCACGAACTTTTTTAACTGATGTCGTCATTACCACTCGTTATCGTTAATCCATCTGCCGCGCGCGGCAAGACCGAGAGCGTCTGGCCCGCGATGGCGAGCGACCTGCGGACACACTTTGGCCCCTTCAAATGCGTCTTTACCGAAAAAGCGGGCGATGGCCGCAAGCTATCCATGCAGGGAGCGCAAGAAGGCAGGCGATTGATTATTGCCTGCGGCGGCGACGGCACGATTTCTGAAGTTGCCAACGGCATTTTAGAATCCGGGGCGGAGACGGAACTGGGAATTCTGCCGAGCGGAACGGGCGGCGATTTTCGTCGCACGCTCAACTTGCCGACCAACACATCCGCCGCGGCGCGTGCGCTCCGCACAGGACAAACCAGGCGAATGGACGTTGGCCGCGTCAGCTATCTTAATCACGAAGGCGCGCCGGAAACCAGATACTTCCTCGGCGTGGCATCGTTTGGCATGAGTCCCGCCATCATCGAACGCGTCAAAACGGACGGCAGCGGTTGGCTACAGTCTGCGCCGCTGCGACGAATAGGAGGCCAACTCTCATTCGCCGTCGCCACGCTGCGCACCACACTGGATACTTCGCCCATCGCCGTTCGCGTGCAACTTGACGACGAGCCTGAGCGTCACCTGACAGTGAGGAATCTCTGTGTGGCAAACTCGCGTTATTTCGGCGGCGGGATGAAGATTGCGCCCGAAGCGTTGCTGGACGATAGCCGCTTCGACATCATTTCCGTGGGCGACATGGACGCCTTCGAAATCATCAAGAATGCGCCGAAGCTTTATCTCGGAAAGCATCTGGACATGCTTCAAGTGCAGCACGGCCGTGCGCGGCGTCTCACGGCGCGCACGGCGCGAACAGATGAGAAGGTGGCGATTGAAGTTGACGGAGAGTTGCCTGGGCTTCTGCCGGCGACGTTTGAAATTCTGCCTGCCGCGCTTAGCCTCCGCTGTCCTGTCTAGCTCGGCTTCAGTTTGTGAGACGTGAAGGCGAAGCGCTGGCAGCGTGAAGGAAATCAGACGAAGGAAGAAGCCTGCTTCTTGAAGGCCGTACTGCCGAGAAAATTCTCGCGCACGTATTGAATGGTGTCGTGTAGTGTCTCGGCGGGGTCGCGCGGCGCAAAGCCAAACTCGCTGGCGGCCTTCGACGCGTCCAGATACCAGAAATGCTCTGCCATCTCAACTGCCGCCGATTCGACGGGCGGCGCTAGATTCCATTGCCGCCAAAGGTCGCCGATAAACTTCGAGCCGGTGACGGCCAGCTTCGAGGGCAGAGAAAAATTCGGCGCGGGTGTGCGCGTGAGGCGTTCGAGCCGGCCCAGAAATGTTTTGAAAGTCCAGTTGGCGCTGCCGAGCAGATAACGCTCGCCGTGCCTGCCCGTCTTCATCGCTGCGCGGAAAGCGGCGGCAGCATCGCGTACATCCACGAAGCTCAAGCCGCCCGTCGGCGTCACGCGAATCTTCTGCGCCAGAAAATCGAGCACAACCTTCGTCGAACTCAAACGCTCGTCGCCCGGCCCAAGCAGGAGACTAGGATTCAAGATGACGAGCCGCTGCCCGCGACCCGAAAAGTTTTCGAGCGCCGTGCGTTCCTGATAATACTTGCTCGCGTAGTAAGGCCAGCGCGAGATGATTTCCAAAGGCGTCGGCCATAGTTCGTCCGGTACGACATCGCCCTTTTCGGTGACGGCAATCGTCCCGCTGGTCGAAGCCATCACGATTGATTTGACGCCCGCTCTGCGCGCCGCCTCGCACAGATAACGCGTCCCGTCAACGTGTATGCTGTACATCGGGCGCGCGTCCTCCGGCTCGCGCGAGACGCGGCCAGCCAGATGATAAATCTCCGTTACACCCGCAACCGCACGCGCCGCATCCTCCGCGTTCGTCAGCGAGCCTTCAATGGCTTCGACTCCAGACTCCTTCAACCAAGAGGGAACACTCGTTGCCATCACACGCAAATTCTTCACACCATCGTCCAAGAGTTGCCGAACGAGATGCGCGCCGAGAAAGCC
>CAZEZJ010000111.1:0-13394 GCA_964516695.1 uncultured Blastocatellaceae bacterium
CGGAATCCCGACCAAGTGAAACTTGCCGAGCGTGCGATTATCGCCAGCCATCGGGCGCTCGCCCTGTAGGACGTGAACCTCGACGCTGGTTTGATTGTCCGAAGCCGTCGAGAAGACTTCCGACTTTCTGGTCGGAATCGTCGTGTTGCGCTCAATGAGTTTCGTGAAGACGCCGCCAAGGGTTTCGATGCCGAGGCTCAAGGGCGTCACGTCTAGGAGCAGTATGTCCGTCTTCTCGCCGGAGAGAACGCCCGCCTGCACGGCAGCGCCGACAGCCACGACCTCATCCGGGTTGACTGACTTGTTCGGCTCTTTGCCAAACAAATTCTTCACCATCTCCTGCACCCTCGGAATGCGCGTCGAACCGCCGACGAGAACCACCTCGTCAACCTTGCTCGAATCAACACCCGCGTCCTTAATCGCCTGCTCGACAGGCGACTTCAAACGCTGCAAGATAGGCTCAATCAACTGCTCAAACTTCGCGCGCGTCAGCTTCATCACCAAGTGCTTCGGGCCGGATTGGTCGGCGGTGATGAACGGCAAATTAATCTCCGTCTCCATCGCGGAAGACAGTTCAATCTTCGCCTTTTCAGCAGCCTCTTTCAGGCGCTGCAAAGCCATCTTGTCGTTTGAAAGGTCAATGCCCTGGTCTTTCTTAAACTCTTCGGTAATCCACTCCATCAGGCGCTCGTCAATGTCGTCGCCGCCGAGATGCGTGTCGCCGTTCGTGGATTTCACTTCGACCACGCCTTCTCCGACCTCTAGAATCGAGATGTCGAACGTGCCGCCGCCAAAGTCGAAGACAGCAATCGTTTCATCCTTCTTCTTGTCGAGGCCATAGGCCAGAGCGGCTGCGGTCGGCTCGTTGACGATACGCATCACTTCTAGCCCTGCGATGCGTCCGGCGTCTTTGGTCGCCTGCCGCTGCGCGTCGTTAAAGTAGGCCGGAACGGTAATCACAGCCTTGTCAACCTTCTGCCCCAAATAATCCTCGGCAGACTGCTTCATCTTTTGCAGAATCATCGCCGAAATCTCCGGCGGGCTGTAGTCTTTGCCGCCCGCGTTGACGCGAACGTCGCCGTTGCCTGCGCCCTGAACTTTATAAGGGACTTGTTTAATCTCTTCCGTCACTTCGTTGTAGCGACGGCCCATGAAACGCTTAATCGAATAGACCGTATTCTCTGGATTGGTGACGGCCTGGCGCTTAGCCACCTGCCCGACCAAACGGTTGCCGTCTTTTGTGAAGGCGACGACCGAAGGTGTTGTGCGGCCCCCCTCGGAATTGGTGATGACGGTCGGCTCGCCGCCTTCCATCACGGCCACCACAGAGTTAGTCGTGCCTAAATCAATGCCTATAATCTTGCTCATCGCTTATTCTTCTCCAAACTTGTCTAGATTGACCGCTCCCAACGGACAATCCGTGGCGGCCCCCTCTCGCTCAAAACTCACGCTGGCATGAATTCTCCGCCGCCTCGCAAAAACGAGAAGATGGTGATTCGCCAAAGTAAGTTGAACGCCTCGTTAATATAATACCTGAGTCAGGTATTGTCAACTTTTATTTGATGCGCAATTCCGCCCGCGGTTGCACGGTAAACAACTGCAACTGCAACAGCTTGGACGAAAAACGCTAAGCTCTGCCGGCTCAAGCATCTTCGTTGTTTCGACGGTCTTCGTTGAGTAAACGCGAAGCGAAAAAGACGTAATGGATGCCGGAGAAGAGGGCGAAGGCGAAAACGGTGGTGTAAACAGTAGGCAGGTAGCCGCTCACCTGTGGAAAGATGGCGGCGATGAGAATGGCTGCGATGGCAAGAATCTGCACCGTCGTGTTGACTTTACCCAGCAGGGAGGGGCGAAAGCCCCTAAATCCCGTCACGATGTTGATTGCCGCCGCGCCGACGACGATGAAAATATCGCGGCTGATGACGGCGGTCGTGACCCAGAAGGGGACCGGAAAATGGCGCGGCAGCGGCATCGGGCTAATCTGCTTGAGCGAAAGCACTATGAAAGACGTGACGAGCAGCAGTTTGTCAGCGATGGGGTCGAGGATTGTGCCGAGTTGTGATTTCTGGTTAAAACGACGGGCGAAGAGTCCGTCCAGCCCGTCCGTGATACCCGCCAGCAGGAAAACGACCAGCGCCCACGCGAATTTCTGGTAAAAAAGGAGCGAAACGAAAACGGGAATCAGCACCATGCGAAACATGGTGAGCAGGTTGGGCAGCGTGATGATTCTTGAAGACATTGAGTAAATAAGTGATGAGTGATGAGTGATGAGTGATGAGTTAAAAGCTTCTCTTTCTGTTACTCATCACTCATCACTGTTTTGCCTGCACCGTAGTTCTAGATGTGAGACTTCCGGCGGGCAGCCGTAGCGGATGGGCAGGACGACCGTGCCGAGTCCGCGGGTCACGTAAATTTGTGTGCCGGCGCGGCTGCCCAGACCCTTAAGGAGGCGGCGACGTGGCCTTCCTGAAGCTCCGCGCTCCGAGCGCCATGCGACTTGCCCGCCATGCGTGTGACCGCTAAGCACTAAATCAACTCCGGCACGCGCCGCACGCCGCAGGATAACGGGATTGTGTGCCAGCAGCAGTTTCATCTCATCTTTGCGCGCTCCGGCCAAAGCGAGCGGCAAGTCCTCAAGGCCCACCATCGTATCATCGACGCCCGCGAGCCAGAAGGCAGCCCCTTTTTGCTCGAAGCGCATCCCCTCGTTGATGAGGACGCGGATGCCTTCGGCGCGGAATAAATCTGTAATGAGCGGCGCGTCCGTCCAATGGTCGTGATTGCCTAGAACGGCATAAACGCCATAGCGAGCGCGCAGGCGGCCCATCAATTCGGCACAGGGGGCGGCATACTCGCGTTCGTGCGAGACGTAGTCTCCGGTCAGGGCGATGATGTCAGGTTCGAGGCTGTTGGCCGTTTCGATGGCGTGCTGAATTTGCGCGCTGCCTGTGAAAGGGCTGAGATGAATGTCCGAGAGTTGAACGATGCGTAGGCCATCGAGAGAGCGAGGCAAGCGACGAAGCCGTATCGCGTGATGCTCGACCGTCAACCTGTAAGGCTCTGCGAGCGCGGCCCGCGCGGCTTGCGAAAAACTCGCGGCGAGCGTGCGCAGGGCGGTCTGCTGCGGTCGGCTTGCGCTCTTGAGACGCGTGCTCGTGCGGCGCGTCCTCCATTTGTTCTGAATTGCCATGCTTAAAATTATTTAACCGGCGAGGCCGTCCGGCGCGACCGTTTCCTGCCCGAAGCGGCGCGCCGTTAAAAGCCCGCGCATTATACAAGGCAAAAGGTAAAAGGTAAAAGGCGAAAGGTAAGAGCAAAACGAAAAGCAGACGGTATGGCGAAAGTTCCTCGTTCGCTGTTCCCTTTTACCTTTTTACTTTATTTCAGCGGCCAGAAAATGGGCACCAGCAGCAGGACGATGGCGAAGACGGCGACGGTCAGGATGGAGCCGACTTTGACGAAATCGAAGAAGCGGTAGCGTCCCGGCGTGAAGATGAGAACGCAGGCTGGCTCAAGCGGCGTGAGGAATGAGCAGGAGGCGGCGTAAGTGACGGTGACGGCGAAGGCGCGCGGGTTGAGGCCAAGCGCCGTGGCGGTCTTGACGGCGATGGGCAGCATGACGAGGGCGGCGGCCTGGTTTGACATCGGCTGCGTAATCGCCACAGTCATAATGAAAAATCCGGCCATCACGGCCAAGCCCCCGTACGGCTCGCCGATGTGCCTGATGATGTCCGCTAGATACTGGTCGGCGTGAGTTTTCTCCATCGCGATGCCGAAGCTAATCATTCCCGCAATGAGCACTATCAAACGCCACTCAATCATGTCGTAAATCTCCTGGGCGCGAACGGCGCGGCTGGCGAGCAAGATGAGCACGCCAATCAGCACACAGATGGAGAGCGGCAGATTCCAAGGATGCGTGATTGAGAGGACGAGGAAGACGCCGAATGCTGCGAGCGCCCAGCGGCGTTTTCCCGCCCGCCCGCGCCGCTCCGAGACATCTTCGAGCAGCAACACATTGCCTTCCGTCACCAGTTGTTCAATCTGTTCGCGCTTGCCCTGCACGAGCAGCACGTCACCGAAACGTAAACTAACCGTGCTGATTTTCGAGAGCAGCGCGACGCCGTGGCGATTTATCGCCAGCACGGTTAATTGATAACGCTGGCGAAACTTCAAGCCCTTGAGTGTGCGCCCGACGAAATCGGAGCCGCGCAGCACCATCATTTCAAACAACTCTACGTCGCCCGATTCCAGCACGTTGTCGCTCAGCTTAAAATCGGCTTTAATCTCAATGCCCGTCTCCTGCTTGACGCGCAAGATGTCTTCGACGCGCCCCTGCACCAGCAGCAAATCTTCGGCTGCTATCTTTTCGTGGGAACCGGGCGCGATGCGCCCCTGTTTGCCGCGCATGATACCAACGACCGTCAAGTCTAACTCTTCGCCTAGATTGGCTGCGGCGAGTGTTTTTCCGACGAGCGGCGAATCCGCTAGCACGATGACTTCCGACAGATACTCGCGAATGTGATACTGGTCGGTCAAAGAATCCGCGCCGCCGCGCCGCGGCAGCAAGCGCAACCCTAAGAGCAGCATGTAGAGCATCCCGACGCAGACAATCGCGATGCCGACCGGAGATAGCTCAAACATCGAAAACGGCTCCATGTTGTAGCGCGGCAGCGCGCCGCTGACGGCGAGGTTCGTCGAAGTTCCGATGAGCGTGCAGGTGCCGCCGAGAATTGCGCCGAAGGCGAGCGGCATCAGCAGTTTTGACGGCGGCACGCGCGCACGCTCCGCCATCCCGAGCACGACGGGGACGAACATGGCCGTCGTCGTCGTATTCTTCATCACGGCGGCACAGGCGGCCGCCGTGAACATTATCAGCACGGTCAGGCGAAATTCGTTGCCGCCCGCAATCCTGTGCAAGCGACGGCCCACCACGTCAACCACTCCGGTCTTCACCAAGCCGCCCGTCAAGATAAAGAGGCCGGAGATGGTGATAACAATGTCGTTGCCAAAGCCCGAAAAGGCTTCCGCGGCGGAGAGCGTGCCGGTGATGACGAGCGCGACGACGAGTATTATCGTCACAACGTCAATCGGGATGCGCTCGGTTCCAAACAGGATGAGAGCCACCAGTAAGAGGCCAAGCACGATGGCGATAGAAGTAGTCATAAACGAATCAACCGCTCAATCGTTGTCAGTAGTCCATCGTTTGTTGTTCAATAGACAGCGCAGCCCCGCAGAAACTTCGAAGAGCCGTTTCGTGGGCTAACCGACTACTGACAACGAACAAGGGGATTTTTAATGAGTGAGCATTGCATTCTTGTGATCGAAGATCAAGAGGACTTGGCAGAACTTTACGAGGACGCGATAGGAAAAGCCGGCTACGGTGTGCGAACAGCGCTGACGGGTGAGGAAGGCATCGCGGAGTTTCGCGCTAACGCGGCGGATGTCGTTCTGCTCGATATGACGCTGCCGGAGATGCACGGTGCAGAGGTCTTGCGCGAGATACGTAGGCTTAACGCGAGCGTGCCTGTCATCGTCATTACGGGCGAGACCAGCGAACAACTGCACCAACAATGCGAGCGCCTCGGCGTTCACGATTATCTGCGGAAGCCCGTTGATTATGATGCGCTCTTGACCTCAATCAAGCTGGCGCTGGAAACGACGCAAGAAGAGTCGGAAATCCTGACGCTGCGCTTGCCAGCGCGAATCATCGCGCAACTTTCCGAGATTGATTCCAGCCTCGAACGCGCCATCAAGCTCCTCCTCGACGAGCGCAACGAGAAGAAGATGACGGCCAAGGGATGAGCCTTCGATGACAAGGCTCGTCTCTCTTGTCTCTTACTGATGCAGGAGTTCGATGCCGCCGTGTGCGATGGCGAGCATAATGCAGTCTTCGTGGCCGTCGAGCGCAATGGGGCGATGTGCGGAGCCTGCTTCGTTGATGAGATAGTCGCCCGCGCGATGCTCGCCCTTCTGGTCGCGGTAGCCGCCTTGCAGAATCAAGACCTCTTCGATGCCCGTATGGCGATGAGCCGGATAGCCGCGGCCCGGCTTCATGCGGATGAAAACGGTCGCATCACCCGTCGCTTCGTCGCGCCGCAGAAAGTGTAGATAAATTCCTTCGTGCTTTGTCTCGCGCCAAGCAATTGATGAAAGGGAAAACATAACTCGACTCGCGGTGAAAGTCAGGAGTCAGACTGCCAGCAGGCGGAAGACTAAGGAGCATCAGGCAGAGCGGAAAATGAGAAGCGGCGGATGGTAGCCTCTTCTTCCGGTGCCTGACTCCTACACTTCCGCAGTTTAGTTTTACGGCGTCGCCGCGTTGGCGGCTGGATTGTGGTCTATGATTTCCATGATGTCTGTGAACGCGATTTTGATGATTTCGCCGTCGGCGCGTTCGATTTTGACGCTCGGCTTGGTGAGAGCCTGAGTTGTTTTCATGCTGCGGACGATGCCGCGCACGCGGCTGCCGTCCTGTGTGATGACTTCAACGTTGTCAAGGCCGTAAAGCGGCTTGAGCGCTGCGAGGGCTTTGGTGACTTCCACTGTGTATTACCGCGCTTTCTCTTGTCCGGTCGGTTAAGGTGCATCCTCGGCGAAAGCGTCGAAACGAAGCTTGGCGTCGGGGAGAAGATAATCGCTCTAATTTGTTCAGATGTTCAGAATAGTTGATGTCCGGCTCACCTAAGCCGTTGCCTCTAAGAGCGCAAACAGCACGGAAGCCGAAAACACTTTACGCATCCTATCTCTGTGCCGGACCGATGCTCTGCCCATTAAATTGACTTGTACCACGCCACTATACTGCGCATCCGCTCGCAAAGGAAGCTGTAAGTGGGTTAAACTAGCTGCAACCATGCGGCTGCGATAGACGTATGAGAACACGGACGAAAGAGAAAGCCAGTGGGCGTTTCTCTGAAATTTCAGCCGAAACTGATAATGCCAATCGAACCTACACACTTTGACCCGCGAACACAGAGCGCACGCGCCGCGGCTGTCACCGTGTGTCCCAACTGCCGCGCCGAGATGCCGGGCGAGATGCGTTTTTGCCGTGCGTGCGGCTTTCGTCTGGGAGAAGGAGTGGCGGAGTTTACGGAGACTGTGCGGCTTGATAAAAAGCCGACCGGCGCCCCGCAGCCGCCGCCAACTCAAGCGACAAACGCGCCGCAGGCTTCCGCGACGGCGGCTCCGAAGTGGAACTCCTGCGCGAGCGTCAACGAATGGGGCGCGCTGGCTGTAGACATGAGCCAGAAAGCTATCCAGAAGGCGACGAAGCATCTCGAAGAAAAGCAGCGACAAAAACAGGAGCAGAAGAAACAGCCACCACCACCGCCGCTCAAGAAAGAGTCGCGCCATCGCTCAGGGTTTATGGGCTGGGTGATACTGATTATCATCATCTCGATAGTCAGCAGCGTCGGTGTTTCGGGTTTGCGTGGATTGCGCGATAACTTGCGTGGGTTGAGCAGTAGCAGTCGGGCCAACGCTACGCGTTCGTGGGTCGGCACCAGTAGTTTCAGAGCCGTCGATGGCGGCGGTGTGACTTTCGATAAAGTCGAGCCTGCGGGGTCGCCGGCGGATAAGGCCGGGCTGGTCGGCGGCGACATCATTACGAGCTTCGATGGGCAGCCCGTCAAGAGCGGCGACGAGTTGAGAAAACTCCTGACGGCCATGCCGATTGGCAAGACGGTCGAGGTGGTTTACCTGCGCGACGGCGAGACGCGGACGACGACGCTAACAACCGCCTCCAAAGCTGAGATAGAACGGCTCGAAGAGCACGCCGACGCGCGAACAGAGGGCTACATCGGTGAAGGCACGGATTTAGACCGCGTTCCAGTTCCCGGCACTAAGCTTTACGGCGTGCAGCTTAACGATATTAGGGCTAACAATCCGGCGGAGATTGCGGGCCTGCGTAACGGCGACATCGTTATCGAGTTTGGCGGCGTCCCGACGCGCACGCGCCTGGAGTTGGAATCGCGCATCGAGCGCGCCGAACCCGGCAGCATTGTCACAGTCGTCTTGATGCGCGGCGCTGAGCGCGTCGAGATTCCCGTTAAAATCGGTCACGACTAACCTCGCCGCTCTACAATCGCGCGCAGCCGCGCCTCCATCTCCTGGCGCACTTCCTCGCGCTCCTCTTCATTTTCATCAGCTTCAAACGTCTCGAAAAGCGCGTATGGTGTGGCCGCCACCAGCCGCAACTCCCATGCTTCGCGTCCGGCGTGTGAAGCGCGCGCAAACCACAATGCATCGAGGGTGGACTCAGCGACGGGCGCGCCGGCAAAGAGCGACGCGCTGGAAGCCTCAAGCTCTGCGCGGCTCTCGGGCCGCAGCAGTACGCGACGCAGTTGCCAACCGTGTCTTTGATAATTAGCCAGCGTCTCACCGAATATTTCAGGCAGGTTCATTACTCTCGACCGTTAGGTCTGCGCGCGCCGACAGATGAAGACGCCAGCCAGCTTGCTACTTAAATTGGCTGGCCTTCGCGCTTATCCTGCTGCTGCTGAGTCTTAAAGCCGCTCGCTCATTCTCCGAAGAGCATGGGCCATTTAACTTAAGGCTTGCCGCCGCATTGACCAGCTTTATCTGCTACACTTTTACTTCTCGTCCGCGTCTTCGCCAAACATCACAACTCTCCACTCGTCGCCTTCTTTGATAAAGTTAATCTTATCCCAGTTTCCTTTCTCGTCCTTAACCTCCAGTGTGGCTTTATCGCCGTTAATCTTTTCGTTGCGCATCTCCAAACTGGCGGGCAGGTTTGTGTCTGGACTTTCGACCAGCATTTTCAAAAAGCCGTCAGGCGATTCTCCATCCTTCTTGCCGCGCTCTTCCAAAGCTTTAAGGTCTGCCGAGGCCATCGTTCTCTTTAAGGCCGCGACATCCTTGTTCTTGAAAGCGTCATAGACAGCTTGGAACGTACGCATCGGTGTGGCGTTGGCGTTGGAAGTGGTAGTCGGAGTTGAAGTGTTGGCCGTGGCGTTGGTGTTGTTATTTGTCGTCGTCGTTGTTGGTGTTGTATTAGACGTATTGGCGGAAGTGTTCGCGTTGTTGCTGTTGGTTGCGGTTTTTGAGCAGGCCGCACCGGAGAGCGCGAGCGCCGCCAAGGTCGTGATTGCTAGAATGCTCTGCTGTCTTTTCATCTCTTGATTCTCCTATAAACTCGATGGCTGCGCGCGTTCGGTTTGAAAGAGGGCCGATGCGCCGTCAGTTTTCCATGACGTGAAATTGAAAAAGCGGCGCAGTATACATCACAGAGCGGGCCAGCCCGCAAGGCCGACCGCCTCTCGCTCAAGCGCCCGCCCACGCGGGAACATGATTGACCTGACGCGGCGCAGCCTTTATGATTCGCTTGCCGTTTGAGAGCAAACGTGCACGCGCGCATCCTGCGGCTTCCCGCTCGGTATGGAAGCCGCTCGTCCGCTAAAATTCAAGCGCCAGCCATCTCCGCTTTATTGACGAGCGTTTCATGCGTTTAGACAAATCAGTTCCCTCAAACTCGACAGCCTCGCGCCGCCGTTTGCGTGCGCGGGGCGCGAAGAGTCTCATCGTTGTCTGCGCTCTGGCGCTCGCGGCAAGCGTCTTCGGCTTCGTCTTCGGCTGGACGCAGTCGCGCGAGGGCGCGGCGGCGCGTGCGCAGTCGGAACAATCGACAGGCAAGATAAACAACATGGCTCAGAAGTCTGAAACTACGGCGGAGCGCGCAGGCGTTGAGCGGCCCGCGCCTTTTTATACGGCGCTGGATGAAGCGCTCGACAGGCGCGGAAAAAACTTGCGGGATATTTGCGATACGAACGACCCCGTCGCGCGTCGCGTGCTGGAAGACTACGGCGCGATGTTTCTGGCGACTGAAAAGGTGTTGCCGCCGCCCGTCTGTGTCTTCACGAGCGAGCAAGACGTTAGGAAGTTTCAGAACGAAGCGGGATTTACGCTGGCGAGCGTTGGCGGCGACGAGATTGAGTTGCAACCCGCGGCGATGGAAGCGCTGCTGGCGGCGCGCGAGGAAGCCAGGCGCAGCGGGCTTGATATTACGCCGCGCGGAGGCTCCGAAGCGGCCCGTCGCAGCTTCACGGATACCGAGCGGTTGTGGGCCACACGCTTCTTGCCCGCGCTCACACACTGGCAGCGATTGGGCCGCCTAACGCGCGAACAGACCGCACGCCTGCGCAAGCTCTCGCTCAAGGAACAAGTCCGCGAAGTCCTCGAACTCGAAAAACGCGGCATCTACTTCAGCAAGGATTTTTCCAAGTCAATTCTCTATTCCATCGCCGCGCCGGGCACATCGCAGCACATCGCGCTTCTGGCGCTCGACGTAGAGGAGTTTTTGGACAAGCGCGTGCGGCGCATCCTCGCACGCCACGGCTGGTTTCAAACCGTCAAGAGCGACCTCCCGCATTTCACTTATCTCGGCCTCGCCGAGAACGAACTGCCCTCGCGTGGTCTACGCTCCGTCAAATCAGGCGAGCAGTTATTCTGGATACCAAACATTGAATAAACGATGAAGGAGGAACGCAGCGGCGATGAACTGAAAACAGTTTACCTGTCATTCATCGCTGCTGCGTTCCTCCTTCATCCTTGTTAAGGAGAACCCCTAGAGATGACTTTCTGTACCAACTGTGGTCAACAAAATGATGATATGTCGCGGGTCTGTACGAACTGCGGAACGCCGCTCGGCTCAGCGCAGACCGGCCAGCAAAACCCCTATCAAACGTCTGGGCCGTCGTCTTATCCGCCGTCCGGCTCAGCGCCTTATCCGCCGCCTGCCGGTGCGCCGCCAACCAACCCCTACGGCACGCCGCCGCCTCAACCGCCTTACGGCAGCCAGCCCTACGGCGACCCGTATGCCAATCAGCCTTACGCTCCCGGCTATGCCAATCAACCTTACGGCGGAATGCAGCCGGGCGGCTACGCGGGAGGCGCAGCGGGCGGCCCCTTAATGGGCGTCGGGCAGAAGCGCGAGCCGGGAATGGTGATTCTCTTTACGTTTCTCACTTGCGGCATCTATGGCATCTGGTGGCTCGTCACCTACGCGGGCGAAGTGAAGGGCGCGCTCGGGCGACACGACCTTAATCCGGGCATGGACTTGCTCATCGGAATCATCACCTGCGGCATCTGGAGCACCATCGCTTTCTGGTACAAGTATCCGAAGCTGATTATGGACTTGCAACGACGCGTCGGCTTGCCCGTCAACGACATGTCAACGATGACACTCTTGCTCGGCATCTTCTTCGCTCCGGCTGCGATGTACATCGTTCAGTCCGAGTTGAATAAAATCTGGGACGCCGCTGGCGGAGTCAGGTAAGTGAGCACGATTCTCAAAATCAATCGGCGGGCGGCGGCGAGCAATGAGCAACGGACGGAAAGCGTCTGCGCGCCTCATTGCTCGTCGCACGCGGCCCAGCCAGCCTCCCTTGCGCGGCAGCGCGCGTGGCTCGTGCTGTTGGGGCTGACGGCGATGTTCGTCATCGCGGCGCTCTGGCGTCCGCCGGACGAAGGCGGGTTCATCCTCTGCCCGTTTCGTGCGCTGACGCATTATCCGTGCCCGGGCTGCGGGATGGTGCGCGCTTTCTGCGCCTTGGCCCACTTTGAATTCTGGCGCGCCATCAAATTCAATGCCCTCAGCCCCTTTCTCTTTCTCGCAGCGCTGCTGGCGTGGGCCAACGCCGCGGCCACGGTCTTTCGCGTCGAGCGCCTGCGCCTGCTTCTCGCGCGCCTGCCGCGCCCGACGCCCGCAGCCGTCAAGCTCATGCTCGCCTTCGTCATGCTCTGGTGGGCGGCGCGATTAACCATCGGGTTTTAAAGCGATGAGTGATGAGCAACGAGTGATGAATGAAAGACAAGGCTTTTAACTCATCACTCATTACTCATCACTCATCACTTCCTTTCTGACTATGAAACGCTGTCCGGTCTGCCAGAACACTTACGCTGACGACTCGCTACGGTTCTGTTTGCAGGATGGCGCGCCGCTTGAGAGCACACGCGCCGGAGCTTCTTCCGACGAGTTTAAGACTTTAGTGCTGCCGGAAAACGCGGCGGGCCGCAGCGAGTTGCCGCCCACGGAAGTGCTTGACGCCGGAGCAGGGGCAACCGCGCACGCGCGGCCTTCACCGCCGACCGCGCCCCAACGCCAACGCGACACCAACCCCATCACCGCACAGCCCGTCAGCGTCCAGCCCCAACCGCGCAGCACCGCGGCCATCGTCGGCATGACGATAGCCGCCACCATCGCGCTCCTTGCGCTCGGCGGCATCACCGCCTGGCTGCTGTTGGGAGACAGAAAAGGAAGCGACACGCGCGGCGGCGATAACACGAATACGGCGCGCGGTATTGACAACCAAAACAACACAACGCCAAACACCAACACCCGCCCCAACGCCAACAACACTCCTTCTCCGTCGCCTACGTCAACACCCGCCGCGACGCCGACCGCGACACCTGCGATTAACACGTCTGCCGAAGAAAGAAACGTGCGGGCGGCGCTTGACGCTTGGCTCAACAGTTTCAGAGCGAGAGACATTGACGCATACATGGCCAGCTACGCCAGCGTGCTCGAAGCTTATTACCGCGCACGCAACGTCAGCGTCGAACGCGTGCGCGTAGATAAGGAACGCGCGTTTGCGAAATACACGACGATAGAAGTTTGGGTCAGCAACGTTCAGGTTCAGGTTGACCCCAATGGTCGCCGCGCCGTGGCGACCTTCACGAAAAGCTGGCGCTTTAGCGCGCCCGGCGCGAATCCTTACACGGGCAGCGGCCCCAATCGCTTTACGTGGGCGAAGGTCGGCGGCCAGTGGCTCATCACGGGCGAGGAAGATTTATCAAACTAGAGAGCCATGCCAGCTCCAAAGTCTTGCTGGCGATTCTTGACTTTTGATTTTGAATTACGACTTCGGACTATTGTTATTTCGCCTTTCTTGGTGCTACACTGCGCCTCATCCGGCACTGTTGCCTGTCGCCGGATAGCCCCTCTCCTGTTACGTCAAGGGCAAAACTTAAAAACAACTGACTTCGCGCCGCACGACCAAGAGCGCAGACTTTCCCGCGGCTCGCGCGCCTGTTCGAGCGACCCTTTAATCTCGAAAAGAGGGCCTCGGTTATGGATGTCCCCCAAGTCATTGCCGGACGATTTCGCATCGAATGTGAAATCGGCACGGGTGGGATGGGTACTGTTTATCGCGCCACACACCTCGGGCTTGAACGCCCCGTTGCCGTCAAGATTATCAAACCCGAATTTGCCGCCGACCAGGACGTGGCCGACCGCTTTATGCGCGAGGCGCGAACGATGGCGCGCCTGCGCCACCCACATGCCGCGATGATTTTCGACGCGGGCAATCTGCCCGACGGTCGCCATTTCATCGTGATGGAGTTTGTCGAAGGCCGCACGCTCTCCGAAATTCTGGCCCAAG
>CAZEZJ010000112.1:0-13310 GCA_964516695.1 uncultured Blastocatellaceae bacterium
TGCCATCTCCGTGGAGACCAGTCCGAGGGCGAGCGCGTTGACCGTGACTTTGCGGCTGGCGACCTCTTTCGCCAGCGCCTTCGTGAGGCCTATCATGCCAGCCTTCGATGCCGAATAGTTTGACTGTCCGGCCATCCCGACGCGCCCGCTGATGGAAGAGATATTCAGAATTGAGCCGCCTTCTTCCTGCCGCATCATCACGCGCAGAGCGGCCTTCGCGAAATTCCAAGCGCCCTTGAGGTTGGTATCAATCACAGCATCCCAGTCGTCTTCCTTCATGCGGAGGATTAACTGGTCGCGCACGATGCCCGCGTTATTGACGAGAAAGTCTATGCGCCCGAAAGCATCTTTCGTCTGCTTAACCATCTCAGCGGCGGCTTCGGTGCTCGCCACGTCGCATTGCGCGGCCAGCACTCTCACACCCAACGCTTCAATCTCCGCTTTCAATGTCTCGGCAGCCTCCGCGCTCTTCGCGTAATTGAAAGCCACATCAGCGCCGTGGCGCGCCAGTTCGAGCGCAATAGCGCGACCGATGCCGCGCGTCGCGCCCGTCACAATCGCCGCCTTGCCGGAAAAAGGTTTAACGGAATCGCTCAAAATTAAATTCTCCTCAATCGAATTTTCATAAATCGAAAAGGTTTCGCAAGTGGTCTTTGACTTTAGCCTGATGACTTGCAGCTAACTTGCCAAGCTGACGACGAATAATTGATTTTGTAATCGTCATTAAACGATGCAAACGAATTGTTGATGAAACTTTCAAGCCGGTGAGAGCAAAATCCGCGTCGCTGGCCTCTATCACTAAATCTGTTTTCGCAGGAGTTGCTGAAACTTGACTCGTAATGAAAGCCAAAACGACGTGGCCGTGTGGCTGTATGATATCGGTCAAACAAAGCGCCGGGCGTACTTTTTGACTCGATAAATCGTCAACCGGAAACGGGACTAAAACGATTTTACCTTTCATCCGACAACGGCTTTCCGTCTTCTAATGTGTAAATGTCTTCGGCAGGGTCGTTAAGGAAAGCAAAAGCCGAATTCGTCGCAGCAGCCTGGAGCCACTCCTTTTCGCTGATGTCATCATCAGTCGAATAAAGAACTATCACGCGCACGCGCTTTGAAGCCTCAATGGGCAACGGTTCATCAAGCTGTATCTGATGATTCTCATTGATTGTTCCCGATAGCTCGATGGCTGAAAGAGTTGTTTCCATAGTTTTGGCCCCAGTCTTGTTGAGCATTGATTATAGCCGCAAAGACTTCAAATACTCTACGAACTGCGGCGCGAGGTCCGGTCGTTTGAGTGCAAACTCGACCGTGGCGATGAGAAAGCCGAGCTTGTCGCCCGCATCGTAACGTGTTCCCTGAAAACGCACGGCATAGAAGGGACGCTTTTTCAGCAGTTGGCGCATGGCGTCGGTGATTTGTATCTCGCCGCCTGAGCCGGGGCGTGTGCGCTCGATTTCGGGGAATATGTCGGGTGTTAGGATGTAACGCCCGATGATGGCGAGGTCGGATGGAGCTTCGGCCAGCGGCGGTTTCTCAACCATGTCCTTGATGCGATAGACGCCGTCGCTGACTTCTTCAGCGTCAATGGCACCGAAACGCGAGATGGCTTCGCCCGCGACCTGCATCGTGCCGAGCACAGGCGCGTCATACTTTTCATAAACGTCGAGCATCTGCTTGAGCGCGGGCGTTTCCGCATCCACGATGTCGTCTCCGAGCATGACGGCGAAGGGTTCATCGGCGACGAGGTCGCGCGCTTGTAGGATGGCGTGGCCGAGGCCGAGCGCCTCGCGCTGGCGCACGTAGCTCACACTCGCCATCTCCGAGATGGCACGCATCGCTTTTAGTTCTGCTTCCTTGCCGCGCTCGCGCAGCAGATGTTCAAGCTCGAACGAAATATCGAAGTGGTCTTCGATGGCGCTCTTGCCCCGACCGGTCACGATAATCACGGACTCGACGCCGGAGGCAACAGCTTCCTCCACGACATATTGAATCAACGGCTTATCAACCAGCGACAACATCTCTTTGGGCGAAGCTTTGGTGGCGGGCAAAAAGCGCGTGCCCAAACCTGCCGCCGGAAAAACAGCTTTACGAATCTTCTGTGGCATTCCTTGAACCCGAATCTATGATTTCAATTTTCAGTTTGACAGACATCTCAGGCTGGCAGCCAAGCGGTCGGCTTGACACGTGCGTGCGGCGTCGGATAGCTTGACGCTTTTCGTTTGCCACCTGTGTAAAAGCGTCTTTCATACCATATGATAAAGCGCCACGGCAAATGCCCTCTCTGTAAAGGACAGCGATTCCCATGCTCGACTTAAACTTCGTTCGCGACAATCTGGACAAGGTGCGTGCGGCGCTGGAAGCGCGCCGTTTTCCCATCGATGCGCTGGAAGACTTTGCCACCGTTGATGCGGAGCGACGACGCCTGATTGCCGAATCCGACCAACTGAACGCCCAGCGCAACACTTCAAGCCGCGAGATAGGCGCGCTGATGAAGGAAGGCAAACGCGAAGAGGCTGATGCGCGACGGCAGGAAGTGGGCCAACTGAAAGAGCGCATCGCGGAGCTTGGAGGCGCGCGCGACGCGGCGGAAGCGCGGATGCACGAACTACTCTCGACCATTCCGAACGTTCCGCACGAAAGCGTGCCCGTCGGCGCGGACGAGACGGCCAACGTCGAAGTCAGGCGTTGGGGAACGCCGCCCCAGTTCGATTTCGACCCGAAGGATCACGTTGACTTGGGCACCACGCTCGGCATCCTCGATTTAGAACGCGCGACGAAAATTGCCGCCGCACGCTTCTCTATCCTGAACGGCGCGGGCGCTCGCCTGAGCCGCGCCCTCATCAACTTCATGCTCGATTTGCACACGCAAGAGCATGGCTACATGGAGACCGTGCCGCCCTTCATCGTTAACCGCGACGCGCTCTTTGGCACAACACAGCTTCCGAAGTTTCAGAGCGAGCTTTTCAAGCTGGCTGACGAGCGCGAGCTTTACTTGATTCCGACGGCGGAAGTACCCGTCACCAATTATCACCGCGAAGAAATACTCGACGCCTCGCAGTTGCCCATGCACATGGTGGCCTATACGCCTTGCTTTCGTTCTGAAGCCGGTTCTTACGGGCGCGACACGCGCGGCATTATCCGGCAGCACCAATTTGAGAAAGTCGAACTGGTGAAGCTGTCGCTGCCTGAAAATTCTTATGAAGAATTGGAGACGCTGACGCGTAACGCCGAAGCCGTGTTGCAAAAGCTCGGGCTGCATTATCGCGTCGTCACGCTCTCGACCGGCGACATAGGTTTTGGCCCGGCCAAGACTTACGACCTAGAAGTCTGGCTTCCCAGCCAAAACACTTTCCGCGAGATTTCCTCTTGCTCTAACTACGAGGCTTTTCAGGCGCGACGCGCGCAGATTCGCTTTCGCCGCTCAGACGGAGCAAAACCCGAATACGTCCACACGCTCAATGGTTCGGGCCTCGCCGTTGGCCGCACGTGGGTCGCGATTTTAGAGAACTACCAGCAGCCGGACGGCTCCGTCGTCATTCCCGAAGCGCTCAGGCCGTATATGAACGGGGCGGAGAGAATAGAAAAGCAATAGGCTGTGAGCTAGAGGCAGTTAATAACAAGGACGCCGTGCTTTCATACAAAAGCACGGCGTTTTCCTGTTGCCGATAGCTTGCTGCTTAGTGCCTACAGCCTACTTGATTCTTAAATCAAAAGGCATCATCGCCATCGCTTCGCCGCGTTTCATGCGGTCGAGCATGGTGGCATATTGCAGCGTGCGGCGCAGGTCTTCGGGAAGCGCTTTGAAGGCGGCGCGCTGTTCTCGGAGTTTGATGGCTTCCTCGCTGTCGCCGCCGCCGAAGAGGCTTTCAAAGAAGCCGCGCGGGTAGGGGAGAATCACGCGCCTGACGCCTTTGTCCGCGGGAATTCCGGCGAGCTGCTTGGCGATTTCGACGGCCTTATCGAGTCCGCCGAATTCATCAACGAGACCTTTCTCCTTCGCCTGCGCGCCCGTCCAGACGCGGCCCTGCCCGATGGAATCAATGTATTCGGGGTCGCGCCCGCGCCCCTTGGCGACCTTTGGCACGAACTCGTCGTAGTAAGTGCTCTTGATAATGCCGAAGAATTTGTCGCGCTCTTCGGGCGTAAACTTTTCAGTCTCGCGGAAGATTCCGGCGTTCTTGCCGCGCAGCACATATTCGTTTGTGATGCCCAGCCAGTTATAGAACTCTTTGACGACGGGCTTGCC
The DNA here is from genome assembly GCA_964516695.1 of uncultured Blastocatellaceae bacterium. Taxonomy (GTDB): domain Bacteria; phylum Acidobacteriota; class Blastocatellia; order Pyrinomonadales; family Pyrinomonadaceae; genus DASVTR01. The sequence continues at coordinate 4,247 of CAZEZJ010000112.1, forward strand.
CGCGAAGATGCCGATGGAGCCTGTGTATGTCGAGGGTTGCGCGACAATCTTGTTGGCGTTGCAAGCGATGTAGTAGCCGCCAGAGGCGGCGACATCGCCCATTGAAATGACAACGGGCTTTTTCTGCCGTGCAAGTTCAATCGCACGCCAGATAACGTCTGACGCGTAGGACGAGCCGCCCGGGCTGTCCACACGAATGACGATGGCTTTGATGGTCTCGTCCTTGCGCGCGTCGTCAATGGCTTTGACCATCGTGTCCGACCCGATGGATTGCCCGCCGAAGGGACTATCCTCAGACTTGCCCGAGCCGATGGAGCCTGCGCCGTAGATGACGGCGATGCGCTCGCCCTTATTGAGGCCGAGCGATTCCGGCTCAACCTCTCGATACTGTTCGCCGCGCGTCAGCCGCAACTCGTCAGACTCTTTATAGCCGAGCCTTCCCTTTAAATCTTTCTCGACCTCATCGCGATAGATGGCGGCATCAATCAAACCGACCTTCTGCGCGTCGGGCGCGCTATAGGGCGCGTTGTCAACCAGGGCGCGAACCTCATCAGGCGATTTGCCGCGCCTGGTCGCAATCGTGTTAATGAAGCGATTGAAAATGTCGTCGAGGATGGCGTTGACCACTTCGCGATGGCCTTCGGACATGTCCTTGCGCGTAAACGAATCCGGCGCGTTCTTATACTTGCCTATTTGGTAAACGTCAGGATAGACGCCAAGCTTATCCAGCGAGCCACGGAAGAACATCACATCGGCGGCCAACCCGTTGACGAAAAGGTCGCCCGGCGGCGCGACGAAAATCTTTTCGCAGGCGAGCGCGATGTAATACTCCTTGTTCATCCCCAGTTCCATGTAGGCATAGATGGGTTTGCCGGAGGTGCGGAAATCCGCAATCGCATCGCGTATCTCTTCGGCCTTGGCCCAGCCCGCGCCGGACATGTTGATGTCGAGCAACACAGCGCCGATGCGTTTGTCCACCTTCGCCTTCTTGAGTTGCATCAGCAGGCTGGTCAGCGATGAATCGTCGCCGCCGAACAGGCGATGCAGCGCATCATCCGGCACGTAGTCCGGCAGCGAGCCAGCTACCTTCAAGACCAGCACGCTGTTGTCACGAACCATCGGCTCGCTTTTGCGAAACATGGAGAGCAGCAGAATGATGCCGATGATGAAAGCCACCACCAGGGCCAGCACCAGACCCAACACAATCAAGACGATTTTACGCCGACGCGACATTGCCATAATTATTTTCCAGCTTAACTAAAACATCCTGTAGATATGGCTTTCACGACAAGGCGCGAAAGCGTTTGTGATACGCACACGAGCGAGGAAAGGTTTTCGAAACGATGAACGATGAGCGCGCAACGATGAGTGAAAGACAAGCTCTTTATAATTCATCGCTCATCGTTCATCGTTCCTACTTTCGTTTGACTATCCAACCGCCGCCGAGGACTTCGTCGCCGTCGTAGAAGACGGTGGCCTGTCCCGGGGTGATGGCGCGTTGGGCTTCATCGAAGCTGACGCGCGCGCGATTGTTTTCGAGCGGAGTAATGACGGCGGGCGCGGGCTGATGACGATAACGGACGCGCACTTCGGCGCGCACCGGAGCCGTCGGATGAGCGAAAGCAATCCAGTTAACATTCGCCGCCGTAAACTCTGTGCTCAACAATTCTTCCTGATGGCCGACGACGACGCGGTTGCTCTCCGCGTCAATCGAGACGACGTAAAGCGGGCGCTCGCTCGCCAGCCCAATCCCGCGCCGTTGCCCGATTGTGTAGCGATGAATGCCGTCGTGCCGCGCGAGCACACGCCCGCTCGTATCAACGATTTCACCTGACCCGGGAATCCGCTCCGCTTCGTCTTCAGCTTCAAGATAGCGGTCAATGAACGCCGCATACTTGCCATCGGGAACGAAACAAATCTCCTGCGACTCTGCCTTCTCCGCCACCAGCAGTTGGCGCGAGCGCGCCACGTCGCGCACTTCCGGCTTCGACATCTCGCCCAAGGGAAAGAGAGCGCGTGAGAGTTGGGCCTGCGTCAATTCCCAGAGAAAGTAGGATTGGTCTTTGGCCGCGTTGCGCCCGCGAAAAAGACGATAGCGATTCCCGGCCTCGTCAAACTCGACGCGCGCGTAATGGCCCGTTGCCACCTTGTCGCAATCAAGGCTCGCTGCCAGGCGGTCAAGCGAAGCAAACTTCAAACGACTGTTGCAAGCGACGCACGGAATCGGCGTCTCGCCGCCGAGGTAGCTCTCGATAAAGGGCTGCACCACGTCGCGCTCAAAATCGCGTTCCAGATTGAGCACGTAGAACGGAAAGCCCAACTCTTCGGCCACGCGGCGCGCATCATAGACATCATCGAGCGAGCAACAACGCGACGGCAAAGAATCTCCGTTTTCGTCCACGTTTATCCCGCGACGCTGGTTCCACAACTGCATCGTGAAGCCGACGAGTTCGTGCCCCTGCTCTTTTAAGATGGCGGCTGCCGCTGATGAATCAACGCCGCCGCTCATGGCTACAGCTATCTTCATAACTCTACTTTGATAGTTTTACAGCCCCGTCGGGTTGGTCGCAAGCTGGGGAAGCTTCCGTAGCAGCGGCTTGTGCGATGAGATAGACGACCTCGCGCTCTCTGTTTCCCTGAAGTCTGCGCGCCCAGGACGTTTGCAGTTGCGACCACTCTATTTCAGAGAGCGTGCCAGTTTCCAGCACGTCGAATCCGGCGGCGCGGTATTTATCAACCAAAACCTCCGCCAAATATTTTCGGGAAAGAAGGGGCAAGGCCAGCCGCTCTATCTCCGTGCGGTCGCGAGCAGAATCAAGGCCGATGATGATTTCCAACAAACAATGGGGCGCACAAATTCTTCGCAGGCTGCTGAGCACTTCCGCGTCGGCGCTCACAACGGCGCGCAACAAACTGCCCCACGGAAAGTGTATGTGAATCTCATCGGCTTGGCCTTCGAGTTCCGCCGGAAGATTCTCGACCGCGGCTTGAAGAAAGAGGACGTTAGGCAGTCCGCCCTTCGCCGGCTTGCGGTATATCTTCTCCGAAATCTTCTCCAGCGCCTTCGTGCTCGCATCGATGCCGATAAAAAACTTCGCCGGCTCCGCTCGCGCGCACTCGTAGACAAAGCGACCGTCGCCAGTCCCTATGTCCACGACTATCCCTTCGCCTGTATGGCTCGATAAGTTTTCTGAATGCTTGCTCGTCGAGTTATCAAGTGGTTCGGCCACGAATGTATTTCAGCATCGCTTGAAAATCCTTTCCATCGCTCATTATAAAGGATGGCGTCAAGACTCAGCAATTCAGAGAATCGTGAGCCGCGGGCCGCGCCTGCTGCACGTTTGGCGCGAGAATGATAAGATGCAGCCGCTATTGTTGTAGATTTTATCGGTAGAGGCGGGCGCGCGGGTCGCGTTGCAAACTTAAAATTACGCCATGACGGAATTAGCAATCGAAGAATACAGGGCTACTAAAGAGCCTTATTACCTGGCGGTCGCGCGCGAGATTGAATTGTTCGAGGCAGCCTATGCGGCGCGCCTGCCCGTGATGCTCAAAGGCCCGACCGGCTCAGGCAAGACACGCTTTGTGGAGCACATGGCGTGGCGGCTTGGGCGTCCGCTGATTACGGTGGCGTGCCATGAGGATTTGTCTGCGACCGATTTGGTCGGGCGTTTTCTGCTCGAAGGCGAGGAGACCATCTGGCACGATGGGCCGCTGACGAAGGCTGTCAGAAACGGCGCTATCTGTTATCTGGACGAAGTGGTCGAAGCGCGTAAGGACACCATCGTCATCATTCACCCGCTGACGGACGACCGCCGCCGCCTGCCGATAGAAAAACGCGGCACAGTGCTGGAAGCGCCCCACGATTTTATGCTCGTCGTTTCCTACAATCCTGGCTATCAATCAATCTTGAAAGACCTCAAACAATCAACGCGGCAGCGTTTCGTCGCGCTCGAATTCGATTACCCGCCCCCGGAGATGGAGACGGAAATCGTTGCCCGCGAGGGCGGCATAGACACAGAGACGGCGCACGATTTGGTTCGCATCAGCCAGAAGGTCAGAAACCTGCGCGGGCACGGCCTCGAAGAAGGCGTCTCGACGCGCCTGCTTATCTACGCCGCACAGATGATTGCGCGCGGCGTTCCTCCAATCGCCGCCGCTGAAGTTGCGCTCTGCTCGCCCATTACCGATGACCGCGATTTGCAGCGCAGCATCCGCGAGATTGTCACAACCTTCATTTAGTATCTAACGCAAACTTAAGGCAAGAGCTTAAACGGCGTTCGCCTCATAGAGCGCTGCTTTGAACGGGTGGCTTCCATGGCGGAAAGGAGATAATGCCTGTGTCTATCTTCAAGACAATGATGCTGCTCTCGGCGTTGCTGCTGAGCATGGCGGCAGATTCGGGTCGCAGTAGTGGCGTTGTCGAAGAAGTGCATCCGGTGCTGGTGGATAACTGCCTTATCGGCGGCACGGTTAACGGCAGGTGGATGGATGCTGGCGCGGTCGCGCCGAAGCTCAAAGGCGGTGAAAAGTATCGCTTTTATACTTTAACCGCGCGGGCGGGCGAAAGCATTGGCGCGCAAGCGAAACCTCTGGCCGAGTATTGCTCAGACACGATGGAAGTTGACCTCACGCCGCAGCCAGGCGAAGGCGTTGCGCTGGCAATCGGCGGCGAGTGGAACGCGCTGCCGCGAGCGCCGAAGGTGTTGGGTAATAACGAGCAAGCTTACAGAGCGGCGGTCGCGGGCATCTTGCGCAGCAAGCGTTTTAGCCGACCGCCAATCAACATCACGCAGGTGCTTCGCGTAGACGTGGATGGCGACGGCGTTGAGGAAGCTATTGTTAGCGCTTCACACTTAAAGGACGGATTGGTCTCCGCGACAGGGCCGATGGCGACGCGCCCGAAGGCTGGCGATTATTCGTTTGTCTTCTTGCGCAAGTTAATTCGCGGGCGGGTACAAAACATCATTATTGACGGCGAGTTTTATCCGTTCATTAAAGAGGATACTGGCCCGCCGAGCCAGTACGTAGTCTCGGCGGTGGCCGATGTTGATGGAGACGGCACGATGGAGGTCATCGTGCGCAGCGATTACTACGAAGGCAGCGCAAACACCGTCTACAGCATCAAGCGCAACAAGGTCGAAGCTATGACTTCCTGCGGGTGCGGCGCTTGAGCGAGTAGGTTGCGCCGGCGTCTGTGCGGACGCTCGTTGTGTGTGGTTCAGCGCTCGAAATCATCAGCGCGTGACCGAGAGCGCGGCCAAGCATCTCCGTGACGCGGCCTGACATCGTCGCCGTTTGGCAATGCGCGTCGAGGAGAATCGAGATGCCGTCTGTGCCGAAATCGGTGACGGCTAAATCGAGTTTTCCGTCCGAGTTGAAATCACTGGCGGCAACCGCCGAAGGGCTGAGGCCGACGCCGAATCCGACGGGCGCTGTGAAGCTGCCCGCGCCGTCTCCGTTCAGAATGGAGACCGCGCCCGAGTTGGCGTTGGTGACGGCGAGGTCTAAAAGAGCGTCGCCGTTGAAGTCTTTAACCGACACTGATGAAGGATAAGCTCCGGCGGCGAAGGGACGGGGCGAGGCGAATGCACCCTCGCCGTCGCCGTCTAAAATGGAGATGGTGTTGACGGTGTTGCTGCTGTTAGTCACTACCAAGTCAGCGTGGTTGTCGCCGTTGAAATCACCGACAGCGATGGCTGCCGGATTGACTCCCGCCGGATAATTAATCGCCGCTGCAAAATTGCCTGTGCCGTCGCCTTTGAGAAACGAGATGGTGTCGGCATCGTTGTTTGCCGTCACGATGTCTTGATGACCGTCAGTGTCAAAATCTTGGACGGTGATGCCGAGCGGGTGTGTGCCGGTGTTGTAGGTGAGCGCGTCCTCGAAAGCGCCTTTGCCGTTGCCGAGCAGGACGGAGATGGTGCTGGACGAACGATTGGCGGCAACGAGGTCCGCACAGCCGTCGCCGTTAAAATCGCCTGATTCAAGAGCGCGCGGCCCCGCGCCGACTTCCAATTCTATCTGACCGGAGAAGCCGCCCGCGCCGTTGCCGAAGTAAAGGAGCAGGACGTTTTCGCCGCTGTCGGCGGCGGCGAAATCAAGCTGGCCGTCCGAGTTGAAATCGTTGACGATGACAGCGGCCAGAAGTTCGCCCGCTCCAAAATGGGGAAGCTCTGTGAAGCCGCCTGAGCCATTGCCGAGGAAGACGGTGATGGTGCTGCCGTCGTCATGTTCCGGCGCGGCTTTCTCATTGCGCGCGGCGGCAATCGCGTCGTGGTGTGAGTTAGCGGCGGCGACCATATCCGTGTTGCCGTCCAGGTTGAAATCACCGATGGCGATGGCGCGCGGGTTGCCGTCAACGTGCAGACGCAGAGCGGCGCTGAAGCTGCCGTCCGTGTCGGCTAAAAAGAGAGAGGCGCTGTCGGAGGCGGTGTTGAGGACGGCCACGTCCGTCTTCATATCTGAGTTGAAATCCTTGAACGCGATTGACTGCGGCTGCGCTCCGGCGTCGAGCGTGAGGGCGGCGGCAAACTGGCCGTGTTCAAGGCCGCGCAGGAGCGAGAGCGTGTTTGAATCGTGATTGACGGCGACGATATCAGGCTGGCGGTCGCCGTTGAAGTCAACGACGCCGACGGCTCTTGGGCTGTCGCCAACCGCATGATTGACGGCTGCGGCGAACTCGCCTTTGCCGTCGCCGCGCAAGACGGAGATGCTATCTGAATCCGCATTGGCGACGGCGAGGTCTGGTCTGCCGTCGCGATTAAAATCGCCTGCGGCGAGCCAGCGCGGAGACGTGCCGACAGCAAAATGCGTGGCCTCGCCGAAGCTGCCTGCGCCCGTGTTGAGTAGGAGCGAGATGTCGTTTGAGTCTGCGTTGGCGACGGCGAGGTCCGCACGGCGGTCGCGGTTAAAGTCCGCGGCCAGCACAAAGCGCGGATTGATTCCGACGGCGAGACTATCCGTTAAATTGAAACTGCCCGTGCCGTCTCCGGCGAGCAGCGAAAGAGAGTTGGCGTCGCCGCCAGCGGTCACGAGGTCTGCCTTGCGGTCGCGGTTGAAATCAAGGATGGCGACGGCCAGAGCGCCAAGCCCCGCGCCCGTTTGGAGGGGCGCAGCGAAATGTCCGTTGCCATTGCCGAGCAGGATGGTCAGGTCGTTGGAGCCTTCGTTGGTGGTGACGATGTCGTCAAAGCCGTCGCCGTTCAAATCTCCGACGGCGACGAAGACGGGCTGCTGTCCGACGGCCACATCGTGACGACCGCTCAAGCCCGCCGCGCCATTGCCGAGCAGGATGGAGACGGTGCTGCTGTAGTGGTTTGTGATGGCGAGGTCTGGGAAACCGTCGCGGTTAAAATCGCCGGCGGCGAGTGCGTTTGAAGCTTCGCCGGCGCTGAAGCTGCGCGTCGCTCTGAAGTTTGGCGCGTCGCATTCTTCGGTTGCGTTGGCAGGCAGCGTGGGCCAGAGCAGGAGCGTGAACACGACGAACAGAGTTAACGAAGCGCTGCTGCGATGGCGCAAAGATGTGGGGGGAATCATCAAATCAACCTTCAGAGCGAGACTGCACAGGAATAGTAAACGCGCAATTGAGAGACGACAATAGATGGCAATTATAGGCTGTGTAAACGCGCGGATTGAACCAGACCCTTCACGGTCACAAAAGCCCGTAGAATCTATGAGAATGCGGATGTTCTGTCAAGCATGAGCACAGTAGTTAAGACTAATAAGCGGCGCGTGTGTGCAAGTTGAATCTGCAAGCCCGCGCTTGTTTTCTCTGCGCAGAGGATGCTACATTGCGCTCTCCATGTCGTTCTTTCTGAACGCTTCGCCCTGACAAATTCGGTGGCAGTTTCGCTGAGGCTTCAAAGCACCTCGTGTTCCAACTGTTCGTTCAGCCGAAGCGCGGTGGATGTCTCGAAATTTTCGCTCGCCGCTCTCCTTTTAGATGTGCAGCGACCGTCCGCGCTCTACAGAGTGCGGCCCCTCGCACCTCCCGACCGAGAGAGCGCCTGACCGCATGAATTATGAATAATCATCTTCGCCCGTTTATCTTGGCCGCGCTGCTGGCCTGTCTGTTTCCGGCAATGCTCTCAACGCTCTCGCCCGCAGCGTCAGTCGCTTACGCGCAAGACCTCGATGATGTGACGTTTAGCGGGCGCGTCGTTGACCAAAACGGCGCGCTCATTGCGGGCGCGACCGTGACGGCTGTGCTCGTCGAAACCGGACTGGAACGCACGGTGACGGCAGACGACGCGGGCCGCTATCGCATTATCGAGTTAAACCCCGGCATCTACAGCGTGCGCGCGACAGCGCCCGGCTTTGCGACTATTGAGAAGACGGAATTAACGACCATCGCCGGACAAAACGTGCAACTTGATTTCACGCTTCAACCAGCGGGCGTCGTCGCCGAACAAACCACCGTCAGCGAAGCCGAGGACACGCCCCTCGTTGACACCACGCGTACGGTCGTCGGCGGCACGGTCACAACGCAGGAAATCGAAGATTTGCCCAACACCAGCCGCTCGCCGCTCGACCTCATCTTCACGCTCGGCGGCGTCACCGAAGAACCGCTCTCCACGCGCGACCTCGCGGAAGACCGTGGCACTAACCCAAACTCCACCATTGAGGAGACAGGCACGTTTGCCCTCGCGGGCGGCCCGGCCTACTCCAACAATATTACTATTGACGGCCTCGACAACAACGACGACCGCGCCGCGCGTGAGCGTTTTCAGCCATCAATCGAAGCGGTCGAAGAAGTGCAGATTATTACTAACCAGTTTTCAGCCGAGTACGGTCGCGCCTCGGGCGGGCGCATCAACATCCGCACGCGCGGCGGCTCAAACCGTTATCGCGGACGCGCCTTCTACTTTTTCCGTAATGACATTCTCAACGCCAACACGTCAAACAATCAGGCGCGCGGCTTGTCCCGCCTCCCGCTCGAACAACACAACCCCGGCTTTACCTTGAGCGGCCCCGTTCGTCTTCCCTTCTACGATGGACGCAAGCGCACATTCTTCTTTAGCGCCTACGAGTACGATACAGTTCTCGACTCGGCCTTCGTCAA
>CAZEZJ010000113.1:0-4470 GCA_964516695.1 uncultured Blastocatellaceae bacterium
GAGCAGAATCAATCTGACACCTTCTGGCGCGTGGAGAAGTTCTATCATACTGTGATGACGGACACCCCGGCCGCTGCTCGCGCGTTTGTCACGGATGGACTTTCTTGGCTCAACACACTTCAGCACGACAAACTTGAACCCCTCGTCCAGGCTGTTTTAGGTGAGACCAGAAGCAGGCCCTTGCACGGCAAGGTTGCCGGGTGGGTCTACTATTTTCGGGCCGCTCTGGACAAAGCTTACGCTCGCTACCAGCGAGCCAAAGAGTATGTCGAGTTGGCGCTCAGGCAGGAAATTGACGGCCAGCCGCTCAAGTTCAATTGTTTACTGTTGCTGGGCGACATTCATTATCTCCTCGGTGAATTTGAGACAGCAATAGATTATCTGCTCAAGGCGACAACAGAAGCTATCGAGATTAAGCAGCGGATTGGCAAGAAGTTTGAAGCGCAGTTAGACGTGACAAACTACGCTGAGTCGTTAGCCCACATCTTTACGGCGTCCGGGGATTATGAGCAGGCCTGCTCCAACTATGAAATAATATTGCCTATCTTCCATGAATCCGGTAACACGCTAGGCGAAGCCAATGTGCGTCAAGCGCTGGCCGGAATTAACGTTCCTCCGAAAAGGTATGAGGAAGCGCGACAACAGTATGAGCGGGCGCTGGCGCTTTATCGAAAAATCGGGCATCAATCGGGTGCAGCCGCCTGCCTCAGAGGACTCGGAGACCTTCACCGTCTTCAAGGTGAATACGACGCGGCGAGGCCGCTGCTTGAGGAGGCGTTGGCCCTTCAACGAAAAATTGGCGACGTGGCGGGCGCAGCCGATAGCCTGACGAGCCTCGGTGACATCCATTCCGAACTTCGTGACTATGCAACAGCGCAGAACCTTTATCACGAAGCCTTGGCGACATATCGCCGCATTGGTCAACGTGAGAAAGAGGCTCATTGTCTGGTCGGCTTAACCATTGCTCACTTTGAAGCTCAGGAACCTGAACTATTCAATCGAAGGTTCGACGAAACCCTAAAACTTGCCGTACAAATCGGTAATCCGGCTGTCCGAAGTGTGCTCTCTGAGCGGCTAAAACACCTTTATCAAAAGATGGCTGGGGAAGAGTATGTCCCCAAAGATGGTCAGGAAACAGGCAACACGGGCACAGAACGCGGCTGATACTGCCGTTTTCGCGCTAATTTAAGATATTACGGAAGTTATCCCCCATGTCACGCCTCCTGCAACCTATCGGATTGCTGCAATAACCACTCGGATTAAAGCTGTAAACACTCGGATAGGTCAGCGTCTCACGCGTCACCCTAGAGGACATGGCGAGTGGGCAGCGCTACTGGGTCAGAGTCGCCGCCGTCAACGCCCAAGGGCAGAGCGGCTGGTCCGACCCCGCCACCAAGATTGCGCCCTGACGCCGGCGTGCGCCCCGAGCAACACTCATCCGCAACAGGCGAGGCACGCACTCTCGCCTGCCAATATCTCTTGCGCCCCGAAAGCGCGCAGCTTGTCTGCGGATAAACTGTAGCGAAGCGGCGTCCTCTTCATCGTGACGGCGGGCGTGCTCATGCGTGCGTGCTCATCTGGCTTATCGTGCAACTCTTCGCTAACGCCTGACCAGAATCATCGTGCCTTCTTCTTCGGACTTGCGCCCGGCGCGGTCAACGGCGTAAGCGTAGATGATGTAACGCATCTCTTCCGTGCCCGCGGGCAGCAGGTCAGCGAGAGTCGGCAGGCTATACTTGCCGTTGGGCGCGTACCAGTTATTGCCGTCGAGCGTCGTCTTGAGCCACTTGCCCGTCGGCCCTTTGACGAAACTCCCGCCCCTTTTCTTCGCTGACCATTCCTCGTTAGTGCCCGCGCGGCGAATCGAGATGAAGACCTCTTTAACGTCTGTACCTTCGACCGTTCCGGCGATGAAGGTCAGGCCGAGGCCGTAGCGGATGACGTTGTTGGTCGGCGTCGTCACACGCACTCGCGGCGCGCCTTCGCTCCCAGTCTGAAGCGTTTGAGCGTTGCTGGCGGAGAGCAAGAGGGTCGCGAGCAAGAGGGCCGGCAAGAACAGCTTTCCTATCATCGTCATCATTCGAGGTTCCTTTTCGGGCGGAAGTTTAACAGCGTGCAGGCACAATATTAGACGCTCGTTGGGTTGTCAATCCGCCAGCCCGCGCAAAGCTTCTCAAGCGACAATCATCGTGCCCGTTCCCTCGTCCGTGAAGACTTCGGCCAGCAAGGCGTTGCGCAAGCGCCCGTTGATGATGTGCGCGCTGCCGACGCCGCGACGCAAGAGATGCGCGATGCTTTGCAGTTTGGGAATCATGCCGCCCGTCGCCGCGCCCGCGCGCACCAGCGCTTCGGCTTCGTCCACGGTGAGTTTGGAAAGCTTGCTCTCCGGCTCTTCGGCGCGCAGGCGGATGCCGTCAACATCCGAGAGCAGTATCAACTTCTCCGCCGCCAAACGAACGGCAATCTCCGCCGCAATCGTGTCGGCGTTGATGTTGAAGACAGTGCCCTCCGCGTCTGCGCCAAGCGATGAGATGACGGGCAAATAGCCCTGGTCGAGCAGCACGGAGAGCAGCCGCGTATTTATCTCCACCACATCCCCGACGTGTCCGAAATCGACGTGCTCGCGCTCGCCCGTCTCGCGGTTTAAGACCTCTTTTGGCGGACGCCGCTTGGCGTGTACGATGTTACCGTCAACGCCCGACAGCCCGACCGCCTCCACCCCTCTCTGCCGCAAGGCCGCTAAGATGTCCGTATTAATCTGGCCCGCGAAGACCATCTTCGCCATCTCCAGCGTCGCATCATCCGTCACGCGCCGCCCGTTAATGATGGTCTGCTCCACACCCATCAGCGAAGCAAGGTCAGACAACTGCTTACCGCCGCCGTGTATCACGCAGACGCGTATGCCCACCAAATGCAAGAGCGCCAACTCCTCCGCCAGTGAGGCCAAATTCTCCCTCTGCTCCGTCGCCTTGCCGGAGAGCTTCACAATAAACGTCCGGCCCTTAAAACGCTGTATGTACGGCAGCGCCTCGCGCAACAAATCCAGCCGCGCCTCGTTTGTCACCTCGTTCGGCATTCATTCTCCAACCGCTAAAAGTTTTTCCAACACGGCCTTCTGCGCGTGCAGGCGATTCTCCGCTTCGTCAATCACGACCGAAGCCGCAGAATCAATCACGCCGTCCGTCACGATGACGTTGCGGCGCACGGGCAGGCAATGCATAAAGCTGGCGTTATTCGTCAGTTCCATCTTCCGCTCATCAACAATCCACTGCTCTCTGTAACGAGCGCGCTCGGCCACGTCCTTGTGCGGCGCACCGTAATGGTCACGACTCCCCCAGCTTTTCGCGTACACGACCTCCGCGCCCGCAAAAGCCTCTTCGATGTCGCGCGTCACACGTAGACTTCCGCCGTTATCTTTTGCCTGCCGCTCGACCTCGCTCATCAACTCGTCGTCCAACTCGTAACCCACGGGGCGCGCAATCACTAGTTCATGGCCCATCTGCGCCGCCGCCAGCGCGAAACTATTCGGCACCGCCATCGGCAAAGGCTTCGGATGCCAGGCCCATGTGAGCGCCACGCGCTTGCGGCCCGCGCCCCGCTGCTCACGAATCGTCATTATGTCGGCTAGCGCCTGACACGGATGATGCATCGCTGATTCGAGATTGATGACAGGCACCTCCGCATAACGCGCAAAAGCATTCAGCACAGGGTCTAGCCGCTCACTTTGCCAATCCTCCAACGCCGCAAACGTCCGCACTCCTATGGCAGCGCAATACCTTCCCAACACACGCACAAACTCCGCGACGTGCTCCGTCTTATCCGCGTCCATCAACGCGCCCGCGCGGTGTTCCAGCGTCCAACTCGTTCCGCCCGGCTCAAGCATCACGGCGTTGCCGCCCATCTCATAAATGCCGACCTGCATCGAAGCGCGCGTCCGCAAACTGGGATTAAAAAAGACGAGCGCCACCGAGCGGCCCGCGAGCGGCTTCGACGCTTCATCGCCGCGCTTCCAACGCCGCGCCGCCTCAATCAAGCCCTCCAGCTCTCGTCGCGTCCAATCCCCTGTCGTTAGAAAATCTTTCGGCATAATTCAAAACGATTACTCGCGCTCTCCGCAGTTCAAACCACTTCCTTCAACGCTTCAACAAACAAGTCAACCTCTTCTCGCTGCAAACAGAGCGGCGGCAAAAGCCTCAGCACGCGTGCGTCGCTCGATGTGCCCGTGATGATGCGCCGCCCCAGCAGCGCTTGATGAACGGGCGCGGCCTCTCCCTCAAACTCTATGCCGAGCAGCAAACCCAACCCGCGCACGCCCGCGACCTGCGGCACCTCTGCGAGACGCGCGCGCAAGTAATCTTCGATGCTCTTCACATTCGCTAGCATCCCCTCCATCTCGATTGCTTCCAGCGTCGCAAGGACAGCCGCCATTGCCAGCATCCCGCCGCCAAAAGTCGTCCCGAGGTCGTTCTC
>CAZEZJ010000113.1:4480-13196 GCA_964516695.1 uncultured Blastocatellaceae bacterium
GCCACACCCTCTTTAACCAGACACGCCCCGACGGGCACGCCGCTCCCCAAAGCCTTCGCCAGCGTCAAGATGTCCGGCACACAACCGCCCGCCGCCTCGCTTCCAGCGAAAAACCACTCGCCCGTGCGCCCCACACCCGTCTGCACTTCATCGAAGATGAGCAGCATCCCGCGCTCTGTTGCCAACTCTCGAAGCTCACGATAAAACTTCGGCTCGCTCATCCTCACGCCCGCCATTGATTGAACCGGCTCCAACATGACGGCAGCCACCGTCTCATCCGCCAACTCCTTGACAGCATCTATGTCGCCAAACTCCGCGAACAGATGGCCCGGCACGTTGGGCTTGCCCAGTTCTCTATACTTACCGAGCGCCGTCGCGCTGATGGCATCAGCAGTTCGCCCGTGAAAGCCGCCCTCGAAGGTAATAACACGCTCCCGCCCGGTTGCCATCCTCGCCATCCGCATCGCGTTCTCGTTGGCTTCCGTCCCTGAATTGCAGAAGAAGGCTTTGGTGATTGCTGCGGGCGCGAGGCTCACGAGTTTCTCCGCCGCACGCGCTCGCACATCCGAGTAGACCAGGTTGGAATAGAAGAGTAGTTTCTCCGCCTGCTCCTGAAGCGCCGCGACGACGCGCGGATGACAATGCCCGACGCCCGCCACCGCGTGACCGCCGTACAAATCAAGATAACGCTCGCCGTCGCCCGCATAAAGCCACACGCCGCGCCCGCTCTCCGCCACCAGCGGCATCTTCTTATACGTCGCCAGTTGAAAGCGGTCTTCGCTCTCTCTGATTGCTGCAAAGCTGGTAGCTGTGTCTGTGTCTGTCTTCATCCGGCTCTTGTTCCATTCGGGACTTCGCGTTCGGGGATGCACAGCGCGGGCACTAAGCCGTCTGCGTAACCAACGTCAAAGAGCATCCCTTCCGAAACTTCTCCCAACATCTTTTTCGGTTCGAGGTTGACGACAAACAAAGCTTGCCGGCCTTCAATCTCCTGCGGACGAGCGCGCTCCCGCTTCATGCCGGCAAGGATACTTCGCGTGTGGTCGCCAAAATCCACTTTGAGCCTGACTAGCTTGTCAGACCCCTCGACATCTTCGACCGTCAGGATTGTTCCGACCCGCACGTCTATCTTGTCCAACTCGCTGAAAGCAATCGGAGACTTAACGGGCGCGGGTTTGAAATCATCTCTGCCTGTCATGGATTCGTCCCCGTCAAAATCAATCCGGCCTTCTCGTCAAAGCCGAACATCAGATTCATGTTCTGCACGGCCTGGCCAGCCGCGCCCTTAACCAAATTATCGAGGGCCGAGAAGACGACGAGTTGACGACCGCGCACGGCCAGCCCGATGTCGCAGAAGTTCGTCGTCTTAACCCAGTTGATGTCGGGCGAGCCTTCGACCATCCGCACAAAGAAGGCATCGCGATAAAACTCTGCGAAAACTTCGCGGGCCTCGGCGGCCTTCAGTTCTTTCGCGGTTTCCGCGTAGATGGAAGCGAAGATGCCGCGCGCGACCGGCAGGCTGTGTGTCATAAAAACAAGCTCGCTCGACCAGCGACCAACGGCGCGCAACTCCTGTTCGATTTCAGGAACATGCTGGTGCGTGAAAGGCTTGTAGGCGTAAAAAGAGTTCATCCGCTGCGGGTGGTGCGTGTTGCTCGCGGGCTTTGCGCCCGAACCGGATGAGCCTGTCTTGGCGTCAACGACGACGCGACCGCCGAGCAGATTATTAGCAATGAGCGGCGCAAGGCCAAGCAACGTCGCGGTCGCAAAGCAGCCGGGGTTGCTGATGAAGCGCGCGCTCTTGATAGCCTCGCGGTTTGTCTCCGTCAGGCCGTAGACAAACTTTCCTTGCGCAGTCATCGCCGTATGCTCGCGCCCGTAGTGCGCTTGAAAGACGGCGCTGTCGCGCAGACGAAAATCACCCGACAAATCAATCACCTTCAAACGTTCCGGCAGGCGCGGCACAATCTCAAGCGCCTGCCCGTGCGGCAGCGCCAGAAAGACGCAATCGAGATGACCGAGGCTACTTAAATCTTCCGGCGCACGCGTGAAATTCAAAGCAGTCAAGCCATAAAGATTACGATGCACTTCCCCTACGCTTTTGCCCGCGTGCTCGTTGGCGGTGACAAGTTGGACCTCGGCCCGCGGGTGCAGCAACAGCAGGCGCAAAAGCTCCGCGCCGCCGTAGCCCGAGCCGCCGAAGATGCCGATGCTTAGTTTCGAGTTGTGGGTGTCGAGTTTCGAGTTCATACAAACTAACCTCGCCTGTCTTGCTCTCAGCCAGCCGCTCAGGCAGCCTTAACTCGAAGCTCGAAACTAGACACCTTATCTTCGATAAGCTGAAAGAGCCGCGCGCCGTCTCTGCGCGCATTGCCGGCGGGCACGCCAAACTCCTGCTCGATGTAGTCTTGGCCCATCTGTGAATCCGTGACGGAGCCAGCGACGACATCCACCTTTATTCCACGCCGCCGAAACAACTCTATGCCGCCCCACGCGCCAACGTAGTCGGAAGCGCAGAAGATGATGGCGGCGGTCGCGTCGCGCAGTTGGTCGTCGTCGAAGACGGAATCCACCGCGTAGCTGCCGAGAATGCCGTCGCCCAGTTCAATCACGATGAGGTCGGGCGCGTGCTCGTTCAGACGCGCGATGAGAGCCTTCGCGACCGGCGAGAGGTCGCCCGCGCCAACCGTCGAAGCCAATCCGCAATCGAGAAAGCTGGCCGTCGCAATCGCTCCATGGTCCGCCATGTTGAGCGTGTCGCGCAGGCAGGCCACACCGGAGAGTTTCGCCGCCGCCACGCGTAAGCCCGCGCGCGTCGCCTGCTTGATAAGCTCCGTGGCAGCGTAAGTCTTACCGCTGTTCATGCACGTTCCGGCAACCAGCACTAGCGGCGCGCTCGTTGGCAGCGTGGTGCGCAATTCGAGCGCCGCGTCCGCGATATTCTGAATCCGCCCGCTTTCATCGCACGCCAGCCCGATGACTTCAACCGTAATCGCATCGCTCAAGCTGGAATGATGACCCGTGCAATGACCGATGACGCCGCCCATGCTCAGCAAATGCAACTTATCGCCCGCGCTCACCTCAGCCGGAACATCACCGACAAATCCCTTCAACGCGCGCCGGCGGCCCAAGACACCAATCAGCACATCGCCCGGATTTATCTTCGCCATCCTTCCGGTCGGCAACTCCAACTGATTATAAGTCGCGCTATCGGTCAGAGCGCGCACGACGACCACATCTCCCGCGCGCGGATGGCCGCAAGCTTCAACGACCGCTATCGTCTTCGACAAACCCAACAACGAGGCCGCCGAACCGATTTTATCCGCTTCAACAACGAGAACAGTCGTCGCGAAGATGTCTTCAAGTTCCTTTGTCATCAACATGGCCCAACCCTTTCCGATGTAGTCATTGATTCATGTAATCATGTAGTCATTGAAAAAAAGATGACATGACTACATGAATCAATGATGAAATGACCGAATGAATCAATCGCCAAATTTCCCCAGCCGCAGCCGCAGCGCATTGAGCTTGATAAAGCCTTCGGCGTCGCGCTGGTTATAAATAGTGTCGGCTTCGAACGTCGCCAGATTCTCGTTGTAGAGCGAATGCGGCGCGCGGCGGCCCACGACCATCGCGTTGCCCTTGTAGAGTTTGAGGCGCACGTCGCCCGTCACGCAGGTTTGTGTCTCGTCAATCAGCTTGCGCATCAATTCAAACTCCGGCGCAAACCAGAAGCCGTAATAGATGCTTTCCGCAAACTTGACTCCGAGCGAATCGCGCAGGCGCAGCACTTCGCGGTCGAGCGTGATGGATTCGAGCGCGCGATGAGCCGCCTGCAAAATCGTCACCCCCGGCGTCTCATAAACGCCGCGCGACTTCATCCCGACAAAACGGTTTTCCACCAAGTCAATCCGCCCGATGCCGTGCGCGCCGCCTTTCCGGTTCAACGATTCGAGCAGCGCCACCGCTCCCATCCGCTCGCCGTTGATTGAGACGGGATTGCCCATCTCAAAACCAATCTCCACATACTCGGCCTCAGCCGCCGCTTCTTCCGGCGCTTTCGTCAATTGGAAAATGTCCGGCGGCGGCTCCCTCCAAGGGTCTTCCAGAATCCCGCCCTCGTAGGAGACGTGCATCAGATTGCGGTCTGTCGAATAGGGCTTAGCGTGCGTCGCCGTCACAGGAATGCTGTGCTCCTCGGCATAAGCGATTAAATCCGTGCGCCCCTTAAACTCCCACTCGCGCCAAGGCGCGACGACCTTGATGTCAGGCTCCAAAGCGTAGTAGGTCAACTCGAAACGAACCTGGTCATTGCCCTTCCCCGTCGCGCCGTGGGCCACGGCGTCAGCGCCTTCGAGCCGCGCAATCTCTATCTGCCGTTTCGCAATCACGGGCCGCGCCAAAGATGTGCCGAGCAGATACACGCCTTCGTAAACCGCATTGGCTTTAACGGCAGTCCAGACATAATCGCTGACAAACTCCTGCCGCAAATCCTCCACATACAACTTCGACGCTCCCGTCTCACGCGCCTTCGCTTCGAGGCCGTCGAGTTCCTCGCCCTGCCCAACGTCCGCGCAATAGCAGACGACCTCGCAGCCGTAACGTTCTTTTAGCCAACGCAACATCACGCTGGTGTCCAAGCCGCCCGAATAAGCCAACACGATTTTGTTAATCTTCTTCTCAGTCATAAGCAATAGTCAGCAGGCTGCGGGCGGTAGGCAGTCATTGAAAGCAGTTGGTCGCTGCCTCTCGTCTACCGCTTAGCGCCTACTTCTTCATCCAAATATCTCCCAGATTTTTTTAATGGCCGCGCGTTGCGCTTTGTGCTCTGCGACGGCGATGAAAATCGTGTCTTCGCCCGCGATGGTGCCGACGATTTCCGCGAGCATCGCACGGTCAATTTCGACGGCGACAGCCGACGCCAGCCCCGGCTCGCATCTGGCGACGATTAAGACATCGCCCGCCGTTTCCAAACTCAGCAGCCCGCGCGCCGCAGCGCCGTTCTCCGCACGCGGCAGCGAATAGTAGCCGTGATGCTTGACAATTCCCAGTTCCAAAAGGTCGCGCGAGACGCTCGATTGCGTCGCTGTCATCCCGCCGCGCTCCAAAAGCGCCGTCAATTCTTCCTGCGTCGCGATGCGCCGGGCGCGAATCAAACTCAAAATTTTCTGCTGTCTCGTCTCTTTAAGCATCTTAATCTCTTATGCAACTAATTTGCATAATTGTTGCATAGATGCATAAAATAGCAGCCGAGATGCATATTCGTCAAATATTCTCTAGCCTGCTGGCGTGAACGCCGTACAATGAAAGTTAAAACGAGATAACGAAAAAGCTTCTGCCTAGTTTGAGTTAGCTTCGCTTTTTAGCTTTTAACTTTGGTCTCTGAGTTAAACGGGGGAAGAGGATGGCCGAGTCGAAAAATTTATGGGGCGGTCGCTTTACGGGGCAGGCTGACGCTCGCTTTACGGAGTTTAATCGCTCGTTCGGATTTGACCGCCGCCTGCTTGAGGTAGACGTGCGGGCGAGCCTCGCGCACGGCGAAGCGTTGCAGAGAGCCGGTGTGCTCTCCGCAGATGAAGCGGCGCAGATTAAAAGCGGGCTGCAAACCATTCTCCAGAGCGCTCTGAACGACAGAGGCTATTTAGACGAGTTGGCGTCAGAGGACGTGCATTCGTTTGTCGAAGCGCGACTCGTGCAACTAATTGGCGAGGCGGGGCGCAAACTGCACACGGGGCGCAGCCGCAACGATCAGGTCGCGACAGACTTGCGCCTTTGGCTGCGCGACGAAATTGACCACCTGCTTGAACGCACGCGCGAGGCGCAGAGAGCGCTGCTCAATCTGGCCGAAGCGCACCGGGCAGCCGTGATGCCCGGCTACACACACTTGCAACGCGCGCAGCCGATTCTTTTGGCCCATTGGTGTCTGGCCTATTTCGAGATGCTGGCGCGCGACGGCGAGCGGCTCGGGGATGCGCGCCAGCGTGTGAACGTGTTGCCGCTTGGCTCAGCCGCGTTGGCCGGAACGTCTTACGCTCTTGACCGCGATTGGGTAGCGCGCGAATTGGGCTTCGAAAATATTTCGCGCAATAGTTTGGACGCCGTCAGCGACCGCGACTTCTGCGTCGAGTTTATTTCGTGCGCCTCGCTGGTGATGCTTCATCTCTCGCGTCTGGCCGAAGACATCATCATCTATGCGACGGCCGAGTTTGGCTTCTTTGAATTGAGCGATAGCGTGGCGACCGGCTCCAGCCTGATGCCGCAGAAGAAGAATCCTGACTCGATGGAGTTGGTGCGCGGCAAAGCGGGCCGCGTCTTCGGTCATTTGAGCGGGATGCTGGCGCTGCTTAAAGGATTGCCGCTCGCTTATAACAAGGACATGCAGGAGGACAAGGAGGCTGTTTTTGATACCGTTGACACAATGAGCGCGGCGCTGGAAGTGACGACGACGGTGCTCGGCAATCTGCGCGTTCGCTCCTCGCGCACGCGCGAGGCCGCATCTCAAGGCTACATGAATGCGACGGAGTTGGCCGATTATCTGGCGCGCAAAGGAATGCCCTTTCGCGAGGCACACGACGCGGTGGGGCGCATCGTGCTGCACGCCATCGCGCAGGGCGTCGAGTTGGACGCGCTGCCGCTCGAAGAGATGCGCGCGTTTTCGTCGCTCATCGAAGCGGATGTCTACGAGGCGTTGTCATTGGAAAAGACGCTGGCGACGAAAACACAAACGGGCGGGACAGCGCCAGAGCGCGTCGCGGAAGCACTACAAGCAGCGCGCTCATCTTTAACTAACTCTTAACGGCAGCAAATTGCTGTTGACCGAAGAAGCGCGGTTTCGTGAACGGCTACGGATTACCGCGTGTGCGGCTATTCTCCGAGATAAGCTTCCTTGATGCGCGGGTCGGCGGCGAGTTGGCTCGACGGGCCTTCCATGACGATTTTACCCGTCTCAAGAACGTAGGCGCGGTCGGAGTGTTTGAGGGCGGCGTGTGCGTTTTGTTCGACAAGTAGGATAGGCGTGCCTTTGCTTCTAATCTCTTCGATGGCTTCGAAGATGGTATGGACGACGAGCGGCGCAAGACCGAGCGAAGGCTCGTCGAGCAAGAGCAGGCGCGGGCGCGACATCAGGGCGCGGCTCATCGCGAGCATCTGCTGTTCGCCGCCGGAAAGCGTCCCTGCCTTTTGCGCTTCGCGCTCCTTAAGGCGTGGAAACATTTGAAAGGCGTGCTCCATATCTTCGGCAATCTCCGCCCGGTTCTTCTTCAGGTAAGCGCCCATCTGCAAATTCTCGCGCACGGAGAGATTGGCGAAGACTCCACGGCCTTCGGGCGACATAGAGATGCCGCGCGCGACGAGTTGGTGTGTCGGCTTGCCGCTAATTTCTTCGCCCTCAAAGAGAATTCTTCCTTCGCGCGGCTCAAGCAGGCCGGTGATGGTGCGCAACGTGGTCGTCTTGCCCGCGCCGTTGGCACCAATCAACGTCACCACTTCGCCCTTCTCGACGTGCATGGAGATGCCGGTCAGCGCCTCGATAGCGCCGTAGTTGACCGAGATGTTTTCGATTGTCAGCATGGTCTGATTTGCGATTTTAGATTTTAGATTTTAGATTGGATAGGGACAGATTCTACGAATCTGACTGCAAAATCTGTAAAAGCGTTTTTCGCTTTATCCAATCTAAAATCGCAAATCTAAAATCTAAAATTTTTCAATCTCCTAGATAAGCTTCGATTACTTTCGGGTCGTTTCTAATCTGTTCGGGCAGACCAAGCGCGATTGACTTTCCGTAGTCCACGACCTGGATGCGTTCGCAGACGCCCATGACGACCTTCATGTTGTGCTCGACGAGCAGGATGGTGAGACCGAAGCGGTCGCGAATCTGGTGAATCAGATTCATCAGGTCTTCCTGCTCCGAAGGGTTCATGCCTGCCGCAGGCTCGTCCAAAAGCAGCAGCTTCGGACGCGTGGCAAGCGCGCGGACGATTTCGAGGCGGCGCTGGTTGCCGTAAGGGAGGCTAGTTCCGCCTTCGTTCTGGAAACGTTCGAGGCCGAAGATGCTCAAGAGTTCGAGGCAGAAGTCGCGGTGTTCGCGTTCGTCGCGCGTGAAGCGCGGCGTGCGGAAAACCGCGTCGGCCAGCGTTTGCCGAGCATGGATGTGGCAGGCCGTCATCACGTTTTCGATGACGGACATGCCGGGGAAAAGTCGTATGTTCTGGAAGGTGCGCGAGACGCCGCGCCGCGCTATCTGATGAGGGCGCAGGCCGTCAATGCGTTTGCCTTCAAAATAGATTTCGCCGTCGGTCGGCTCGTAGACTCCGGTTAGCAAGTTAAAGATGGTGGTCTTGCCCGCGCCGTTTGGCCCGATGAGGCCGAAGATTTCGCCCTGGTGGACTTCCATATCGAGAGCGTTGACGGCGATGAGACCGCCGAAGCGAATCGTGCATTTGGCGCTGCGCAAACACGCGCCCGATTTGTCAACAACCTGTTGCGAGCGGGCCGTGCGCGCGGCCTCTGTGATAATGGATTCTTCCTGCGTCGCCCTGACGGCATCTTGTTCCGGTGTGCCGCTCATCTGTTCTCCTTGTCTTTGGTCTCGTCCGCGGTCGCGTTATCGCGCTCCGCAATCTGAACGCCAGCGGACGCGCCGACGGCTTCGTCGCCTTCCGCACGCTTTTGCGCACGCTTGTGCCAGTTAAAGCCAAACTCGCGCCCGCCGAGCATT
>CAZEZJ010000114.1:0-6742 GCA_964516695.1 uncultured Blastocatellaceae bacterium
GTCACACGCGCCGACGCGCCGATTTTAGTGGCGATTTTCCTTATGCTTCCGCGCCTTCAGCGGTTTCCTCAGCCTGCGGCTCAGTGCTTTCGGCCACGGGCGGCGCTGGCGCTGAGGCGGCAGTTTGAGCGCCGCGCTCATCTGCGACGACGACCGGAATCTCGACGTTGACATCGCGATGCAGACGCACGTTGACTGTGTAGTCGCCGACTTCCTTAATCGCTTCGCGCAGATTGATGCGGCGGCGGTCAACTTCATAGCCGCGCTCTTTCAACGCTTCGGCGATGTCCATCGAAGTCACGGAACCGTAAAGCAAGCCGTGCTCGCCGACACGACGCTCGAAGTTGAGACTCAAACGACGCATCTGCTCGGCCTGTCCTTCGGCGGTCGAACGCTCCTTAGCCTCTTTCTTCAAGAGGGCGGCGCGCTCCTGTTCAATCTGCTTGACGTTGCTGGCCGTCGCTTCGACGGCGAGTTTGCGCGGCAACAGGTAGTTGCGCGCGTAGCCCGATTTTACTCTAACGATTTCTCCGCGCGCTCCCAAATCATCTATGTCTTCGCGCAGGAGGACTTGTGTATTTGCCATTTCCTCGTGTTCCTCCTTCTGTGTTTAAGCCGTGGCATAGGGGAGCAGCGCGATGTTGCGTGCGCGCTTGATGGCTTCGGCGAGCATACGCTGGTGCGTCGCGCACGAACCCGAAATGCGACGCGGCAGGATTTTGCCGCGCTCTGGAATGTAATTCTGCAAGAGCTTCACATCCTTGTAGTCAATCAGGTCAACCTTCTCGATGCAGAAGCGACAGATTTTGCGCCGGTGCATTCGCCGCCCACCGCCGCCGCGCCCGCCGCCGCGTCCGCCACGGTCGCGGTCGCCGCGTCCGCCGCCATCGTTATCATACCCGCGCTCAAAGCCACGCTCGCGATCTTCATCATAATTACTAGACATAATTTTTCAATTCCTCTCTCCCACTCTTGAGCCGTCAGCAGTGAACTATCAGCTTTTAGCACTTTGTAGTGCAGCCACTAAGCTCGAAACGTGCCAACAGGCTATCAGAGCGTGGTTATGATTCGTTCTCCTCCGATGCGTCAAAAGCCGCCGTTTCTTTGCGCCCTGAACCTCCCGCGGCTGAACCGCTGAAGGGGCGCTTGCTGGCTTTGCGTGCGCGCTTCGCCTTGAACTTTTCAGCGCGTCGCCGGTCTTCATCAACGCGCACGGTGATATAGCGGATGACCTGGTCGTTAACGCGCATACGGCGTTCAAGCTCCGCAATCTCACGACCGGAGCCGTCAACTTCGAGCAAAATGTAATGCCCTTCATTGACGCGTCCAATCGGGTAGGCCAGTTGCCGCCTGCCCATGTTCTCGTTTTTGGTGACGGTTCCGCCCTGATCTGTGATGATTTGTTGTAGGGTTTCGTTGAGGCGTGTGATGTCTTCGTCGCCCGTCTTTGGGTCAACGATAAACATCACCTCATAGGTTCTCTGTTCTGCCAAAATTCATCCTCCTCTTGGATGTCAAGCTTCATTCCAGATGAAGCAAGAAGGGTTAAGAACAGTGATGAGTGATGAGTAATGAGTAATGAGTAGGAAGTAAACTGCTTTTACTTATCACTCATCACTTGTCACTGTTGTATTGTGCCATTGCTTTGTCAATGCCGTCTCTAAGGACGGCCCGCAGCGCCTCTGCGCTACGTTCTAAAGTTTTTTCAACTTCCGCGCGTTCATTGCTCGCGAATTCGTCGAGGACAAAACGCTTCGTGTCGCCCACAGGGTGCTCGGGTTGAATGCCGATTCGCAGGCGGATAAATTCATCTGTCTTGAGCGCGGCGATAATTGATTTCAAACCGTTGTGGCCTCCGGCAGAGCCGCGCGCGCGCAGTCGAATCTTGCCGAAGGGCAGCGCCAAATCATCGCTGATGACGATGAGGCCCGTCGTTGCCTTCTGCAACTCGTGCTTGGCAACAAGGCAGGCGATTGATTCGCCGCTCAGATTCATGTACGTCTGCGGCTTGACCAACTCAATCGCCACACCCTCAAGCTCAGCGCGCCCGACCAGCGCGCGACATTCTCTGCGTTTCACCCGCGCGCCCGTCTCGCGCGCCAGCCAGTCAATGAGCATGAAACCGAGGTTATGACGCGTCTGTTCATACTCCGCGCCCGGATTGCCAAGACCGATGATGAGACGCGGAGACATCGCGACGCATGAACACGGCGCAAAGGGAGATTCGTCCCGCACGTTGCGAACCGCCCATCAACGCGCCCGTTATTCGCCTTCCTCTTCCTCTTTCTTGCCCTTGCCGATAACTTCCGGCTCGGCCGGCTCTTCCTCGGCCGCGGGCGCTTCGACCGGCTCTTCGCGAACCACGCCGACGGTGGCGATGACCTGCTCCGGCTCGCTCAAAATCTCTATGTTCTCGTCAACCGGAATATCCGAGACGTGCAACACATCGTGAACGCCTAGATTCGACACGTCCAGATTGATGACATCGGGAATATTGCGCGGGTCGCAACGGATTTCGATTTCGCGTATGACTTGCTCAAGCACGCCGCCCTCTTCACGCACGCCGATAGGCTCGCCGTCCAAATGCAGAGGCACTGTGACTTCAATCTTCTGGCCGCTCACGAGCCTTTTCAGGTCGGCATGTACCAGGCGACCGCGAACAGGGTCAATCTGGCGGTCGTGGAACATCACCTCGCTTGCGCCGACGCCTTCAACGTCCAGCGTGAAGATAGCGTTGTGTCCTGCGCCGGAGCGAAGAATCGCCGCGAGTTCACGCAAAGGAGCAACCGCTGAAATGGTTTCACCCTCGCCACCGTAGACGGTGACAGGCACGAGGCCATTGGCGCGCGCGCGCCGCGAATCGTTTTTGCCACGCCCATCGCGCTGCTGCGCGCGGACGGTAATCTCTTTTCTTTCAGCCATGATTTTTCTCTCTAAAAAGTTTCAAGTTTCAGGTTTAAGGTCTCAAGTTAAAAACCAAAACATGAAACCTTAAACCTGAAACTTGAAACCGGATTAAGTGTTTGCCCTTCAGACGAAGAGCGAGGAAACGCTTGTCTCCTCATGGATCGACTTGATCGCTTTCGCCAACAGCGGCGCGATGCTCAGAACCTTTATCTTCTTCAACTCGCACGCGTGCTCGTGCAGCGGAATCGTATTCGTCACCACAATCTGCTCGATGGCAGATGCTTCTAAATGCTCGACCGCATGGCCCGACAAGACGGGATGCGTGAAGGCTGCGTGAATCCGCTCGGCACCGGCGTTTTTTAAAGCCTTCGCGACTTTCGTTAACGACCCGCCCGTGTCGCACATATCGTCAATAATCAAACAACTGCGCCCGCGCACGTCTCCGACCACGTTCATCACTTCCGCGACGTTCGCCTTCTCGCGCCGCTTATCGCAGAGCGCCAGGGTCGCAGGCTCGCCCGACGAAGATTTCAAGCGCTTGGCGTAAGCGCGCGCTCGCTCCGCGCCGCCCGTGTCCGGCGCTACGACCGTCAGATTCGGCAGCGGGTTCGCCAGATAATAGCCAATCATAACGGGCGCCGCGTAGAGGTGGTCTACCGGAATGTCAAAGAAGCCCTGAATCTGCGCCGCGTGCAAATCCATCGTTAAGATGCGCTGCGCTCCGGCCACCGTAATCAGGTTCGCCACCAACTTCGCTGAAATCGGCACGCGCGGGCGGTCCTTCTTATCCGAACGCGCGTAACCGTAGTACGGAATCACCGCCGTCACGCGCTCTGCCGACGAGCGACGAAAAGCGTCGAGCATCACCAGCAGTTCCATCAGATGCGAGTCGGTCGGCGGGCACGTCGGCTGAACGATAAAAATGTCGCCGCCACGCACGTTCTCGTCAATCTGAAAGTTAAACTCGCCATCGGAAAACCGCTCCGTAATGGCGCGCCCCGGGTCGCAACTCAGAAAGTGGCAAATCTCTTCGGCCAACGCCCAGTTAGCATTGCCGGAGAAGACCTTGATGCCGCCTGTTGTACTCATAAACTCAGTGACAAGTGACGAGTGACAAGTGACGGGCAGCAGACCAAGCTCGAAAGCTTGTCACTCGTCACTTATCACTTGCGACTGCGGTTAGAAGTGGCTGGGGCGGGTGGATTCGAACCAACGAATGCCGGTTCCAAAGACCGGTGCCTTACCACTTGGCTACGCCCCAAGATCAAAATCGTCTTGTCTTACAAATGCTCCCACACGGAAGCCGCACATTCACCAAGAGCCTGCGCATATCGCGCCCGCGACAACGTCGAACATGAGAAGATGCGCCAGTTCGTCTCGGCCTTGAGCCTCGCGGCGGCGCGTTCCCGTGCTTCCTGATTTTCAAAGATACCAAAAATGCTGGAGCCGCTGCCAGTCATCAAAGCCCGCCGCGCTCCACAAAGCACCAGCGCGCTCTGCGCCCTTTCAACTTCCGGCTTCAAGTTAAATATCACTCGCTCGAAATCGTTATGCAGCGCATCAGGAAATGAATCTGCAAAATGCTCGTCCGCGCGAGAAATAGCAAGAATAGTGTCGCTCTCCGGCTTTGTCAAGGCAGGGGCATTGAGCGCATGATAAGCTTCCGCCGTTGCCACTTTCGCATCCGGCGTCACGATTAACAGATGCTCCGCGTGGACTTCAGGCAGCGGTGTGATGTGGTCGCCAAGTCCGGTTCCTAAAGCCGTGCCTCCGGTGAAAAAGAATGGAACATCCGCCCCCAGCCGCGCTCCCAGAGCGCATAACTCATCTTTGCTGACGTTGAGATTCCAGAGCGAAGAGAGGCCAAGCAGGGCGACGGCTGCGTTCGATGAGCCGCCGCCCAAACCGCCCTCCGACGGGATACGCTTTTCAAGATGAATTGAAGCGCCTTTGTCGCAGAGACTATATCGTTCTTTCAGGGCAGCAGCAGCGCGAATGATTAGATTGCGCTCGTCAACGGGAATTTCCGGCACGTCGCAGGTTAGTTGCAGTCGAGCGTCTGCTCTTTCGGCAAGCGTCAGGTCGTCGTGCAGGGTGATGGTTTGGAAGATTGTACGGAGTTCGTGAAACCCGTCGGCGCGGCGACCGAGGATGGAGAGTTTCCAGTTGATTTTCGCGAACGAAGGAAGCTTTAAAGCACTAAACACGACGGGCGGCTGACCTTTCCTTAGGAAGCGCCAGCCGCCCTCGTCAAATCTTGTGAGAGGCTTCGGTTTAGCGCGCAATAAAAACCTGTGTGAGATAGACGCGCCCATCCGCCGCGCGGGCGATGCCGATTCCTGAGCGCGTAAACTCCGCGTTCAAAATATTATCGCGATGCCCTTCGGAATGCATCCACCCGACGACAGCAGACGAAGCCACGTCTGCGAAGCCCTTATTGTAAGCCAGATTTTCGGCCAGCGCCTTGAAACCGCTGAGGCCGCTCGCAAGCGAACGCTCGCGCAAGCCTCTTCCGTCAGGCCCTTTGTGATTGAAGAAGTTTTGTTGGGCCATGTTCTGCGAATGCTGGCGCGCCATCTGCATCAGTTCGGCATCCCAAACCAGCGGCCTCTCACCATGAGCGCGACGCTCTGCGTTAACCAAATCAAACGCTCTGCGTTCATCGCTGGTCGCACCGATTGCTGCCGACGACGCGACAACGCTAGCACCGGACGAAGCGTTCACGACGCGCGGCCTTGACGAGAACGTCGAACCGTCGCCTGAAGAGGTAATCAGCCTTGCAACCGGACGAACAGAGTGGTTTTGCGCTTGAGCGTCAGATGCGCTGCCGGCAATCAAGAAAAGGGAGAAAGCGCAGAATAATAGCAGTCGCGGCAGTCCACAGACTGCGGCCGAGGGACACACGTTAAAAAGCTTCATAAGGGGAACACTCAACGGATTCGTTCCAACCGGCGAATCCAATTAAGCTGGGAGAAAGCGTTTTATAAATTTAGACCGTTCGGGGCGAACAGCCGTTAACCATCGAATAAAGGGTAACAAAAGAGTTAAACCAAATCAACTCTTTTGTATATTAACCACGTTGCAGCCAGATTGCAAATTTTCTACAAGCATCTACGAAACACGGCTAAAAGCCGGTTAAACCGTTGAAAATATTAGGGAAATGCTGTGACGCTGAGATTGCGAGTTCGGTAAAGCGGGGAGAATCAGGGAAAAGCGGAAATTTAATTTCCCGTTTTGCCGCTCAATTTGGCTTTTAGTCTGGCGGTTTTATCAACTTCGAGAGAGAGGGACAGGGCTTTTTGCCAGGCAGCACGCGCCAATTCCGTTTTGCCCTGCCGGTGATAAACGTCGCCCAGATGTTCGTGGATGGTGGAGGAGGTTGAGTTGCGGCGTGCGGCCTCTTTCAAATGCCTTTCGGCGTTCTCCAACTGGCCGAGCTTAAAATAAACCCATCCGAGGCTGTCCAAAAACGACGAGTTGGTCGGTTCGGCGCGCACGGCGCGTTGGATAAGCTCCAAAGCTTCATTAAGCCGCTCGTTTCGCTCGACGAGAAAGTAGCCCAGATTGTTGAGGGCCGTGGCGTTGTCAGGCTCCTTGTTGAGGACGCGCCGCAGCGATTCTTCAGAACCCGCGGGGTCGCCCGCGCGGTCCTGCGCGGAGGAGAGCGTAATCAAGGCTGCCGTTTGTAAATCGGTTCGCTCAGCCGGGGCCAGCGCGAGGGCTTTGCGGGCTGCCTCAATTGCTTCGCGCCCGCGTCCGGCCTGCACGTACAGGCTGGAGATGGTTAGATACTCATTGAAATCTTCGAGCGAGCCTTTGAGGCGCGGCTGCAAGA
>CAZEZJ010000114.1:6752-13193 GCA_964516695.1 uncultured Blastocatellaceae bacterium
CGCTACCGCTTCGTCAACACGTCCGAGTTCGGTTAAAGTCTCCGCTTCCAGACGAACGAAATCGTTCTCCTCAGGAAAACGCTGGCGCGCGGCGCGGATAGCTTGCAAAGCCTCGCTGCGCTTGCCCTGATGTCTAAGGAGTTCGATGTGCTCTTCGTCGGCCGTTGAATCTTCCTTACCAAAGAGGGAGCGCATACGTTCGATTGTCGCCGCCGCCTCTTTCGTCAAGCCTGCACTTTTCTGCAAAGCGAGGATTCTTTGCAGGATGATGGCGGCAAACTCTTTGTCGTCGTCCGAGGCGAGCAAGGCGCTGCCGATGCCGCGCTCCTTCAGAGCTTCCTCATAAACAGCAATCGCATCGGCGTCGCGTAAAGCATCCGTCAGAAGTTTGGCAAGATAAAGGCGCAGCAGTTTTTGTTCTTGCCCGCCCTGCTGTTGCTTGGACATCGCCGTGCGAACGGTCGCCACAGCTTCGTCAATCCGGCCCGTGCGCGCCTGAATTCGCGCGAGCAGACGCGGCAGAGACACGTTGGTCGGGTCAGCCGCAATCATCCGCTGCAATTCGCTGATGGCTGTATCGTTGTTTCCGCCTTCTTCAAAAGCCCGCACCAGCAACTCTGGATAATCCTTATTCTCAGGATTAAGAGAGATAGCACGACGAATAGCGGCGATGGCTTCCGTTGTGCGGCCCGCAGCGATGTACACTTCGCCTAAACGAGCGGCGGCGGCATCCGTCGAGAGTTCGCGATTAGCGACATACTGAAAAAAGCGTGTCTCCAGCGGCGCGGGTGCCGCTGCCCACTGCGTTAGCGCGTTGATGGCTTCCTGACTGCGCCCGGTCGCATGATAAAACTCGCCGAGGAGCGCCCACGCCTCCGCGTTATTGGAATCAAGACGGGCCACTTCCTTCAGTTCTTGAATAGCCCGCTCGACGAAAGCCTTGTCGAGTTTGCCTTCGCGCAACCCGCTTTTAAGAGTGTAGACGCGCGAGAGCAAGCGATGAGCGCCAAAGCTGTCACGGTCGATGCGGGCGGCCTGCGAAGCTTCGCGAATCGCGGTGTCAAAATCCTGCGGCGGATAATAGAAAGCGAGTTCAGCGAGCGCCGTATGTGCTTCGGCAAGCGAGGGGTCGAGCGTCGCGGCAGACTGGAAAGCTTGTCGCGCGAGGCGCAGCGAAGCGTCCGCAGAGCCGCGCCGCGCATCGCTCAAGAGACGCTGCCCTTCAAGAAGTTTCGCGTAGGCTTGGGCGCGCTGCTCGCGCGTCGCAGACTGTTGCGGCGAAGATGATTGGACGGCTGTTGATTGTTCCTGAGTTGGCGCTGCGGCTGGCTTTCCCTGGGTCGTAGTTGTTGACGGCGAGGGAGAGACCGTTTGCGCGTGAGCAGACGGCAAGCCGGCAGGGTTCGCGGCCAAAACGAACAGCAGCCCGGACACCGCGGCAATGCTTGAAAAGCTCTTCACGCAATTTTCCCTTTCACTGCTGAGGCGTCTGCATCACCAGTTTGTTCGATGCCATCTACTACGCGCTGCCAAGCGGATTTGCGCGGATAGCTGTAAAGCAGGACGACGAGCGCGACGCCCCCGGCGCGCAGCATGTCAAAAGGGTCGCCCGTCAGCATGGCCATGATAAAGCCCATCAAAGCGATTGCGCCGCCGATGAAGGCTAGTTGAATGGTTGTTCCCTGCAAGGTGTCGAGGAGGCCGGAGAGGCCGCGCAATGAGGCGATGTCTTGCAAGCGCGTGGCATTGAATCTCGTGCGGCGCAGCGGCAGAGCGCCGAGGCCGAAAATCAGGATGAGCACCCAGAGCAGTTTGATAAGCGACGGGTCGCCGGGACGGGAGAGAGAATTTCCGGCGATGTAGGCAACGCCGATGAGCGCGAGCGTGAGCGCAATCATGCCGCCGACGACCATCATCGCCGTGCGATGGCGGCGCGCCAACTCTTCTTCCGTACTGACAATTGTTTGAGTCATACAATTCTCTGTGCGCTCGGCTTCAAACGCTGGCTCTGGCCGGACGTTGGCACAAGCGAGAAGCTAGCAACAGAAATTCTAGCATTCGCCTTTCGCGTGTAGCAAACAGATGCCCGCTCTCTCTGCCTCGGACGTTTCCCCGCCTTGAGGAGTAGGCGATACGCAGGGGGTTTGGAAAAAGGATGCGCCAGTCCTCAAAGTGAACTTAAACTCACTTTGAGGACTGGCGCTTGGCTTATGGCTTGGTGCCGTTCGTCGAATTTGTGGACGAAGCGGGAGACGTGGTTGCGGGAGTTTGCGTTGGCGTCGTGGTCGCAGGCGCAGTTGTATTGCTGCCGTCACGCGGCGGGCCAGGCTGTGCCGGTTGCGCCGAAATGCTGCCGGGCGTTGTTGCAGGTCTGGCCGGCTGGGTGGATGTCGGCTGCGGGAAGGTGCGGGCGGGCGGGCGTCTTTGCACGGGCGCAGTCGGGGTCGTATTAGAGGGCAGTTGCCCACCGTTTTCGAGCGCTCTGTCAATCAGGTCGCTGCCTTTGCCTTCCTTGCTGATGATGACGCCGTCCTTATCCACTGTGACGGGCGTTGTGCCTAGAATCTCTGTGATGAGCTTGGCGGTCAGCGATTGTCCTGGAGGGTCGCCCGGCAATCCGACTTTAATCGGGTCGGGCGCGGGTATCTCGGAGCCGATGACGTTGAGTTGCTCCTTGGCTCTTTCCGCATACTCGCTGTTGGGATAATCACGCGCAATGCGCTGGAAATACTTGGCGGCCTCGTCCGGCTCTTCCTCCTGTTGGTAGGTAACGCCGAGACGAAACAGCACTCTAGCCATGTAAGAGAAGTTGGGATACTTTTCCAGAATCTCACGGTAACGCGATTGCGCGCCCTTGAGTCCGCCTTTCTGCTGGCGGTTTCTCTCGTAGTAGAAATCTCCGATTTGCATCGTGTGCATTCCGAGATTTTCCTGCACTTCGTTTAAGCGAACCTGCACGTCCTTGCGCAAAGAGGTGTTTGGAAATTGTTGGAGCAAGACCTTCAAACGCTGCTCTGCTTTGCGCGCGTGCGACACGTCGCGGTCAGCGAGGCCCATCTGCCGCATCTCGGCCTCGGCCATCTTGAGCATCACGCGCTCGGCTAAGGGGTCGGTCGGGAAGAAGGTCAGCCAATCCTGATAGCCAGCGCCCGCCTGAATCAACGCGCTCGTCGTGCCTTCCAGATAAAAGGAATCCGCGATGGCGAGCTTCGCCAGCGGGAGAAAGGGCGAATCGGGATAGGTTGTGATAATCGTGTTGAAGAGCAGGCGGCCCGTGTCGTAGCTATTCTTGCGCACCTGTCGAGCGGCTTCGGCAAAGAGCACGCGGTCGCGCCCGGGGGCGACCGTGCCCGTCAACTCTTCCAATTCTTCATCGCCGCCGCCGCCAAAGATGCCTAAGAATTTGCCCTTCTTCTTTTTCTTCGGCGTTGATGCGGAGGCGCTACGCTCGCTGGCGGTCGCCTGCAAACCCGCCTGCACGCGCGTGTTCAAATCGTTGACGGAAGTTTCCAACTTCTCTAGCTGAGTCGTCTCGATGCGCTCGGCGCGGTCCTGCTTGGCGCGCAGGTCGTTAACCTCCGAGAGCACAGAGTCAACCTCCTTTTCCAGACCGCGCAGGCGCGTCCGTGGGTCGTCGGCTGTCGGCTTATCGTCGGCTTTGTCTTTGGCGTTCATCGCCGCAATCGCGCTATTGAGCGAGCGGCGCATACTATCTAGGCGCGAGCGCATCACGTCGAGGCGCTGCGTCGGAGAACCGTCGCCCTGCGCGTAGGCGATGCTAATGGAGCCGCACAACAGAATCGCGCACAGGGCAATCAGGGAAAAAGAGCGTGAATGAATCATAAAACCTCCAAAATAAAGCAGTGATGAGTGATGAGTGATAAGTGATGAGTAAGAAGCTGTTTCTGCTCATTACTCACCTGTCATCACCCGTCACTGTTTTTACGCCCACTGAAGCGTCGCTTCGCGCAGTTCGCGAACGGACTGCGCCGGGTCTGAATTGCCAAAGACGGCGGAACCGGCAACGATGATTTCCGCGCCAGCCGCCACCACCTCAGCGATATTATTGCGGTCGATACCGCCGTCAATCTCGATGCGCGTCTGCAAGCCGCGCTCATCAATCATGCGTCTCAGCCGTCTGACTTTATCAAGCGATGTCTTGATAAATTTCTGGCCGCCGAAGCCGGGGTTGACGGACATTATCAAAATATAGTCGGCGTAGGGCAGGGCTTCTTCGAGCGCGACGAGCGGTGTGGTCGGATTAATGGCGACGCCAGCCATCGCGCCCTTATTCTTAATCGCCATCAACGTTCGGTGCAGGTGCGGGTCAATCTCAACGTGAACGGAGACCATCTGCGCGCCCGCCGCGACAAACTGCTCAGCGTAGAGGCCCGGCTCCGTAATCATCAGATGCGTATCAATCGGCAAGCGGGTCGCACGCGCAACGGCTTTCACGACCGGCAGGCCCACCGTGATATTCGGCACGAAATGCCCGTCCATCACGTCTACATGAATGACACCGGCGCCGCCGCGCTCGACGGCAGCAATCTCTTCACCGAGGCGCGTGAAATCCGCCGATAGAATTGAAGGGGCGATTTCGACCATTGAACTATTGATTCATTTAATCATTGCTTCATTTGCCCATTCGTCTACAGCTTAAATGAAACAATGAATCAATGACTAAATCATCAACTGACTAAATCTCATCGGGGCGTGCGCGTATTGCCGCCGGGGTTGAAAGGCGGCGTGCTCGGGACGGGCGCGCGTCTGTTTGCATTAGAACTGTTGGTGTTGCGATTGCCGTTCGCGTTCGGGGTGCGATTGGCATTAGCGTTGCGATTATTCGTATTGTTGCTATTCGTCGCGTTGCGATTGTTAGCGTTGCGATTATTACTGTTGTTGGCGTTATTGCTATTGTTCGCGTTCTTGTTCGTGTTCTTCGGTCGCTTATTCTGGTTCTGGTTGTTGCTGTTGTTCTGATTCTTCGGCGCAGTGTTATCGTTAGCAGGCTTATTCTCGTTCTTGTTGCTCTCTTCGGGCTTAGCTTCAGGCACGCCGGACAAAACGGCCTCGCCCTCTTTCGGAGCACGGCTGACATCAACGGCGACGGTCTGCCCGACTTTGACCACCTCGCCCGCGTTCGGCAGTTGCGCGAGCACGACGTTGGGCTTGTCTGCCGTGGGCCTTGTCGCGCGCTTGCGAACGTTGAGGCCCGCATCGCTCAAGGCTGTTTCAGCCGCCAGAAAATCCTTGCCGACGATGTCCGGCACTTTGACTTCCGACGTGCGCAGCGAAAGATAAATCGTCCCGCCGAGACCAAACAGGAAAGCGACGGCTACGGCAATAATAATTCCCAGTTTGCCCAGCGCCGAAAGCGCACGCTTTCCAAAACTCACAATATGCTCTTCCTCTTCAATAATCGCACGCCCGCTAGAGGGGCCTCGCGTTAGGCAATCAGACCGCGCAGTCTAACACCGCCTTAACCCACTCGCAAGCTACGATTGGCGGCCTAATTGCGGCGTTTGAGGGCCGCGATAAAGAAGCCGTCTGCGCCGTCTCGTTGCGGCCACGTGCGTGCGGACGTGCCCTGCTCGTTTTGCAAGGGGGCGGGCAGCTTGAGCGGCGCGGGCCTAAAATCGTCGCTTTCCTGAAGAAAGGCTGCGATGACGGCTTCGTTCTCTTCCGGCTCGATTGAACAGGTGGAGTAAACCAGATGGCCGCCGGGCTTGACCATTTGCGCGGCATTTCTCAAAATCCGCTGCTGCCGCGCCGCCAGTTCCGCCACGTCCGCAGGTGAGATGCGCCATCGTATTTCGGGGTTGCGCCTGAGCGTCCCTGTTCCCGTGCACGGCGCATCCACCAGCACGCGGTCAAACCGTTCTTCAGCAAACGGCAAAGGACGCGTCGCGTCATAAGCCACAAGCTGCACGGACTTAAGCGACTGGCGCGCACACGCTTCATGGATGAGACGCAGGCGATGCGCGTAAACGTCGCCCGCGACGAGCAGTTTGAGGTCGGGCCGCAGGCTCGCGATGTGTGTCGTCTTGCTGCCCGGCGCGGCGCAGGCATCCAACACGCGCTCTCCGCTCTGCGCATCCAGCACATGCGCCACTAACTGCGAAGCCTCCTCCTGAATGTAGACTATGCCACGGCGCGCCAGTTCACGCAGCTTGGCCGTCGCGCCTTCAATGCGCCAAGCTTCCGGCGCGACAAGCGAAGGCGTCAGAGTTGCGCCCTCGCCTCTTAATTCTTCCAACACGTCGCCAGCGACCGGCTGCCTAACCGTCAGACGAAACGCGACGGGCGGCGCTTCATTGTTGGCACGAGCAAACGCCCGCGCTTCGTCCAACCCGAAAGCCTCGGCCCAACGCTCGATTAACCAAACGGGATGCGAAGTCTCGATGGCGATGCGCGCGTGAGGGTCAATGATGAGAGTCGCCG
>CAZEZJ010000115.1:0-13161 GCA_964516695.1 uncultured Blastocatellaceae bacterium
ATCCGGAAAACGGGCGGCGAGTTTATCGAATGCAAGACAGAAGAAGAACTCAACAAAATTGCGAAAGAAAATCCCGGCAAGTATATCTTTGGGAAAGACGGCAAGTGGCACTTCCCTCCGGCTGAAAAGTATTTCGAGCAGTTCGGATTCCGTCACGTCATCGTTTCGACCGCTGAACTCGACCGGACATACATCAGAAATATCTCTTTCCTTGAAGATTATTTGGCCGCAGATACTCCTCAGGTTGCCGACGAACTCCGCCAGAAAATCATTGCTTCTGTCGAAAGCGATTGTGGCATAACTCTCTCCGACTTGCTGGAGCGCGCATTAGAGGCAGGAGCTACTGCG
Organism: uncultured Blastocatellaceae bacterium; assembly: GCA_964516695.1. Lineage (GTDB taxonomy): Bacteria > Acidobacteriota > Blastocatellia > Pyrinomonadales > Pyrinomonadaceae > DASVTR01. The sequence continues at coordinate 349 of CAZEZJ010000115.1, forward strand.
GACGATGTCAACACTCTGATCGCGGCCGGTGAGATTTACGTTGATCTGAGTGCCGAATCCCTCATCGAGCGTAAGCGGGTCTTTGTGTATCTCAACAAAGAGTTGGCACAAAGAGATTCCCCTTCTAAATCACTAACAATGTTGCCCAAGGGCAAATTCGTGGATGTGAAGGAAGGCTCTCGCGTGCTCTTCGATGATCAGGTTCTGCACATCGTACTGGTCAGTGGAAACAAAATTTACATGGAAGGGGAGAATGGTAGCGCGCCATGTCTGAGTCTCTCTAACTTCGAGAAGCTGGTCAGTAGGGGCGAGATTAAAGGATTATCTTCAGATCAGGAAACAGACCCCGATAACCGATGGAAGGAGATCGTCAATAACGGGACAGAAAAAGCCAAGGCGAAGGCCAATCGTATTCAGAAGATCATGCTCTGTTTGCTGAACGGTGAACCGCTTCCTGAAAAGGTAGCTCCACGCACGCTCGCGCGCTATAAATCCAGATGGCTTACGGGTGAACGCCTTTACGGCAATGGCCTCGCAGGCGTCATGCCCCAGTTTCACCTTAGAGGTGATCGTAAGACCGAGAGGCTCGATCCCAAAGCTCGAGACATCATGATGGTCTTCATCGAGGACGATTATGAGTCTAACGTACAAAAAGGAATGTTCGTCGTGTGGGGCAAGGTTGTGCTTCAATGCGAGCAGCAAGACCCTCCCGTCAAGTCTCCTAACTTTAAGACTTTTATCCGATATGTCAGGAAGCGACCTAAATACCTTCAAACCCTTAAGCGCATGGGCCACCGCGCGGCTTACAGTAAAGAACCTTTCCACTACTGGTTGAAGAAGGACACGCCACCACACGGCGACCGCCCGTTCGAAATCTGCCATATCGACCACACTGAGCTTGATATCGAGCTGGTTGACACCAAAATAGGAGAAAATCTCGGTCGACCGTGGGCGACCTTCATGGTCGATGCATACTCACGGCGCATTCTGGCTGTTTATTTAACCTACGATCCTCCGAGCTACCGGTCCTGCATGATGTTAATTCGCGCATGCGTGCGCCTGCACAAGCGTCTCCCGCAGACTATCGTGGTCGACGGTGGCTCCGATTTCAAAAGCATTTACTTCGAGACTCTGGCCGCCGCTTTCGATATCACGCTTAAAACGCGACCCGGCGATAAACCGAGGTTCGGTTCGGTAAACGAACGATTGTTCAATACCACGAATGAGGAGTTCATTCACAATCTGAAGGGTAATACGCAACTGACGCGTAACGTGCGTCAATTAACCCGATCACACAATCCACGGAATCTTGCCGTCTGGACTCTCGGCGACCTTTACGAACACCTTTGTGAGTGGGCATACAACAGCTACGAGACACAGAAGCATTGGACACTGAAGCAGACTCCGCGAGAAGTCTACGCTTCAGCAATCAGGCTGACAGGCATTCGCCGCCATCGGCTCATCGCATATGATGAAGAATTCAAAATCCTCACCATGCCCACCACACGTAAAGGAACCGCCAAGGTTATCGACGCCAAAGTTAAGATTAATTCCAAGTGGTACTGGTGCGAAGAACTTGACAAGCCTGAGATCGAAGGCCAGCAGATTCCAGTGCGCTATGACCCCTTTAATGTGGGTAGAGCTTTTGTCTACCTTGGAAACAAGTGGGTGGAGTGCATTAGCGACAGGTACCTTGAATTGAAGGGTCGCACGGAAAAAGAGCAGGAACTTATGAGCGCCGAAGAACGCGCCCGTAATCTGAAGTTCTCGCGAGAGCTTCCGGCCAGAGGCGTAGAGCGTGCACTCAGGAACATAGAAGACGAAAAGAAAGAGAAAGAGCTTGCTGCAAAGCTGAATTTATTGCGCAAAAAAGCACGAGAAAACGACAGGGTTCTTAATGTTATCAACGGCAATTCTGCAAGCCAAAGTGAAAGTAGCGGGTTAGGAGATAACAAGACAAAAGAACGCAAGGCCGAACCTCAAGCCCCTGCACAAAAGCGGTCTCTGTTTGGCAGTATTGATGTCAGCAATCTCGGGAAGCGGGGGGAATATAAGGGATGACTGAGCGGAACACATTCGACCTTGAAATCCTTAAGCGCCCGTGGCAGGAGCGACTGAAGTATTTCGATTCATATAAGGCGTCTCACAGGAATCTGGAATACGTGACGGCAGAAACAAAGAGCGCGATCAAGCGCCAAGCCGGCAAAGGTTTTCTGTTCATGGTTGGGCCTGCCGGCATCGGCAAATCTACGGCTCTGCAAAAAATCGTCAACAGCCTCCTGAAGGAATCCATGGCGGAGATGGAAAAAAATCCCGGCCTTATCCCATATGCGCAGTTCGAGTCACAGGCCGAAGGGAAATTTGATTGGAAGGAGCACTGGATCGACTGTCTGGTGGCAATTAAAGAACCCCTCATCAAGTACAAAACGGCGCATGGCGAACCGGACATTGAACGAGGGAACGATGGGAGATTATCCGCCAAGGAACAATCCAAAGCGATTCTGCGTCGAGCGTTCGAGAATGGTGCTCAACATAGAGGGCTTATCTGCCTTTTCATGGATGAGGCACACCATCTGACATACGTTCCTTCGGCTAAATTGCTCCGGCCTCAATTGGAAATCATTAAATCCGTTGCCAGCAGAAGCCGTGCGATGCATGCTCTTTTCGGCACTTACGATCTGCTGAAGCTGCGGAACGCCAGCGCACAGCTCGGCCGGCGTACAAAGACGATCCATTTTTCCCGCTATCGTCCTGATAGCGAAGAGGACATGGTGGCCTTCGCGGATGTGACGCTTAGTTTGCTCAATCACATGCCACTGCCGGAGACTCCCGATTTCCGTAGCGCGGCAGACCTCGAATATTTCTTTGATAAGAGTCTTGGCTGCGTTGGTTGGCTAAAGGATTGGTTTTCAGCGGCACTTGGCGAAGTCTTAGAAGCAGGTAAAAAGAAGTTGACTCGTAGTGTTCTGGAAAAAAACGAGCACCCTATCGACGTGCTCGAGAAGAATTCCATAGAAATTATTAAAGGAGAGCGGCTGCTTGAGCAGGATGAAGCGAAGATTGATACCATTCGCTTGCGTATGCTTCATGGAAGCAAGTTCAAGGAAGGCACAATCTATCCGGAGGAGGTACGTGACGACAGAGATGATAAGAATACTTCGGAGGAAGTTGCTTCAGTTAGCGAGGAAACGCTTACGCCGAAACAACCCCGGCAATCAACAAAGAAAGGTAAAAAGATAGAACGATTACCCAAGAGGGATAAAGTCGGCGAGGGGAGGAAAAAGCGTGCTGCTTAATACTTCAACAGAAAACCCTTTGAGCTTTATGCCGCTCCTTCTGCCCACGCGCAGTCAGCTTTACAACATAGAACCCGTTGGCCTGCGAACAGGTCAGGTAGAGAGTTTAACCGGCTATGTAGCCAGACTGGCAGGGGCGCACACTGTAACGCTGGCGACCCTCTTCGGATGGGAGATTGCTCCCCTCATCGACAGGAAGCACATACGCCGTACAATATCTCGATCTAATAAAAACGCTGCGCTGGCGGCATCCTTCCGTCCGATGGCGCGCGCAGTTAACGGCACCGGCATCACGGCGAGTGACTTCGTTGCAGCATTGCGGAAACTCACCCTCAGGGAGGACCTTCACTGCCTTACCATGCTTACGTGGAGACACATTATCTCCCACCGGCATTTAACCCGGGCGTGGCGCGCGTGGTGTCCGTCTTGCTATGAAGAATGGCGCATTAGAGGCGAGATTTTGTATGAGCCTCTCCTATGGTCGCTTGAGGCAGTCAATGCATGCACGCGCCACCAACGCCGCCTCCGTTCGCAGTGCCAGTCATGCCGCAAAACTTTGCATCTGCTGACTTCACGCTTCCGACCCGGATACTGTTCCGTATGTGATAGCTGGCTCGGCAAATCTCTTGAGAAGATGCCATCGGCGGAAGAGCAAATCAGCTCCGAAGATCTTGAGTGGCAGGAATGGACCGTCGACCAGATTGGCTCGCTGCTCGCCGCCGCGCCGGATACGGAAGCTCCGCCTAAAACAATCATCTCCGAGTCAATCAGCCGCTGTATCGAAAGGGCAAAGAACGAATTCGCGTTTGCCCGTCAGCTTAAACTTCCCCAGACAAGCCTTAACGAATGGAAGAGAGGCGAGAGTGTCCCCCAGTTGGATAAGCTTTTAAAAGTTTGCTTCCATGCAGAAGTTTCGCTGCTCGACTTCGTTCTCGGAACGATACCTGAGACACCTAAAAACAAAAACGGAGGAGAACGACTTGAAGATGTTTCGCGCGCCAAAGCACCTCGTCATTTCCGCCGCTGGACAGAGTTAGAAGTTGAAACGGCAAGAATTACTCTTGAATCATTGTTGCAAGCAAATCCCCCTCTTCCAATGGCCGAGATCGCTCGCCGCGTAGGACGCGCCGCCGGTTCGCTTTACGGAAAATTTCCGGAGCTATGTCGAGAGGCGACTATTCGTTACGAAGATTATCAAAGGGAATGTAGGCAGGAGTTCTGGGAACGTGTACGTCGAGCCCTCGAAGGGGCTGTTCAGGAGAAAGCACCTCCATCAGTGGAAGCGGTCGCACGCAGCCTCGGATGTAGTCGGACAATCCTCACCGATCATTTTCCAGACCTTTGCAGCCGTCTCTCAAAGCTCTATCTGGAGCAGCGAGAAACCCGTCGGAGCATAATTGAGGTCGCCCTAAAAGAAGCCCTGAATCAAAATCCACCTCAGCACCTAAGGAGCCTCGCTAAGAGACTGCAGTGTAGCCACACCAGTATCCATAATTACTTTCCTGAGCTATGTCGCCAAATATCTTCTCGCTACAAGTTATATCGCAGGGAGCGCAGTAACCAGAAGAGTGACAGGTTTCAGACTGAGGTTAGGAATGCGGCACTGGCTCTCTACCGCAAGGGCATCTACCCATCAGTGCGCGAAGTTTCATCGTGCTTTTCGCCGCCACGTTATTTAAGAAGCAGTAAATTAGCTCTCGCCGTTCTCAGAGAAGTTCGAAATGAACTCGGGCAACAAAGGAAAGCCGCTCAAACCTCGAACAATGCTGGCATCCACACTGCTCATCGAAACTCTGGACAATATGGAGGAGATCAATGATGCTTGTGGATTCAGATGCGCCTGTTATTACTCTTCGCAGCAGTAGCTTACCGGTGAGATCAGATGGCACTCGTACAAATATTGAACCCGATATTTTCGAGGAGTTAGAGATTCCTCGCCGCAGTGAGTTTTATCATCTTAAGCCAATAGGTGTTGGTACGCCCTTTGTGGAATGTCTGAGTGGCTATGCCGCTCGGCTCGCACAAGAACATTCTGTGACTCCAAATGCTCTATTGAGCGAAGTCATCCCCTTGGCGAACTCTTTGAAGATGATGACAGTGAATTTTGGTCCCTTCCATCGAGCTATAAACGGTTTAGGGGTGATTGCCTCGAGCTTTATCAATGCACTGGAAGCGCTAACGATGCGTCAAGACCTCACTTGGACAACAATGACTACATGGATGAACGTACTCCCGCACCAATCATTGATCCGCGCCAAGCGGGGTTGGTGCCCGGTATGCTATGAAACGTGGCGGGAAACATGTGGAGTAATATACGACCCATTGCTCTGGACGCTGGAAGCCATAACGGTGTGTCCCTTACACAAGATATTCCTGATCACCTCCTGCCCAAATTGTGAAGCACATTTACTTCATTTCGCCTCTCGATCGCGACCTGGATTCTGCCACCGCTGCAAGAGATGGTTAGGTCTATCGAGCACTGCCATCAGTTCAGACATGCTCCTTGGATCCGGGGAAGACGCGAGTTGGCAACTCTGGAAAGCCGAGGTGGTAGGGACACTTCTTGCCAGCGCGCCGAACGTCGAAGCTCCAGCACGGGAAGAAGTGGCGAGGTCATTGAGATACTGCATAGATAACTTTAGTTGGGGACGAGTTAGCCATTTCGCCTCGCAATTCGAAGTTCCCTTGAAGCGTGTGCAGGGATGGCTCAGGTGCGAACGAACACCGGTGTTAGAGACGCTCCTCAAGTTAACCTACAGAATGAACATTCCACTATTAACATTTCTCTGCGGAAGCTTTGAAAAAGAGGGGAATTCTACAAAGAATTCAAGGGAAATCAAGACCCGGAGCAGTCATCCACTTACCCACGATGAAGTGAAAGAAGTGCTGGAAGTCGCCGTATGTAGTGACCCGCCTGAACCGCTGCAAGCATTCGTAAGGTTTGCAGGATGGAGCAGAGGTAAACTACAGAACCATTTTCCAACACACTGTGCAACTATACTTACCCGTTATGCCAAGATGTTTTATAAGCCTATAGATAGAGTGAAGGCTTTGCGCATCTTACGAGACGCCCTTAAAGAGAACCCGCCACCATCCATGGTTGAAGTAGCCGGACGTGTCGGCTGTAATGCTGTTTCACTTGAAGGCCATTTTCCGGAGGTAACGAGGGAAATTGTTTCACGTTACAAACATTATTGCCACACAACTGATTGGCAGCGCATAGAAACTTCCTTGAAAGAAGCGCTATCCAAGGACCCTCCCTATTCATTGTCTGAGACTGCACGACGTATTGGAATATCGCAGCGAGCTCTTCGCGGGAGATATTCTGAGCTTTGTCAGGCGATTTCACGCAGGTTCGAAGAATGGGATATTGCGAGAATGAAAGTACGCAAAGAACAGTTGCGTAAAGAGATTACTGAAATCGTACTGGCACTTGTATCGGAAGGCATATGTCCGTCTCCACTACGCGTTGCGGCACGGATAAAGACGTCACGAAACATGTTTGAGATACGCATAATTTTAAATGACGTCAGGCGGGAAATTTTCAATGATGCTATTTATGAATGACCTACAATCAAAAGGTTAGCTGCATCTCCCAGATTGTCTGTAAGTATCTCGCCGCCGATTGAATTGATATTCTTAGCAGCTATCTCGTGTTGAAACAGTACGTCATAAGGTATTCGGCTCTCGAAGTGTCCGTTGTGGTAAATCAGTGAGTCATGTGCTGACTTAGCAAGAGGGTTTAGAAGCCATTTGAATGGATGAATCTACCTGTGCCTTTATTTTAATGGCGGAAATCACCCTACCCTTGCGGTCTCTGTTGCTTAAAAGGAAATAATTATAAATCCCTCTTTATCAAATTCAACATTACAGCGAGAATACATCTGATTCTGCCCCCAGCAAATGCTAACCCGCATGGCAATTCAATGTTATTAAACTGCTGAGCTTTTTGAGGTTTTCATAAGCTACTCATTACAAGCGCTTCTTCTTTATCCCTCTTGTGAATTCCACAAAAGAGATTGGATGAAGCGGCTGACCGTCACCCTTGCGGTGGCATACTACTCCGAAACTACTGCGGCCATGACCGCGATGAAAAGGAGCATCAGCTATGGACTTCATCGGTTTCGACTTGGGGAAAGTTGCCAGCCAGGTCTGCATTATCACTCAAGACGGCGAACTCATTGAACGCCGTATCAAGACTGATCGTGAACATCTCGCAAAGTTACTCGGCAGCCGCGCACCGGCGCGCATCCTGATTGAGTCTTCCACTGAGAGCGAGTGGGTCGCACGCTACCTCGAAGAACTCGGCTACGAAGTCATCGTCGCCGATCCGAACTTCGCTTCGATGTACGCCACCCGCAGCCGCAAAGTCAAGACCGACAAGCGAGACGCGCGCACTCTTGCCGAAGCTTGTCGGCTCGGAGCCTATCGCCCTGCTCATCGCACTTCCGATCAGCAGCGGCATGTGCGCGCGCAACTAGCGGTGCGTGAAGCGATGGTGCGTACCCGTTCGCGTTACATCTCGCTCGTCTCGACGCTGCTGCGGCGCGACGGACTGCGCATTCACAACAGCGGCTACACGCCCACTTTTCTCAAGCGTCTGGCGCAGCTTGAACTGCCCGAGGCGCTACGCGAGGAGATCACTCCGCTGGTGCTCCTGTTGCAAACCCTGAATGAGCAGATCAAACAAGCCGATCAGCAACTGGCTGCACTGGCCGAAGGCGATGAGGTGCTCGCTCGTCTGCGCACGGTGCCGGGCGTCGGCGTCATCACATCCACCAGCTTTGTCTCCACACTAGACGATGAGGGACGCTTCGACGGCGCTAAACAGGCACGCGCCTATCTCGGGTTGGTGCCATCAGAGCGCAGCTCCGGCGAGCGGCAGCAACGTGGACACATCTCGAAAGCGGGGCCGGGGCGAGCACGGCACATGCTGGTCGAGGCGGCATGGACTATCCTGCGGCGCAGGAGTGCGACCAACGCCGCGTTGCATGATTGGGCTGCAAAGATCGCTGCACGGCGCGGCTCCCGCGTGGCGGTCGTGGCTCTGGCGCGGAAGTTGGCTGGCATTCTCTACGCGATATGGAGAGACGGCACTAGCTTTACAGCACAGGCTCTGGACATTGAAGGAGTCGCCGCTTAGCGGCATTAACGTGAAGTTGGCAAATGGGCAGTAACCAACAGCGAGTTTGAGAGCACGCACGGCGAGCACGGGAAATAACGTGGCTAAAGTTGGATGCCGTTTTTGAGATGGTGCCGCCGAGCAATCGAATCCACTAATGCGCCGGGCGGGCAACAGATCGCCCACGAAAGAGCGCGAACAGAAGACTGACATGGAACTCGCTGAACAGTTGAAGTGTGCTTCAACCGAGATGGACAGAGGATAAAGAAATCGCTTGACTATAACCGCCGCTTCACAGAAGTTATTTTGTGGAATTTTGATTTGTAAAAATGCCTCCGTTTGCTTACGAGTGCGATCAGAAAGTTCTGAACTAATTCGATCTAATTCCGGCGGTCAATCGTAAAGATACCTGACCGGAATTTTTTCGTGAACCCACTTTCTAGTTCAACCGTGATTTCATACTGTGCACGCGGGATGTAAATAATTCCGACTCTCTTCCCCGGCCCAGGGGCATAGGGATAACCAACTTTTGCCCCATCCTCATTCAGGGACGGTCTTGCTGCACGGCAAATCGAAAACGATTTCGAGTTGGTTGAAACTCTGCCGGGGGCTTGCTTTCGCGCCAGGGCGCAGGTGAAACGACAGTATTGTGTCATTGTAATTTTTTCGCACCTGCATCTCATCAAAACCACAAGCTTGAACACCGCTTTTTATACTGGGCGCCGCTGAATCTGGAATCACGACGTAGTAGCGGTCGCTTTGTCGGTAAGATGAATATCTATTATGTGCTCCATCCGATTCGATAGTGATGACTGTTCCTGTAGATAGTTCAGAACATCGCAGCCGTGAGAAATTCAACTTCTTCACTGTCGAAGAGGTGTTTCCACCTGGAAGGTTCGATCCGTTTTCCTTTGATACATGGGCGTCGGTGATGATGTTTTGGCCATCGCATGGTAGGGCTACCTTTGCTGCTGCCCCGATATCCTGAGTATTTGAATCAGTATTTGCATAGTCGATAAGTTTCTGGAAGTTGGCCGCCATCTCTGGGTTGAGCGTCTGTAGAATCTTGTACTGCGCGAGCGCCTGAGTCTTGTCGCCGAGGAGGTGATATATCCAGCCGAGACGATAGTGTGCCTCGTCCCAGTCGGGCTTAACCTTTACCGCGCGCTTGTAGGATTCTCGCGCTTCCTTGTAAAGATTGAGGCTGTAGTAAGCCTGTCCCAGATTGAAATAGGTTTTGGGGTCGGTCGAGCCGAGACGGATAGATTGTTTAAAGGCTTCGACTGCATCCTTGAAGCGCTTCGATTCGTAATGGCTCATCCCAACTTCGTAATACCCGGCGGCATCTGTCGGAGGGGTCGTCCTTAATGTGGGTTTATTCTTCCCCTCGGCAGCATCCGTCGGCTGGACTTCCCTTGAGGTGAGATCACCCCGCTTCGTAGTGGCATCTGTTGGTATGACTCCACCTGATGTAGGCTTATTCGGCTCTTCAGCAGCAGTTTTAGCATCCGTCGGCTGAACTGCATTCGGCGTGAGATTATCCGGCTTCGTAACATTTGTCGGTACGACTCCATCCGATGTGGGCTTATTTGGTTCTGCAGACGATTTGTCAATCGCTGATGTGGAAGAGGGCGGGTTACCCTCTGTAGTTGTCGCGCCGCCCTTCGTTGAGCTGGCATTTGCATTGCCGGACTGTTTCGACGAAGCGGGGCTAATTACTATGGGGGTGCGGTCGGCCTTTGGTAAAGGGCGAGTCTTACCGGACAGCTTAGAGGAAGCTGAACGACCCCTCGCAGGCATAGCTCTCTTTTTCGTTTTAACTTTGCCCATCCGGCCTGATTTAGACTTGGGGGGGTTCGCTGCACCGTCCTGTGCCCTCCTGATTGCAGCCCCCTCACCAATCGGTGACGAAGCACAGAGAGGAACCAAAGCTGCGGTGATGACCAGCGTGCCGACGATGGCTTGTGCTTTGAGGGCAAACTCTCTTTTCATCACTCGCCTCTCCCTGCCTGACTAATTCTCAACGTCTTTGGCGCAGCGGAATCCGGTGTTGCTGTAGTTCTTGCCTTTGCGTGCTGGCCAGCCGCGGCGATAAGTGGTCGTCGCCTGTTTACTGTTACTCAGAAACGTACCGCCGCGGATGACCTTCCAATCCGAAGACACTCCGCCAGGTAGTCTTCCGGCAGAATACATAGTTATCGTGCTGTCAGTCCACTCCCAAGCGTTGCCGGCCATGTCAAATGCGCCGAACGGCGACGCACCCTTGTACGTGCCTACGTCAACCATGCCGTTTGATGCGCGGTCAGCGTTAGCCAATCCCTTGCTCCACTCGTTGCCCCAAGGGTAACGCCGCCCGTCAGCGCCGCGCGCCGCAAACTCCCACTCCTCTTCGGTCGGCAAACGCTTGCCCGCCCAATTCGCATACGCCACCGCATCATCCCACGACACGCCGGTGACGGGCTTGCGCGCCGCACCCTCCGGCGGAAACGTTATTCGCATCATTGGCGACGTACGCCCATCACCTGTCGTTACTACCTTCCAGCCAGATGGTAGCGGCTGATTCGGCGTGTGGTCGAGGAATTTTTTGTAGTCTTCGCAGGTCACTTCATAGAGATCTATGTAGAACCGCTTGACAGAGATCTCGTGTGCAGGTCTCTCGTAATCGTCGCCGTCATCGCGTCCCATTATAAACTTGCCGCCCGGCACGAAGGCCATGCCCGGCGGTGGCGCTGGTTTCAGCTCGTTCGCCACCGGCTTCGCTGGCTGGTCGGCCGCTGGCTGGTTCACGTTGGCCGCCTGATTATTGGTTGCCGCGGTTGTCTTAGGTCGTTGACGAGACATCAGGACATAACCGATTCCCGATACGAGCAACAGTACGACCAAAGCTAAGAAGTACAACCTTAAATTCCAAGCCTTTATCCACCGGAAACGACCGCGCGATTCGCTTATCCACACGGAAGGAGCGCGCGAGACGGCAGGCGTGTCATCGTCCGCGTTTGACGACGAGAGTGCGGGCAACGGCGGGGATGGCGGCGGAGGCAGTTGCTGTGGCGGCAGCGCATCCAGCCGCACCGATTCCTTCTGAGCAAATTGCGCTTCGGCCTCCTGCTGCTGGGCCGCAACCTCCTCCTGCTGGTGCACGGCAGCTTCCCTCTCGCGCTGCTGTTCGGCCGCAGCCTCACGCTCAGATCGTACGGCAGCACGCTCTTCTACACGACGGCGGGCGGCAGCATACTCTTGTTCAAGCCGTTGAGCTTCGGCTTCGCGCTGCCTCTGTTCCGCTGCTTCCTGTTCACGCTGGGCCGCTGCGGTGACCGCGCGCTGCCGTTCGTCCTCCTCACGCTGGCGCTCTTCAGCCTCCCGGCGCAGGCGCTCCTCTTCGCGGAGACGCTGTTCTTCTTCGGCGGCACGCCGCGCAGCTTCTTCTGCTACGCGTCTTTCCAGTGCTTCGGCCTCGCGCTGTTGCTCTTCTGCGGCACGCCGGCGGGCAAGCTCTTCCTCACCCCGTCGCGCCTCTTCCCGCTGGCGTGCCTCCTCGGCGAGTCGTTGTTTTTCGGCAGCGGCTCGCTGGCGTTCCTCTTCGGCGCGGCGTTGTTGCGCTTCCTGTTCTTCGCGCTCCGCTGTTTGCAACTCGCGCCAGAGCGCGGCGGCGTCCATTTGTCGCGCGGCCGGGTCTTTGGCAAGCGCCCGCAGCACGACCGCCGCGAGCGCAGGCGGGACGCGTGCCTCTTCGGGAAAGGGCGGCGGTGGATCGAAGAGTTGCTTGGAAATGACGCCGGTGCGCGTCTCGCCTGTGAAGGGCGGCGCCCCCGTAAGCATTTCGTAGGAGAGCGCGCCGAGGCTATAGACATCCGAGCGGGCGTCTAATCGATCTCCCCGACACTGTTCGGGCGACATATAGTAGACGGTTCCGGGCTGAAAACCTTCCCGCGTCAGAGTGCCGCCGGCGGCCGGGTCACGCAGCTTGGCGATGCCGAAGTCAACGACCTTGATGGCCTCCGTCTCGCGTCCCTCTTCTTCGTCGGGCGGCAGCACGATGACGTTATCCGGCTTGATGTCGCGATGGACGATGCCGTTACGGTGTGCCGTGCCAATCCCAGCGCAGATGCCGCGCAGTAAGGCGACGACGCGCTCCGCTCCAAGCCGAGTTTCGCGGCGCAGCAGGTCGCCCAGAGATTCGCCCTTGAGCAATGCGCTGCGGTAGTCGGCGGGCGCGGCGGCGCCGCGCGCTTCGCCGTAGTCATAAATGGCAACGATGTTCGGATGCCGCAGGCGCGCCGCCGCACGCGCTTCACGACGAAAACGCCCGATAGCCTCGGCCTCAGCCACAAATTCACGACGCAGAATTTTGACGGCCACATCATCGCCGACCAAGATGCGCTCGGCACGATAGAC
>CAZEZJ010000116.1:0-12978 GCA_964516695.1 uncultured Blastocatellaceae bacterium
GCTCTCGTCCTCTTTGGCCTGTTGGCCGCTTGCGGCACCAGCGGCGCTCAAAGCGTCGTCGCGCAGCAGCCAACGCAAACGCCGCAAACGCCTGCACCCACCGCCAGCACCGCCCCGCAAACCAGTTCCACTTCAACTCCGGCGCAAACTAACGACCTTGAAATCACAGCGAACGTGACGGCGCGCGAACTGCGCTTTGATGTTGTTCCCGAGACGAAGGTGGAATTCACGGGCAGCCACGAACGCGATACGGTCTGGGAGGCGGAGCGACAGAATTTGCCGCGCCCCGTGCAGCCCGGCGTGACGTATCGCAACATTGGAATCCAGTTAACAATCACCAGCCGTTTCGCAGACATCGAGCGCATCGTCGCTGAAGCCCTGGGCGAAGTGCCCATCACGGACGATAAGCCTGCGGGAAGCATTGCGCCGCCAACCAGCGCGCCGCCCGCTAATACAACCTCCCCTCCGGCAACACAAGGGGAGAAACCATAAAATGAAGCGAAATTTTTGGAGCATGACGCACATTCTGTTTCTCGTCGCAGCTTGCGCTGTGCTGTGCGTAGCTCAAACGAGCGGCAACGACCGCGCGGCAACCGTCGCACAACCAACTGCGGGCGCGCAGTCCGTTAATCGCACCAATGCCGACGAAACCTTTGAATTGAACATCACGGAGCGGCGCGTCATCGAGCGCGACTTCGCGGCTTCAACATCCGTCGAGGTTGGCGAGGAGACGGCGCGTGGATTGATGCTGCGCGTCGGCGTGGCGGTCGGCGCAGAAGAGATTAACGTCCTGCTGCGCAACGTGCGCGGGCGCGTGCGCTTTCGCGCGAGCATGGAGCGCGTGCTTGAGCGCCTCAATGTGCGCCGCGCCCCAGAGACAGTCCCTTAAATATCCGGCTTTGAAAATCGGGTGCGAAAAATTTAGCTGGCAAGCGAAGTTTGAATCTCGGCCTTGCGAATTTTAACTCTCACTTCGATAGACGTTGATGCTTTAAACGTAGCCCCCGACACTTAGTATTTGAGTTACGTAGTATTCATCAGACTCTTCAGGAGGAGACCAACAGTGAACAAGCTCTCAAGCTGTGGAGCATTAATGGCGCTCTTGCTTTTGGCAAGCGCCAGTCTCGCGCTGGCACAGGAGCCGCGCACCACGACTACAGGTTCGCGCGACGCCTCAATTCAAACCAACACGACCAGCAACCTGCCGCCGCCGCAAACAGACGCACGGGCGCGCCAACAGCCGCAGGCGCGCCCGACGCCAACGCCCGTCACGCCCGTGCGCCCGCTTTCGCAGGAAGACCGCCAGCGGCAGGAGGCCGCCAGCGCGCGGCGGCGTCAGGAGGCAGCCACGGGCGACCCTGACGTGCTGCTTGACGTGCCGAATCTTTCGGTTGAGGAAATCAATCTCGAAGTGGAAAACCTGCGCGCCCGCGTCTCATTGGACGCGCGGCTCGCCAATCTGCTTCAGTTGACGGCGGGAGCAGACGTCGGAATTGATAAGGTCAAGCTGACGATTAAGGGCGTGCGCGCAGAGGTCTTGTTGAAGGTGCGGCTTGACAACGTGGCGGCCATTATTGACCGCACGCTGACGACCATTGACCGCAACCCGCAAATCCTCGAACGCCTGTTGCAGAGCGTTGACACTACGGTCGGGACGGTCGGCGGCGTGGCTAACACGGCGCTCGGCCCCGGCGGAGCGGTCAGCAATCTGACCGCGCCCAACGGCCTGCTCAGCCAGACCGTCAACACCTTGGGCCAAACCGTTCAGCGCACGGTTGACCGCACGGGCAGTATTTTGGAGCGCACGCTCGATACGGCCGGCAAAGTCGTTGACCAGAAGACGGTTGGCAACGTGTCGAGCTTAAACGTGCTGTCGGAAACCACCAACACCGCCGGGCAAACCCTCCGTCGCGTGACGGACACTTCCGGCGCTGTCATCGAGTTAACGCTCGACGCCGCCGGAAAAGTCATCAATTCCAGAGTCGTCAGCCAAGCAACAAATAGGGATTAGGAATCACACACGCCTGAAGGATGAAAGCGCGGCTTTTTAACCGTTAAAGAGCCGCGCTTTCATCTTTCGTCGCTTCCAGCTTCCATATTAGCTCTCGCCGCCCTGCATTTCTGCAACCCGTCTTCGTTCAATGCGTGTAAGCGTTGGCTCAAGCCCGAAGTGCGTTGCAAACTCAAGCGCCCTCCGGTTGCGCCTGTTTGGTGCTGGCGTGTATGCTTTTATCGTCTGATAAATCTTTATCGGCTTCATCCTCTGCCGCGGGGCGGAACAGGAATCTCGTTGTTGTGAGCGCCAAACTCAATCTTGCCAGCCAGCCTTTTCGCAATCGTGCTTTGCCGTGGGCCATTAGCGGCATCATCACGCTCAGTTCGCTGGTGGCGCTCATCTTTATCATCAGCTTAACGAGCCAGACCAATACTAAAGCGCAGGCTGTCGAGCGCGACCTCAATAGTTTGAGCGAGCAAATGAAGCTGCTCGGAAAACAGGCTTCAGACGTGAAGGATGCGATGACGGTTGAGCAGCGCGATTCGTTGCTGGCCGCGCAATCGCTGGTTGACCGCAAACGCTTCTCTTGGTCGCGTCTTTTCGCAGACCTGGAGGCGGCGCTGCCGGGCGGCGTGCGCGTCTCGCGCATCAGCGTGCGCGACGTAGCCCTGCGCGGCGAACAAACCATCGCGATTCTCGAATTGGCCGTTATCGAAAAATCTCCGGGCAGCGTGACGGGAATGATTGCCGAGATGGATCGCGGAGGCGTTTTTCAGGCTGAACCTGTCGCGCAAGAACTCCAAAAGGGAAGAGGCGAGAGCGGCACACAGTGGACGCTGCGCGTGCGCTACACGCCGCGCGCGGGCGTGCCCGTCAATCCGTCTCGCAGTAATAATATTGCGGCGACCGCAACGACCGGCGTTGAGAATGGAAGCGGGCGATGAGCGAGCAGAAGGCCACGGAGAAGGGAACGACCGCGCGGCGCGAGCAGATTCGCATACGCGTCGAGAAGTTGCGCCAATCACGCAAGCGCAGCCTGCTCGGCGTGCCCGAACTCGCCGGCCTCGCGGCTAGCGCCTTGCTCCTCCTCGGCGTTGTCTTCGCTTATTTCTTCTTTCTTCGCCCGGCGAACGCCCGCCTTGATGAAAGTTTACGCAAGCGCGAAGAGACCTACACCCAACTGCGCAAGATGCAGGAAGGCATTAAGCTCAACACGGATAAGCAGACGACGATTGCCGAAATCACTCAGAGCGTGCAGGATTTTGAATCGAATCGTCTTTCCACGCGCGGCACAGGGCGCATCACGCTGCTCGACACCTTGAACAAACTGATTCGCAGCAATAGCCTGCGCAACACTTCCGGCCCAACCTACAACCTGCTTGACCCCTTGGCCGCGGGCAGCACGCAGGGTAGTTCCGCGCGCACGGGCAACGCCAAATGGCAAAGCCTCTATCCTGGCCTCGGCATCAACCTGACGGTCGAAGGCGCATACCCTAATTTGCGTCGCTTCGTGCGCGAGATAGAGACGAGCAATCAATTCATCATCATCAACGCGGTCGAATTGGAAAAGGCAACCGACTCCAGCGCCCCCGCTGTAACGTCAGACGTTCCCGGCGAGGCTGCAAAACCCGTCGTGCGCGGCGCGCTCGTCAGCCTGCGTCTTGACATGGCAGCCTACTTCCGCCGCGAAGCCGCTCCCGAAGCTGAGGTCGTGCCAACCACCGAGACACGTTGAGAGGTTTTCATCATGGCTTTACTCGAAGGTAAGACTCCGGCGGAACGCAACAAGACGATTGCCGCCATCGTGCTCGGCGGTATCGCGCTCATCTCTATCTCTTACATGCTGTTCGGCTCGTCTACGCCCGCGAAGAAGCCCACAACTAATACCAACTCGTCGAGAGCGGCGGCTTCGCCCACGCCGCGCACGCCGGTCGGCACCACCGCCCTCCCGCAAGGTGAGCAAGAGTCGTCGTTAGATTTCCTGCGTCCGGTGGTCTACAACATCAATCCACCAGTGGTTCCCGAAGCGGGCCGCAACATCTTCGCTTACTACGAAGGGCCGCCGCCGCCAAAACCATCAGCGAGCGTCGAGCCGACATTGCCTCCGACGCCGACACCTATTCCGACCAACGTCGTGCTCGCCTCCGTCTCGCCCGCCAACGTCTATGCGCGCACCGGCGATTTCACGCTCGAAGTCACCGGCGACAAGTTTACGCCTGACGTTCGCGTCGAGATTAATGGAACTCAACTACCGACGCGTTTCATCAACGGGCAGCAACTCTCCGCCAGCGTCTCCGGCTCTCTCATCTCATTTGAAGGCCCGCGCACCATCAGCGTCCGCTCGCCTGACGGCCAACTCTTTTCCAATACCGCCACGCTCAACGTTCAAGCACCGCCGACGCCAAACTATACCTTCGTCGGTTTACTCGCGAAGCGAAGCTACAACGACACGGCTCTCCTGAAAGACAAGGGCAGCCGCGACCTCTTGAGCGTGCAGCGCGGCGATTTGCTCGGCGGGCGCTTTCGCGTCACCAGCATTTCGGAGCGTGAGATAGCGTTTATCGATACCAACCTGAAGATTAAACACTCGCTGCCTTTAACGACCGACGCTGGCGGCGTCAGCAGTTCGCCCGGCTCTCAGCCCGCAGCGCCGGCCAGCGGCTTTCCCAATCCTAACCAGCGCTACACGCCTCCGCCGCAGGGAGATGACGACGATGATGAGCCGTAAAGCGGGCGACGAAGAAAGACTATCCGCGCCCGTGCGCCGCCGCTGCCCTGTTGTGTCTTTGCCTGCGCTCGATAGCCGTAACGTGCGCTCCAATGAGCGCGGCTATACGCTCGTCGCGCTGCTGGCGGTGATGGCGATTATGCTGCTCTTAATCAGCGCCGCCGCGCCGAGCATTCGCCAGCAGGCGCAACGCTCGCGTGAGGAAGAAGCCATCGCACGCGGCGAAGAGGTGGCCGAGGCGATACGTATTTATACAATCAGAAAAGCGCCGCCGACTTCGATGGACGAGCTGCTGGAAGGGATTCCGAGCGGCACGAAGAAGATACAAATTCTGCGGCCCGCCGCCGCGATTGACCCGCTTTCCAGTTCCGGCAAATGGAAACTCATCAGGAAAACGGATGCTACCTTCTTAGCTTTCCAGCGCGCCGTCACCGTCTATGCGGGCGGGCGAACGCCTGATACCAGAGACAGAAGATTCACTGATAAAGTCGGGCCGGTGGCGATCTTAACAAACATTCTTGAGGTAGACTCGAAAGAAGAAGCGCCGGGCGGCGAAGATGATTCGGAAGATTCGACCGGGCAGTTTATCGGCGTCGCCAGCCGCAGCCGTCGCGCTTCCGTCATCACTTACTACGGCATCGAGCGTCACGACCAATGGGTCTTCACTCCTTACTTCAGATAACGCCACGCGCGCACCCGGCATACATCTGTCGCCGGAAAATAAACTCAATCACATTACCTTTCATCAATCGTCATTCAGCCACCTGAAGACGCTCAACAGTATCATCACGCATCTCTTCACTCACGCATCGAGGATGAGATTCAAACTCTTTTCGTCAGGCGATGAATCTCATCTGCGCCGTCGCGCAATAAAAAAAATCGCTTAAACAGTAATAAGTTATTGACATCTTCTCACTTTACGTTTATATACCAACATGTTGTGCGCCGTTTACTCTAGGCCACAAGAAGAAAGTTGATACAGTATCTTGTGGTCTTAGCAACTAACTGAAAAGGAGCAGCAACAACCTATGGCAACTAAGAAAGCTGGTGGAAGTAAAAAAGGTGGTTCAAAGGGCGGCTCAAAGGGCGGCTCAAAGGGCGGTTCAAAGGGCGGCTCGAAGGGCGGCTCGAAGGGCGGCTCAAAGGGCGGCTCGAAGAAGGGCGGCTCGAAGAAGAGATAGTTCAACTTCACGGGAAACAACAACCTTCCATAGGCGCACGCAACACACTGGGCCATTCGCGGCCATTCACAAAGAACGGCGACTGCTTCACACGAAGCGCGCCGTTCTTCTTCTTTTCTTGCGCTGCCGCGTGCCTCTTCGTTATGCTCACTAGTCAATCCGGTTTTAAGTTTCAAAGTTTAAGGTTTGAAGTTAGCAGCGCAGTCCTAGCAGCCTTAAACTTGAAACCTGAAATTTATCTTCTAAGAGGAGGAGCGAGCGAGTGGGAGAAGCTGAAGAGAGACCGTGGGGACGCTACGAGGTGCTGGAAGAAAGCGACGGCTATAAGGTGAAGAGGTTAGAAGTCAAACCGGGCGAGCGCCTGAGTTTGCAGCGCCACTCACGACGCGGCGAGCATTGGGTCGTCGTGTCCGGCATCGCAGACGTAGTTTGCGGCGACCGCGAGTTGCGGCTCAAAGCGGGCGAGCACATTCACATTCCTCCTGAAACCAATCACCGTCTCGGCAACAGCACGCAGCAACCGCTCGCGCTCATCGAAGTGCAACTCGGCGATTATCTTGGCGAAGACGACATCGTGCGGCTTGAAGACGACTACAAAAGGTAGTGATGAGTGATAAGTGATAGGGGATAAGAAAAGCAGTTTCCTATCACTTATCACCCATGACCTATCACGTTTCTTATGATTCGCGTTGCGCTCGTTGAGCCTGAAATTCCGCCGAATACTGGCAATATCGCGCGTTTGTGTGCGGCGACGCGCTCTCCTTTGCATATTGTCGGAGTGACCGGATTTCGGCTTGATGACAGGGCTGTGAAGCGCGCCGGATTAGACTATTGGCCGGAAGTAGAGCTGCATCGCCATCGTGATTTGCCCGCGCTCTACTCAGGCTTGCCCGCCGCGCGCTTCGTTTACCTGACGACCAAAGCCGAGCGTCATTACACCAGTTGGCGTTTTGAGACAAACGATTGTCTGGTCTTCGGGCGCGAAACGCGCGGGCTGCCCGAAGACCTGCTGCACGCAAACTGGGAGCGGTGCCTGACGATTCCCATGCTCAATTCGCAGGTGCGCAGCCTCAACCTCGCCACCTCCGTCGCCATCGTCTTGTATGAAGCACTAAGACAAACCGGCGCATTCAATTCTTAAACTATCAAGGTTAATTTCTCACACAGGCGCAAAATGTAAAGCACGCCCGAAGGCGCGAAAGAAAAGCACGCGCTCGCCCAAACGAACAATTCAGCTTTCGCTTTGCGCCTTCAGCGTGAAACTGTCGCGTGCTTTGTGCTTTGTCCGTGTGCTCAATTGAGCCGCGCGTGTTATGATGACAGGTTTTGCGGCTTATCGTTCAAACAGAGATTTTCATCTATGTAGGGGAAGTATGAGTAAAGAGAGAAAAGAGATTCGCAATATAGCCATCTTCGCCCACGTTGACCACGGCAAGACAACGCTCGTGGACGCGATGCTCAGACAAGCCGGAACGTTTCGTGAGAACGAGCACCTCGTAGACCGCGTGATGGATTCGATGGATTTAGAGCGCGAGCGCGGCATCACAATCATGGCGAAGAATACTGCCGTTCGTTATGGCGACGTGAAGATTAATATCGTTGACACGCCGGGCCACGCCGATTTCGGCGGCGAGGTTGAACGCGTGTTGAAGATGGTGGACGGCGTGATGCTGCTAGTGGATGCTGCCGAGGGTTGTTTGCCGCAGACGCGTTTCGTCTTGCGCAAGGCTTTGGAGGCGCGGCTGCCGACCATCGCTGTCGTCAATAAAATTGACAGGCAGGATGCACGCCCCGCGGAAGTCGTGGATGAAATCTACGAGTTGTTTCTTGACCTCGACGCGACCGACGAGCAGATTGAGTTTCCGATTCTGTACGCCATCTCGCGCGAGGGCATCGCCCGAAAGAGTTTGACGGACGAATCCGCGAACCTGCGCCCGCTGTTTGACCAGATAGTTGAAACCATCCCGGCTCCGCAAGCCTTGCGCGACGACACGCTGCAACTGCTGGTGGCGAATCTCGATTACGATTCTTACGTTGGCCGTCTAGCCATCGGGCGCGTCTTTTCGGGAGAGATTGCGGTCGGCGACACAGTGGCCATCATTAAGCGCGACGGCTCAACGCAGAAGACGCGCATCTCGCAGCTTTACGCCTTTGAAGGACTCAAGCGTGAATCAATCGAACGTGCGCGTGTGGGCGACATCGTTGCGCTCGCGGGCATTGAAGGGATAGAGATTGGTGAGACCGTCACCAGCTTGGAGAATCCGCAGCGCTTGCCCGTCATCTCCGTTGATGAACCGACGATTTCGATGATTTTCGGCGTTAACAATTCGCCGTTCGCGGGTCGTGAAGGCAAGTTTGTGACGTCGCGCCAAATCAAGGAACGCCTTGATAGGGAAATCTTGGGCAACGTCGCCATCCGTGTCGAACAGACGGATTCGCCCGACCAGTTTAAGGTTTCAGGACGCGGCGAATTGCAGCTCGCGATTTTAATCGAGATGATGCGCCGCGAGGGCTACGAGCTACAGGTCTCGAAGCCGGAAGTCATCACGCGTAAGGTTGACGGGCAAACCTTCGAGCCTATCGAGCAGGTGGTGGTCGATTGTCCAGATGAGTTTATCGGCGTCGTCACGGAAGCGATGGGCCGGCGCAAAGGGCAGATGATGAAGATGGTCAACCATGGCACGGGGCGCGTGCGCCTTGAGTTTGAAACTCCGTCGCGCGGCCTGATTGGCTTCCGCAGCGAGTTTCTGACGGAGACGAAGGGGACGGGGCTGCTCAACACCTTATTCTTGCGCTTCGGCCCTTGGCAGGGCGAGATGCGCGGGCGCTCGACAGGCTCGCTCGTCGCAGACCGGATGGGCGAGACGACGACCTATGCGCTCTTCAATCTGCAAGAGCGCGGGTCAATGTTTGCCCGCCCGGGTATGAAAGTTTATGAAGGCATGATTATCGGAGAGAACGCGCGGGCGGTTGATTTGGATGTCAACGCCGTGAAGGAGAAGAAGCTGACCAACATGCGCGCTGCCTCCGCAGACGAAGCGATGCGGCTCGTTCCCGTCAAAGATTTATCGCTCGAACAAGCGCTGGAATTCATCGCTGACGACGAACTGGTCGAAGTCACTCCGCAAACGATACGCCTGCGCAAGCGCGTGCTCAGGGCCAACGAGCGACCGAAGAAGAAAGAGTCTTAAACGCTCGGCGCGTCGTGTGTGCTGTCTTGAGCGCCGCTCTGATGCGCGGGCCGTCAGTGAGTCAGGCTCGCCTCAAAGGCAGCGGCAATGACAAGCATGAAGGCTGCAAAGCCGTGTTAGATATTACGGCTTGCGCTCTTCCGTACGCTCTGCTTCGTGGGAAGCAGTGTTTGCATCCTGCTCGTCTTCGTCGTCTTCATCTTTTGCCGGGTCGTAAAGCTCGTATCCGGTCGCGTCGTCATAGTAATAGCTTCCCGGTTGCGGCGGGCGCTCTTTTGGCGACGGCTCATCGCGTTCCGTTGTATTATCTCTCTGCTCGCTCATCTTTGTGCTTTCTCGGGTGTGAATGCGATGTGCCGTTTTATCACTTATGCGGGCGCGCCGCTGCTCTTGGCAGACTTGCTTTATCGCCCGGTCAATTCGCTCATCATGCAAAGCTATCACGCGCGCGAAAGGGCTGAGCCTTTAAACGGCGACGGCTTCGGCGTCGGGTGGTATGTTCCTGAGATTGACCCCAGCCCTTGCATTCAGCGTTCAGTCTCGCCCGCTTGGTCTAATCATAACTTGCAGAACCTCGCGGCCAAGACACGCGCCACGTGTCTGTTTGCACACGTGCGAGCAGCCTCTCCCGGCATGGCCGTGACGGATGCGAACGTGCATCCGTTTGCCTACGACCGTTTCATGTGGATGCACAACGGCGCGGTCTCCGGCTTTCACAAAATCAAGCGCACCCTGCGCGAAAGCCTCAAAGACGAATTCTACGACATGATACAGGGCACGACCGATTCCGAGCACGCCTTTGGTGTCTTTCTCAACAGCTTGCGCACTCCCTTCGGAGAGACAAGCCCCGAAGAGATGCGCCGCGCCCTGGTTGAAACCATCGCGCTCTTAAACGAGTGGACGCAGAGAGCGGGTGTGAGCGAGTCTTCCTTCTACAACTTCGCCATCACGGACGGCCAATCCACAGTCGTCTCACGCTACGCATCGGGTGCAAACGTTAAAGGCAACTCATTACACTACTCGCGCGGCCAGCGCTTTGAATGCTTGCCCGACGGCCTTTGCGATATGCACTCGGTCGCTCGCTCTCAAGAGGCAGCGGCCGTCATCGTCGCCAGCGAAAAGTTGACTGACGACCCGACCGATTGGCAGGAAGTGCCGGACAATCACACCGTCACGGTGTTGCCCGACCGCAGCGTTCGCATCGAACCCATCGAGTTATAAAAGATTTCTATCCAGCTAGTATCGTCGCGATGAGCAAAAAAGCTCGTTCGCGTGCTTCTTCCTAAGATAACTCATCAACGACTAAGGAGACTCGCTTGATGGCACGTAGATGGAAGAAAGTTGCTGGCCTAACTCTCTTGGCAATCGCCGGCACGCTCGCCCTCTTCATTACACTGACGATAGGCTGGCGTCCCATCATCGGTGCGAAGGCGCGCGCGCTGACCGACCGCCGTTTCGAGCGTACGCCCGTGAGGCAGGAGCGCGGGCGTTATCTTGCGGAGAGCGTGATGGGTTGCTTCGATTGCCATTCGGAGAAGGACTGGAAAGCGCCTGGAGCGCCGCCCATCGAGGGCAAAATCGGGGCCGGTAAAGATTGGTCGGCGGAGGGAATGCCGTGGCTAATCGTGTCCAACATCACGCCGGATAAAGAGACGGGCACGGGCAACTGGACTGACGACCAACTGGCTCGCGCCATACGCGAGGGCATAGGCCACGACGGGCGAACGCTCTTTCCGGTGATGCCCTACCTGAGCTTCCGCGACATGTCGGATGAAGACCTCGCTTCCCTAATCGTTTACCTGCGCTCAATCGCGCCCGTGCGCAACCCTCTACCGCAGACCAAAATTCCTTTCCCGTTGAGCCGTTTGATTCAAAGCGCGCCGCAGCCCGTCAACGGAGTTGTGCCGCCGCCGGACATGGCAGACCCCGTCAAGCGCGGGGCGTACCTGACCAAAATGGGCGGCTGCGCTGATTGCCACAACCCGCAGGAGAAGGGCCAGCCGATGCCGGGCCTTGAATTCGCCGGAGGCTTTATCCTGAAATATCCGGGCGGGCAAACCACAAGCGCTAACATCACTCCGCATTCAACCGGAATCTCCTACTACGATGAAAAGCTCTTTCTCGAAATGATGCGCACCGGACACGTCCGCGCCCGCACACTCAATTCCGTCATGCCCTGGTTCTTTTATCGCGGTATGACGGACGAAGATTTGAAGGCCATCTTCGCTTACTTGCGCACGCTCAAGCCCGTCAGCCATGCAGTAGATAACACAGAGCAGCCGACAGCCTGCAAAATCTGCAAACAGCAACACGGACTCGGAGAGCGAAACTAGAAGGAACAGGATAAGGAAAAAGGTTTCACTCACAGACACCTTAAAGGCTAAAAACATCGCTTGCTTTCTTAGCGCCGCTGCGTTTCCGGCGTGAGGTGCGCTCTTGTTGTGCTAACCTTCAGGTTGAGCGATGAGAAGCGAGCTGCCCAAACTTTATCCCATCACAGATGCGCGTCTTTCCGGTCTATCGCACGCTGAACAGGTCGCACGCCTGAGCGCAGGCGGCGCAACCCTCATCCAACTGCGCGAGAAGCATCTCTCGCCGCGCGAGTTTTACAAGGCAGCACAGGAGGCGCTCGCAGCGGCGCGCGAGCGAAAAGTGCGGCTCATCATCAACGACCGCGTAGACATCGCACTAGCGCTCGGCGCAGACGGCGTTCATCTCGGACAGGACGACCTGCCACCAACGGCTGCGCGAGAAATGCTGGGCGAGCGTGCCATCATCGGCTTCTCCACACACAGCGTCGAACAGGCGCGCAGGGCCGCGCGTTTGCCCATTGACTATCTCGCCATCGGGCCTATCTTCCAGACTTCGTCGAAGGAAAACCCGGATACGCTCGTCGGCCTCGAAGGGTTGCGCCGTGTTCGTCAGGCCATCAACCTCGTGCCGCTGGTCGCCATCGGCGGCATCAGTCTGGAAACAGCGCCCGAGGTCATCGCAGCCGGTGCAGACGCCGTCGCCGTCATCAGCCTCTTGCTCAAGGAACCCGCGAAAATAGAGCAACAAGTTCGGGCCGTCATCAATAGTCTCTAAAAATCCTCTGGAAATCGTACGGCCAACAGAATTTACTTGCGTTTATTCGTGTTATACGCGACAATCAAAGTGGCCTCGGAAGCGATGCGTTTCTGGCCGCCGTGCGTCCCAAACTGACTCTGCGAATTTGCTTTACTCGTCCCCGTCGCTTACTTGATTTCCCCATCACCCAATATGGAGTTTCTCTTGGCATGAGTTGCTTTGACCTGCCGCCCATCATCGAGCGAATGCTGCTCGCATCCGACCGGATTAGCGACCTGAACTTCAGCGTGGGCCAACCGCCGCAGGTTGAAGTGAACGGCAAACTGATGCCCGTCCAACCGCTCGGCCTGCAAAAGCTGACGCCCTTTCAGACGGAAATCATCGCGATGACGCTGATGCAGGGCCATCCCGAAGCGGCAGAGCGCTTGGCCCACACGGGCACCGCCGACTTGAGCTACAGCCTGCCGTCGCGCACGCGCTTTCGCGTCAATATCTTTCAGCAGCGCGGCTCCTATAGCATCGTGATGCGCGTTATCCCGACGGAGATTCCGACCATCAAGACGCTCGGGCTGCCCGCGCAACTGGCCGAGATGGCCGAACTGCGCAACGGCATCATCCTTTTGACAGGCCCGACGGGTTCGGGCAAAAGCTCGACGCTGGCCGCCGTCATAGACATCATCAACGAGCGGAAGAAATATCACATCGTCACCATCGAAGACCCGATAGAGTTTCTTCATCAACACAAAAACTCGACCATCAATCAACGCGAAGTCGGCTCGGACACGAAGGACTTTCCTTCGGCCTTGCGCGCGG
>CAZEZJ010000117.1:0-12965 GCA_964516695.1 uncultured Blastocatellaceae bacterium
GATTCAGCGCTTGCGCGCGTTTCAAGAACTAGGCCACACCGTTGTCTTCCTGATTGGCGATTTCACGGGACTCATCGGCGACCCTTCCGGCAAGTCTGTCACCCGCCCGCAACTCACGCGCGAAGAGATAGCAGCCAATGCCGAAACCTACAAGACGCAAATCTTCAAGCTCCTCGACCCCGAAAAGACGGAGATTAGATTCAACTCGGAATGGATGGACAAGCTCGGCTCCGCTGGCTTTATTCGCCTCGCCTCGCGCGTGACGGTCAAGCAAATTCTGGAGCGCGACGATTTCCAGAACCGCCTCGCCAAAGAGCAACCCATCGCGCTCCACGAGCTGCTCTACCCGCTGGTGCAGGGCTACGATTCCGTCGCGCTTGAAGCAGACGTAGAACTCGGCGGCTCCGACCAAAAATTCAATCTGCTCGTCGGGCGCAACCTGCAACGCGAGCAAGGCCAAGAAGCCCAAGTCTGCATCATCACGCCGCTCCTGGAAGGCACAGACGGCGTGCACAAGATGTCGAAGTCTCTCGACAACTACATCGGCATCAACGAAGCGCCCGCCGAGATGTTCGGCAAAGTGATGTCCATCTCAGACGAGTTGATGTGGCGCTACTTCGAACTCTGCACCAACCTGCGAACGGAAGAAATCGCGCGCCTTCGTGAAGCGACCGCAAACGGTGAGCGCAACCCGCGCGACATCAAGGTTGAACTAGCGCGGCGCATCATCACAGACTTTCATTCGGCGGCTGCGGCAGATGCGGCTGAAGAAGAGTTCAACCGCATTTTCAGAAGCAAGCAAGCGCCCGATGAGATTGAAGTGCGCGAGGTAGAAGCGGGAGCGTCATGGCCGTTGCCGCAGCTACTCTTTAAAACGGGACTCGCTGCCTCAGTTGCGGAGGCACGCCGCTTAATAGAACAAGGCGGCGTGCGAATCGAGGGCGTGCGCCAGACAGAAACAAGTATGGTGTGCAAAATCAATGTTGGCGAGGAAAGTCTCTTACAAGTCGGTAAGCGCCGCTTCTTGCGCTTGCGCGGAGTATAAGACAGGCATGTCTTCTCTTGGCAGTAAAACTGCGGAGTGGAAGCAGCGTTAACTTTCGCAGAGTTGATTAGTATGTCTGCTGAACTGTCTATCAGTAATGAAGAGACTTTGGTGATTGAGACGCCGGAGCGCGTGCCGCTGCATTTTGCGTTGGCGTCCATCGGGAACCGGTTTCTGGCTTGCGCGATTGACCACGGGTTGCAGGTCTTCGTGATGGTTATCATCGCGATAGGCTTTATTCTCATGGCGGATTTTGTTGATTTCGGCGGCTCTTTGAGCGCCGCGCCGAAATGGGTGTATGCGATTCTGATTCTCGTCGTCGCCTTCATTTGGACGAGCTACTTCATCATCTTCGAATGGCTGTGGAACGGGCAGACGCCCGGCAAGCGCTGGCTCAAACTGCGCGTTATTCGTGAAGACGGGCGGCCTATTACGTTCTGGGAAGCGGCGGTGCGAAATCTCCTGCGCATCTTCGACATCATGCCCTTCCCTTTTTACTCCATCGGCCTCATCTGCGTCTTCACGAGCCGTCGCGACCAGCGCGTTGGCGATATGGTCGCAGGCTCTGTCGTCGTGCGCGAGCGCGAAGCCGAAGCGCCGACCTTCGACCAGGTCTTCGCCGCGCCCGTCTCCGACGCGGCGCTGCGCCGCTCGTTCAAGCCCGTTGTCTTCAACGCCAGCCTGCAACCTATCACGGCGCACGAGATAGAGGTCGTCGAGGCATTCCTGCGACGCCGCTGGGATTTGCCCGACCATCCGCGCCAGTGGATGGCCTGGCGCGTAGCCACACCGCTGCTGATGAAACTGCGCCCGGAATACGACATTACGAGCTTCACTTACGAAGGCTTTTTAGAAGAACTGCTCCACCGCTATCGCTCCGAATATCGCTTTAAGGGCTAGGCGGGTCAGCCACACGCAGAGCGCAAATTGACCAAGCTTTGGCGCTCTGTTAATCTTATCCGTTTGACACTCCCTACAATATTTCGTCTGTCGAAAGGTGAAGAGGAAAAGCAATGTCTGGTGATGTTTTTATCTTGGGTGGCAAGCGGACGCCGATGGGCGAGTATGTCGGCGCGCTGAAGGATATTTCAGCGATTGATTTGGGCGCGATTGCCGCGCGCGGCGCGCTCGAAGCCACAAACATAAGCGGCGAAGAGATTGACCATACGATTATCGGCAACGCCTTGCAGACTTCCGGCGATGCCATCTATGGCGCGCGTCACGTCGCTTTGAAAGCCGGTGTTCCGTTTGACCGTCCGGCGCTGACCGTCAATCGCCTGTGCGGCAGCGGTATTCAATCAATCATCTCCGGCGCACACATGATTCAGCTTGGCGAGGCGCAGACTTGTCTGGTCGGCGGCATGGAATCAATGTCGCAAGCGCCGCACGTCATCTACGGTGCGCGCTCAGGCTTTGCGCTCGGTCAGGGCAAACTCGAAGACAGCTTGATGGTCGCGCTCCTTGATACCTACTGCAATACGCCGATGGCCGGAACGGCTGAGAATCTTGCGCGCCGCCATGAGATTTCACGCGAAGCTCAAGACCAGTATGCCTTGCGCTCACAGCAGGAAGCCAAGCGCGCCCTTGATGCCGGTATCTTCACGGAAGAGATTGTGCCCGTCGAAATCAAAACTCGTAAAGGGACGACGCTCTTTTCGGCAGACGACCATCTACGACCGGAAACCACGCTTGAAGGTCTCGGGAAACTGCGTCCCGCTTTCAGCAAAGATGGGTTCGTGACGGCTGGCAACGCCTCCGGTATTGTTGACGGCGCGGCGGCGCTCGTCATCGCTGGCGAAGAGTATGTCAAGGCGAAAGATGCGAAGCCCTTAGGGCGCATTGTTAGTTGGGCCTACGCGGGAGTTGAGCCGGAAATCATGGGCATCGGCCCCGTGCCGGCGACGCGCAAGGCGCTGGCTAAGGCCGGATTGAAGCTCGAAGAGATTGACCTCATCGAAGTCAACGAAGCTTTCGCAGCACAATATCTTGCGGTCGAGAAGGAACTCGGCCTCGACCGCTCGCGTACCAACGTTAACGGCGGCGCAATCGCGCTCGGCCATCCGCTCGCCGCATCGGGAACGCGTCTGGTCTTGACCGTCCTGATGGAACTTAAGCGGCGCGGCCTTCGTTATGGTCTTGCCACGGCCTGCATCGGCGGCGGCCAAGGCATCGCCATCATTTGCGAAAGACTGTAAAAGCAGCGACGAGTGACAAGCGACGAGATGAAGCGGTTTTGCTCGTCGCTTGTCACTCTTCATTCATTACTGCCCGTAAACGAATTCTCGTACAAAAATCCAAAATCTTGTGCGCGCGATTGAGGCCTCGGCTATGCCCTCCGGCGATTAAATATGGCGAGCATTGTCCTTAATTGAGAAGGGCTGGCGCTGGGTTCGCACGGCATGGCTTTTGCCGTATGGTAGGGGTTGCCGGAGCCGCGCTCGTGCTCGTTAATTTCACTTGAGGCTCCCCGCCCACAAGATAATAATTTAACGCGGCGTTCACGGCGGTGTAAGACTTGCGCAAACGCCGTCAAGCATGATAGAAGCTTGCGTTCAACAAGCAGGTGTCGCTACTGTTTCGGTGTCACTCCTCTGTAAACACGCAGCAGTTCACAGGTGCTTTCGCAATTGAGGTCAGTCTTCTTGCGCACGAGGGGTTCGCGCGCACAACGTTTTCAACTCTTAATTTCATCGTTCTAAGGAGTTTCCTGCATGTCCAAACTTCTCCGGTTCCCTCTTGTCGCGCTGTTGCTCATCGCGATGAGCGCGGTTGCGGGCTTCGCCCAGTCAACGACGACCGGCGCCATCGGCGTCACCGTCACTGACCCGCAAAGCGCCGTCGTGCCCAACGCAACCGTGTCAGTGCGTAATATTGAAACCAATAAGGAAGATACGGCGACGACCGACGACGAAGGTCGCGCGCGCATCGTCAACCTTCAACCCGGCACTTACACCGTGACCGTCAACGCCTCCGGCTTCGGCGCGTTCACACAGGAACAAGTCGTCGTCGAAGTCGGGCGCGTCACTTCGCTCGATTCACAGCTTGCTATCGGTGCGACTACCGGCCAAGTGGACATCACGGCTGAAGCGCCGGTCATCAACACCACGCAGCAAGACTTCTCCACCAATATCAACCAGACCTCGATTAACGAGCTGCCCATCAATGGCCGCCGCTGGTCTAACTTCGCTCTGCTGACGCCGGGCGCTGTGCCCGACGGCACGTTCGGCCTGATTAGCTTTCGCGGCATTTCGGGCCTCCTGAACAACAACACGATTGACGGCGGCGACAACAATCAGGCGTTCTTCGCTGAAGAGCGCGGGCGCACGCGCATTAGCTATTCGGTCAGCCAAGCTGCCATTCGCGAGTTTCAGGTCAACACGTCGAGCTATTCGGCTGAGTACGGGCGCTCCGCTGGCGGCGTTGTCAACGCCGTGACCAAGAGCGGAACCAATGAGTTTCACGGACAGGTTTTCTACTACCAGCGCAACAACAAGTGGGGCGCGCGCAACCCGCGCAGCTTCGCCACCGAGAACATCAACGGCGTCTTTACGCCCGTCGCCTTCAAGCCCGAAGACGTGCGCCATCAGTTTGGCGGAGTCATCGGCGGGCCGATTGTGAAGGACAAGGCGTTTTTCTTCTTCAGCTACGACCAGCAGAAGCGCAACTTCCCCGGCGTCGCCACCTTCACCCAGTTAGACTTTCTTAACCGCGCGGACACCTGCCTGCTGACGGCCCCGCTCGGTCAGGCCGTTACGCTGGCGCAATGTCCGGCCTTCGCGGGGACGAGCAGTCCGAGCCGCACCGGCAACAACGCCGCGACGCTCGGAACAGGCAAAGGCTTGACGCTCGCGCAGGTCAACAATGCGCTCAACTTCCTGAACAGCATCTCCGGCGAAGTTCCGCGCACGGGCGACCAAAAGCTCTTCCTGCCCAAAGTTGATTGGAACATCAACTCCAGCAATACTTTCACGGCCACCTACAATCGTCTGCGCTGGGAATCGCCCGCGGGCGTCCAAACGCAGGCCATCAACACGCGCGCTCGCGACAACTTCGGCGACGACGGCGTTAACATTGACACGCTGAACCTGCGCCTCGCTTCGACGCTTACCTCGTCGCTGCTCAACGAGTTTCGCTTCCAGTGGTCGCGCGACAACGAGTTTCAGTTTAGCCAGCCGCCGCTGCCGGGCGAGCCGACCACTTCGGTCGGTGGCCGTTCGCCGCAGACCAACATCACCAACGGCTTCACCTTCGGCATCCCAGAGTTTCTTGAGCGCCCCGCGTTTCCAGACGAGCGCCGCATTCAGTTTGCCAACACGATGACGGCCACCTACGGCAACCACACGTTCAAGTTTGGCGGCGACATCAACTTCGTCAAAGACACCATCAACAACCTCCGCTTTTCGGGCGGCGAGTTTAACTACACGGGCGGCACAAACGCCGTCGGGTTCTACGGCGGACTCAATGACTTCATCATTGACTACACCAACTTCCTGTCGGCGCTACCCGCCAACGGTCGCTGCTACAGCAGCACACGTGTTCCGGGCCGTTGCTACGGCGGCAACTTCAATCAGGGCCTCGGCGTCCTCGGTCTGGAGATGAGCACAGCGGATGTCAACTTCTTCCTTCAGGACGACTGGCGCGTTAACCAGCGTCTAACCCTGAACCTCGGTTTGCGCTACGAGTATCAGAAGAATCCTGACGCGATTAACGTTAATCCGCTGCTGCCGCAAACGGCCAATATAGTTGACGACAAGAAGAACTTTGGCCCGCGCTTCGGCTTCGCCTACGATGCCACGGGCGATGGCAAGACCAGCCTGCGCGGCGGCTACGGCATCTACTACGGTCGCGCCATCAATTCGACAATCTACAACGGACTCGTCAACACGGGCGTCGGCATTGACCGCGCGCAACGGCAGGTGACCCTGACCGCTGCCAACGCGGCTGCGCCCTCTTATCCGAACCTGCTGACCGCCGGAACGCTGGTCACGCCCGCCGTGCAGTATTTCGAGGACGATTTCCAGCTTCCGCAGATTCACCAGTTCGATTTCATCTTGGAGCGTCAGATTGCGGACAACACCGTCGTCTCCGCCTCTTACCTGTTCAGCTACGGTCAGTATCTTCCGAACTTCGTTGACACCAACCTGAACCGCAATAACATCGTCTTCAGGTCGTTCAACGCGGTGGGCGGCCCCTTCGACGGCCAGTCTTGGACGATACCGCTCTTCCTTGGCGCGAGGCCGAACCCGAACTTCGCACAGATTACGGAGATTCGCAGCGACGTTGTCTCCAAGTACCACGCGCTGGTGCTGCAAGCGAATCGTCGTCTGACGAATGGCCTGCAATTCCAAGCCAACTACACGCTTTCGCGTGCGCAGGACAACGGGCAAAGCTCCGTCACATTCACGTCGAACAATTTGCCGTCCAACGCCTTCAATCAGGAAGACGAAGACGGTCTCTCGAATTTCGACCGCCGGCACAAGTTCGTGGCGAGCGTGGTCTACAACACAGACTTCGCCAGCCTCAGAGACAACAAAGTCGGCAATGCGATTTTCAACGGTTGGACGATTGCGCCGATTCTAAATGCTTTCTCAGGACAGCGCTTTAGCGGGACCGTCTCCGGCACCGTCAACCCGACCAACAACTTCGGCATCGCCGGCGGCACGCAGGCGGGCGGCATCAACGGCTCGAACGGTTCAACCCGCTTCTCGCTCGTGCCGCGCAATTTCTTCAAGCAGCCGAAAATCTGGTATGTTGACTTGCGCGTCTCGCGTCGTTTCAGCATCACGGAAGGAACGAAGCTTGAACTATTGGCGGAAGCCTTCAACCTCTTCAATCGCACACAGGTCACGGGCGTCAACACCCTGCTGTATTCGATTCCCACCAACGGAACGAATCTGACCTTTAACACCGGCTTCGGCTCCGTCACCGGCGCTGACAGCACGCTCTTCCGCGAACGTCAAATCCAACTCGCTGCGCGCTTCGAGTTTTAAACTCTAAACGCCTATCGGCTTTAAGCTCTTCGGGGTGTGCTGACAATCGTCAGCACACCCTTTTTTTCGCTCAAGATAGAAGGCCCGCGCTCCCGCGTTATTCATCATTGTCCGAAGATGAAGCAGGCGGCGCGCGAAATGTACTGAAACGCGCGAAAAAATCTTTCGCCCCAACGACCAAACGAAAAACCCGCATTATCTTTTATCCTTATCTTTTCTCAGTAGTTTCTACGACACCACACAAACAGTTTGCCGTCCCGCGCATAGGCTGGCACATGGCTTGCCACTTTTCTTGCTCAAGGCAGATTACGAAGAACGAAAGAGGAGGATGTAAGGCAATGGGTTTACCAAATAAAGATGAAGTCGAAGGCAAATTCGATCAAGCTAAAGGTGCTGTTAAAGAGAATGTCGGTCGCGCGATAGATGATGAAGAGATGGAGAGCGAAGGCGCGGCAGACCGCGCGGGCGGTAAAATTCAGGAAGGCTACGGAGAAGCCAAGCGCAAGGTCGGTGATGCCGTGAAGGACATCGGCGATAAGATTCGCAGTTAAGCTTTCATCAAGCTTCCGTTCTCATGCGGACGTCAAACGGAAAGGGCGTGCTCGTCAACTCCAAGAGTTGACGAGCACGCCCTTTCTTTCGTGCTTAAAGTCTCAGCCGTTATTCCCAACGACGCCAGCGGCGGCTCGGCGGTTCATCCATCAACTTATCCACACCGCGACGAAACGCCTGCTCCGAATAACCATAATCGGGATCGCGACGCCCTCGCTCCGTCTCTCTTTCGCGCGGCGTCAAAGCATGACGCCGCCGCGACGCCTGATGAGCATCGTCTCTCGTTTCATCATGCCGCTCCGCATCGCGGCGGCGCGTTTCCTCCCATCGTTCGTCGGGTCGCGGCCTCTCATCTTCGCGCTCTCCCGCGTAGGCATAATCATCACCTCGCCCGCGCTCGCGCCGCTCGGCGGCATAACGTCGCCGGTCTTCCGACTGGCTGCGCTGCGCCGCCCTGACAGCCTCTTCAAACTCCGCGCGACGTTCGCGCTCGCGGTAGAACATTTCCTCTTCACGTTCGCGCCGCTCGCCGGCGTTTGCGTAATAATCGCGCTCGCGTCGCTCCGGCCGGTTGTAAACGTGGCGCTCGTCAAAGTGCGGCTCGCGTTCATCGTCATCACCGGCGGCGCGCGGTCTTCTCTCGCGCGGTCCTATAATATCTGCGCGCCTGGGTTGTTCATCCTCGTCGCGCTCGTCATCATTGCGGTCGCGACCGGACGCCCTGCGACGCCGCCCTTCAATGACTGCGGCCAAGCGTTCGAGGTCATCTTCCAACTGCCGCTCTGGATTTTTACCGAAAAGCCGTGCGACCATTTCTCCGAGGCGTCCGGCGGGCAGCGCATAACCGAGCACGACGCGCACGAGCGTCGTGCCGCGATGTGTCTCTTCAAAGACAACTTCACCCTCCGTGTCAACGTCGCCGCGCACCGAGCGCCAAGCGATGCGGCGGTCCGGCTGGAAATGCGTCGTCTCCGCTTCCCATTCGACTTCCGTGCCGAGCGGAGCTTCCGCCGCCCACTTCGTAAAACGCCGTCCCGTATACCGCACCTCTCTAATATTTTTCATCCAGTGGGGAAAGCTCTCGAAGTCGCTGAAGAAATCGAAGACGCGTTCGATGGGCGCTCTAATCTCGATGCGTTTTTCTATGATATGCATAACTCATGTCCCTCTTGGTAACAACGAAGAAAGTCGCAGGGTCAAGAGTCGGGAGTCAAAGACAGAAAACCGTCTTTCTTTCCGTACTCCCGACCCTTGACGCCGAAGACTATTCTTGACGAACGTGCTCGGCTCCGATGTCCTGCAACAATTTTTCGAGCTTATCCGCGTCATCATCGGATTTAGCTTCGACGCCGAGGAGGATGCCGCCGCCGCGCAATTCCGAGTCGTAAACTTTGGCTCGATGTTCGGGGATGCCAGCGCCGATGAGAGCGCCGATGATGCCGCCGGTCGCGCCGCCAGCGCCCGCGCCGGCCAGCGCCGCGACAATCGGCCCGGCGACGAACAGCCCGAGGCCCGGAATGGCGATTGCCGAAACGCCCGCCGCGATGGCCGCCAGCGCCGCGCCCGTCGCGCCGATGGCTCCGCCGACGGCTCCACCGATGCCCGCGCCATCAGCCGCACGCGTTCCCGTCTCGACGGCGAATTCCTTGCTCTTGGTTGCGTCCGACATCAACACGCTGATGTCATCGCGCGTGTAGCCGCGTTTGATGATGGCATCGACGGCTGCTTCCGCCGCTACGCGCGTCTTAAAAAGTCCTGTCACCAATGTCGCCTTTGTCATAACAGTCTTGCTCCTTCACTTTTCAAGTCTGATGAAAGCAGAGCGGGGGCGCTGCCTTGTCTTTGTGCAGACAGCAATCTATCAGGCCACGTCTGTATGGCCCTGTTTTCTGCTTCTTAAGGGGGAATCCGTATATATGTTCGGACAGCGGCGCATCGGCTGTCAACCCGTTTGAGTAGAGGATGAACGCAGAATGCGGAACGATGAATAAGAAGCGCTTGTCTTTCATTCATCCTTCAGCGTTCCGCGTTCATCGTTTCTTAATGCGGGCGAGGTGTTGTAATGTACTTCCAACACAAATTCATTGAGGGAGAGCAGCATGATCAAGGCGGTTATTTTTGACATTGACGGAACGCTCGTTGATTCCGTTGACCTGCACGCGCAGGCTTGGAAAGAGACTTTTAAACAGTACGGCAAAGATATTCCCTACCAGCAGGTGCGTCATCAAATCGGCAAGGGCGGCGACCAATTAATGCCCGTCTTCTTTTCTCAGGATGAACTGGACGAGTTTGGCGAAGAGATGGAAGAGTATCGCAGCAAGATTTACAAGCGCGATTATCTGCGGCGCGTGCGTGCCTTCCCGCAAGTGCGCGAACTCTTTCTCAAAATCAAAGCTGACGGCAAGCGCCTCGCGCTGGCTTCTTCCGCCAAAGAGGACGAACTAGCGACCTACAAAAAGGTGGCGCAGATTGAAGACCTCGTCGAAGAGGAAACTTCAGCCGACGATGCCGAGAAATCCAAGCCGCACCCTGACATCTTCGAGGCGGCGCTCGAACAACTGGGAGGATTAGCGCCCGCGGAAGTAATCGTCGTCGGTGACACGCCCTATGATGCCGAAGCCGCGCGCAAGATTCGCCTGCGCACCATTGGCGTGCTCTGCGGCGGTTTTCCCGAAGCCGAATTGGACGCCGCGGGCTGCATCGGAATCTACAACGACCCGGCAGACTTGCTCGCACGTTATGACGAATCAATCATTGCTCAAAAATGAACTTGCTTGACTCGCTTGAGAATTCTCCACATCAGTTCGGCGCGTGCGCTCGGCGGTGGCGAACGACATCTGTTTGACTTGGCGCTGGCCTTGAGCAAGCGCGAGCACGATGTTCACGTTGCGCTCCGCTCAGGCTCGATGCTTCAGCAACAACTGCTCGCCGCACCACTATCAACACAAACGCTGCCCGCGCGCAATCTCATTACGCTGCCGCTGCGCAACGCGCTCGACGTGAAAAGCGCTCTCGCGCTTTCGCGCATCATCCGTGAACGGCGCATAGAGATTGTCCACGCTCACATGGCGCGCGATTATCCGCTGGCGGCGCTGGCAACCAGACGCAAAACGGAAGCGCGCCTCATTATCACGCGCCACGTTCTCTTTCCTCTGAAAAGAATCCACGCGCTGACGCTCTCGGGAGTCGCGCGCGTCATCGCCGTCTCCGAGCCGGTCGCACGCACCTTAAGCGCGCAACGAATCTTCCCCGACCGCAAAATCAGCGTTGTGCCCAACGGCATTGACTGCGAGCGCTTCGCCGCCGCCAGCCACGCTCATAATCGTGCGAACCTTAATGAGCAACTAGGGATTACCAACAATCAACTTCTCATCGGAACGATGGGCGAGCTTAATCAACTCAAAGGCCACGAAGATTTTTTGCGCGCGGTGTCTCTCGTCGCCAAGCAATTTCCGAAGGCTGCCTTCATCATCGCGGGTGCGGATTCGTCGCCCACGGGCGAGCATCGCGCGGCGCTCGAAAGTCTCATCGGCGAATTGGGTTTAGAGGGGCGTGTTTATCTGACAGGCTGGCTCGATGACGTTGCGCCGTTTCTCACAGCGCTCGATGTTTTCGTTTCGGCTTCGCGCAATGAATCATTCGGGCTGGCGATAGTTGAAGCGATGGCGAGCGGCGCGGCAATCGTCGCGACCATGACGGAGGGCGCGCGCTCGATTATCGAAGACGGCATGACGGGCCACCTCGTTCCGGTCGGTGACGTCGAAGCGCTGGCCGAAAGCGTTTGTAAGCTGCTGGCTAATGATGACGAAAGAAGGCGGCTAGGGACTCAGGCGCGAGCAGCAGCACGCGAGCGTTTTAGTCTCGAACGGATGGTGGCGGCGACCGAGCAGATTTACATGGAAGCGCTGGACGAGAAAGATGCTTCGTTGTCATAAATCATCAGCTAGACGCTCAAGCGCCGCTCCGGTCAGACGAAAGGTTGTCCATTCGTCCATCGCGACAGCGCCGAGGCTTTTGTAAAAGTTGATGGCGGGTTCATTCCAATCCAGCACGGACCATTCAAAGCGCCCGCAGTTTCGCTCCCTAGCCAAGCGCGCGAGATAGACAAGCAGCGCGCGTCCGATGCCTTTGCCTCTCGCTTCCGGCTTGACGTAGAGGTCTTCAAGGTAAAGACCGCGACGGCTGAGGAAAGTCGAGTAGTTATGAAAGAAGAGGGCGAAGCCGATTGCCTCGTTTTCGTAGTAAGCGATGATGACTTCAGCCGCCGCTCGCTCACCGAAAAGCGTGTCTCTAAGAGACTTCTCGGTCGCCACCACTTCATGCGACAAGCGTTCATACTCGGCCAGTTCTCTGATGAATGAGAGAATCAGCGGCAAGTGCTTTTCGTTTGCCTTTTCAATTCTGAGGTTTGTCATAGACGGGGCTGTCTTCATCTCTTCTACTTCCTACCGATTATTATCCTTGCTCCACTGTTTGCTGCCCGTCGGCTTTTTCGACACGGTTGCGGCCGAGCGCTTTGGCGTTGTAGAGGGCCATATCTGCGCGGGCAATCATGTCGTGGCCGGATTCGTGGTCGGTGAGGCTGGCGACGCCTGCGCTTAGGGTGAGCGGAAAGATATGGCCGCCGCCGAAGAGTTGACCGTCGGCGGCGAGGCGTATTTTTTCCGCCAGCGCCATCGCTCCTTCGAGATTCGTTTCGGGCAGCAGAACCAGAAATTCCTCGCCGCCGTAGCGAAAGACCATATCGGAGCCGCGCACGGCTTTGGTCAAAATTCCGGCGATTTGTTGGAGAGCAATGTCGCCGGCGGCATGGCCGTAGGTATCGTTGACGTTTTTGAAGTGGTCCAAATCAATCAAGACGCAGGAGAGCGGGCGCTGGTAGCGGCGCGCTTCAGCCTGCTCGTGTTGCAGGGTGCGCTGCAAGCCGTAGCGATTGAGGAGGCCGGTCAACGCATCTGTGATGGCCTGCTCGTGGGCCATCTCGGCGCTGGCTCTGGCGGCTTCGGCGCTGGCGCGCAACTGGTCGCGCTCGCGCTTCAAACGAATGGCAACCGAGACGCGCGCCAGCAGTTCTTCGGCCTTGAAGGGCTTGCTGATGTAATCGTTTGCGCCGAGCGTGAGTCCGCTGACTTTCATCTCCGTCTCGTCGCGCGCCGAAAGAAAAATGACGGGCAGGTCATGCGTCCGCTCGTCTTCCTTAATCAAACGGCAGGCTTCCATTCCGTCCATCTCCGGCATCATCACGTCTAAGATGACCAAATCGGGAAGCGCCTCGCGCGCCATCGCCACTGCCTCGCGACAGTTTTCCGCGACGAAAACACGATAACCTTCGCGCTCCAAACGACGCTGAATCAACGAACGATTAATCGGCTCGTCGT
>CAZEZJ010000118.1:0-12919 GCA_964516695.1 uncultured Blastocatellaceae bacterium
CAAAAATCAGCCGCGCCCTTTGGAAGCAGGCGCGCACGCGTGGTCTTGACGAATTGGCTAGCGGTGCTGGTCGCTCTCGTTTGTGTGGCTGCGACGACGCTGGCGCAGTCGCCGTCGGGCTACCGTAAGCCGTCGCAGGCTATCCTCGACGTGTTGAATGCGCCGCCGACGCCGTCGGCTTCCATTAGCCCGACGCGCGAGCACATGCTGCTGCTGGATTTCTTGCGTTACCCGCCGATTTCGGAATTGGCCCAGCCGATGCTGCGGCTGGCGGGCGTGCGCATTAACCCGAATACGAATGGACAGCACCGCGCTCCGTATGGCGTTAAGTTAACGCTGAAGAAAATCAGTGACGCTTCGGAAATGCAGATTAGCCTGCCGCCCAACGCACAGGTTGGATTGCCCTCTTGGAGCGCAGACGGCAAACACTTTGCTTTTACCAACACCACGCCCGCGGGCATCGAACTCTGGGTCGGTGAAACGGCGACGGCGAAGATTCACAAATTGAAGGGCGTCATGCTCAACGCCACACTGGGCCAGCCTTTCCAATGGCTGCCGGGAGCGCGCACGCTGCTGGTGCAACTCGTCGCTGCGAACCGCAAGGCCAAGCCCGTTGAGCCGACTGTGCCGAGGGAGCCGAACATACAGGAAAGCTCAGGCAAGACCGCGCCCGTGCGTACCTTTCAGGACTTGTTGAGGAATCCGTACGATGAGGAGCTGTTTGATTACTACTTCACGTCGCAGTTGGCGCTCGTTGATGCCGTGAGCGGCAAGGCAACGAATGTCGGGCAGCCCGCAATCTTCGAGACCATCGCGCCCGCGCCGGATGGCAATCACATTCTCACCGCTCGTCTACATCGCCCCTACTCTTACTTGCTGCCCTTCTGGGCCTTTCCGAGAGAGGTTGAGGTTTGGGACCGGAGCGCGAAGGTGGTCCATAAGTTGGCGAGTTTGCCGCTGGCGGACCAGGTGCCGATTGAAGGCGTGCCGAAGGGGCCGCGCGATTACGATTGGCGACCGACAGAACCCGCGACGCTCGTGTGGGCCGAGGCGCTAGACGACGGTGACCCGCGCAAGAAAGTTCCTTTCCGCGACCGCCTATTGATGCTAAAAGCGCCGTTCACAGGCGCGCCCGTGGAGATGTTTAAGACCGAGCACCGCTACAACGATATGCAGTGGGTCGAGAAGGGCGGGATGGTTTTCATACGCGACTACGACCGCGACCGTCGTTGGGCGACGACGAAGATGCTCGACGCCGATAATCTTTCGGCGGCGGCCAAGGTCGTGTGGAGTTTGAGCATCAACGACCGTTATAACAATCCGGGCGCGCCCGTCACGCGACCGCTGCCGAGCGGCTACCGGGCCATACTCCAACACGGCGACTACATCTATCTCTC
Source organism: uncultured Blastocatellaceae bacterium (assembly GCA_964516695.1). GTDB lineage: Bacteria > Acidobacteriota > Blastocatellia > Pyrinomonadales > Pyrinomonadaceae > DASVTR01. Next base: position 1,398 of record CAZEZJ010000118.1, read on the forward strand.
CGGCACGGGCGCGTCCAACGAAGGCGACCGCCCGTTTCTGGACCGCTTCAACCTTCAGACGCTCAAAGCGGAAAGACTGTTTCGCAGCAGCGCCGACAGTTATGAAACGTTCGTCGCGCTGCTCAGCGACGACGCCAAGCAATTCATCACGCGCCGCGAGCGTCCCATCGAGCCGCTTAACTATTTCGTCCGCACGCTCTCAGACACAAACGCTGCGACCGACTCAACCGTGCGCGCCCTGACGAAGTTTCCCGATATGACGCCGCAGCTTCAGGGCATCAAGAAGCAACTCGTGAAGTACAAGCGGGCGGACGGCGTTGACCTCTCGTTTACGCTCTACTTGCCGCCCGGCTACAAAGAGGGGACGAGGCTGCCGACGATTGTGTGGGCCTATCCCTTGGAGTTTACAGACCCGACGACGGCCGGACAGGTGACAGGCTCAACGCAGCGCTACACGACCATCACCGGCCCGTCGCACCTCTTCTTCCTGCTCGCCGGTTACGCCGTGCTCGACAACGCGACGATGCCAGTCGTCGGAGACCCCGAAACCGTCAACAATACGTTCATCGAGCAGATAGTGATGTCTGCGAAGGCGGCGATTGACAAGGCGGCGGAGATGGGCGTCACGGACCCTGAGCGCGTAGGGGTCGGCGGCCATTCTTACGGCGCGTTTATGACGGCCAACCTGCTGGCTCATTCAGACCTTTTCCGCGCCGGAATCGCGCGCAGCGGCGCATACAATCGCACGCTCACGCCCTACGGTTTTCAGAGCGAGCGGCGCACGCTCTGGGAAGCGCCCGAACTGTATATCAAAGTCTCGCCCTTCATGGTCGCGCACAAAATCAACGAGCCGCTGCTCCTGATTCACGGCGAGAACGACAACAACTCGGGCACGTTTCCGATTCAGTCCGAACGCATGTATCAGGCCGTGCGCGGCACGGGCGGCACGGTGCGCTACGTCACGCTGCCGCTCGAATCCCACGGCTACGCGGCGCGCGAGTCAACCGAGCACGCGCTTTACGAAATGCTCTCGTGGTTTGACAAGTACGTGAAGAACGCGCCGGCGCGCACGCAGCCCGCTGCGAAAGCCTCTAAGTGAGTTTGGACTAGAGACGCTAGAAGCGTGAGCGCGGAAGGCGCGGCTGAGGGACGAGAAAGACGCCCGACGCCGCGCCTTCCGGCTTTAATAATGGGTCACTCAGTAATGACTACTTCGCCCGCACACACGACGCGCGGTGAAGCACGCGCCGCGCACGGGACAAGGGCAGGAGCGTCCTTAAAAATTGTATGGTAAGTCGGGCCAGCGGCGCTTGCGGAATTTTTCGTCAGTCCAGTAATTGCGTAAAAGCTCTATGTGAGCGAGAGGCGTCTGGCCGTCGTCGGCGGCGGGCGGGGCGATGACGCTGACGACATCGTAGCGGAAGGGCGCGTGGAAGAGATTGAAAAACCAGCGGTAAGCGCGAGCGGCGCGGATAATCTGTCGCTGCTTGCGCAGGTCAACGTTGGCCTCGGGAGCGGCAAACCAAGCCGAGGCGCGGGTCTTAACTTCAACGAAACAGAGCGTGGCGTTTTCATAAGCCACAAGGTCAATCTCGGCTTGGACGAGCGCGCCGCGCAGAGAGCGTCCGACGGGCAGCTTGAAGTTGGCGGCGACAAGGCGATAGCCCTCGCTTTCAAGAAACTCCGCCGCCAGATGCTCGCCGCGCCAACCGAGCGCCAGATGCGGCGCTACTTCGTCAGCTTCCTCTTCGTCGATAAGTATCGTTTGGTCTTTAACCAGCATTGGTGAGCAATGTGCTTCCTAGTTTGCGGGCAGCGCCTTGATTCTTTCCAAGACTATCTGCAAGGGGTCGGGCGACGCGCGCACGTAGCCGTGGAAGGGATTGTCGAGCGCGATGATGAGAAAGAGAATGAAGGCGATGACTCCGGCCAGCGCCGCCGTCATCAGCGCCTGGGAGCGGATGCTCTTGACGCCGAAAAAGTAGGTGAAGGCGATGGTAATCAACCCTCCGCCCCAGAGCAGCACTTGAACGACCGTCGGCAGGTCGTCGCGGCTGGCGTAGAGTCGCAGGCGACGGCTGGCGGCCATGTTGTTTAAGTGACTTAAGGATTCCTGGTAGAGAGCGCTCTCGCGGTTCGTCTGCGGCTCAAGCTGTAGGTACGCGCGCCACAGGTTATCGAGTGCGGCCTGCGTGCGCGGGCTTTCGTTGCCCCGCACCATCGCCGGCCATTCGTCGTCTATCGCGCTCTGCGCGTAGGCCCGCATCAGTGAGAGCAGTGTGGCGCGCGACTGCTCCGGGAAACCCTGTGACATGTGTGACAGACTATTCAACTGATTGGCCTCCTGCTCAATGCTCGTGCGGGCCTCGCCGTATTGGTCCCACATGACGACGACCACGAACGCGAGCAGCACGGCGTAGATTGCGCCGAGCACGCCGATGATGAAGCCCGCGACTTCATGGTGTGTTTCGAGAGTGGAGAGGGAAACGAAACGCCGCACGAGGCGGAGTCCGATGTGGGCCAGCAAGATGCTGAAACCGACGACGAGCAGGCCGAGAGTGAATGTTTGCATACTCTTTTACGCTTAACGGCTGAACAACACGCGCTCGTGGAAAAGAATGTCCGTCTGGTCGTAGTAAGGCTCCCACCATTTCTCGGGCGCATCGTGGGGTTGCAGGAGCATCGGCTTGGCGTCGCTGGCTTGCTGCATGGTGGCGCGGAAGTGGTAGTGGTTGATGAGGCGGATGGCTTCGATGGCGTAGGCCGTGGCGACCGACTCGTCGTAAATCGCAATCAGGTTATCACCGTTGGCTTCCTCGCCGCCGCTGGCTAGATTCGACGACCCGGTGAAGACCGCCGGATTCGTGCCGTTGAAATCCACGACCACGAATTTGTCGTGAATCACAATGCCGGAGCCGCCGCTGTATTCATCCTCGAACGGTGGCGGAACCTTGCCCTTCAAATAACTGAACGGCACAATCATCGCATTAGCATGGCCGGGCTTGTAGACCTTGACGCCGCCCATCGTCTGCGTCATGCCGTAGGTGAAGACGGCCTTTTCCTTCGCCTCGGTTTTCAGTTCATCCAAGACCGGACCGCCGCCCGCCAGTTCCATCACGGCGAAGATAACCGAACTGCTCGCCTTCTTAATCGCTTCCGCCACCTTTTGCAAGGAGACCTCGGCCTGTTTGTGCGGAGAGAAGCAGACGGAGAAGCGCGGCAGGCCGGGGTCTGCGATATCGTGCCAGCCTTCTGCGATGCCGGATGTCGAAAACTTCGTCTCGTCCGAGAACGCCTGCTCGAAGGCTTCCTCGTAAAGCAGAGCGGTCTGCTCGTCTTCGAAGACGAGGATATTGTTGGCCTGCACGTAGAGGCCGCGCACGGAGAAATTCGCGGAGCCGGTCAAGACCTTAACGGGCACGCCGTTCTTCTTCATTATCATCACCTTGTTGTGCGCGAAGCGATGAAAGTGGCCCTGCTTGACGTTGGCCGCGCCGGCTGATTTCAGGAGCATCTTGTGGGCTTGAATCTCAAGCGCGCCCGGCTTGGTGTGCAGCGGCGCGTCGTCTAAGAAGGCGCGCAGGCGCTTGCCGAGCTTTTGCAAGCCGCGCATGAAGTCCGGCTCGTCTATGTCAAAGGCGAAGAGGTCAAGCGTGATGCTTTTGTCTTTGACACACTCATCAAGAAAATCGAAGACCAGCTTGCGCGCGTGAAAGCCGAGCCACTCATACTGCTTTTGGTAGCTCTTGGTCGGATAATCAATCGTCTTCTTCGCGGGACGGATGGGCGCGTTCTTGAAGAGATGCGTGTAAGCCTGCGAGGAAAGATAACCGCGCGTAAAGCCATACTCGAAATTGCCGAAGCGCGTCGGCAGAATCTCCACGCTGACGTCAACGGAAGCGCCCTTCTTCAGCTTGTCGCCTTTATCGAAATACATCGCCGTCACGTCGTACTTGTATTTTCCGTCCTGCACGTCTTCGACGACATCAATCCAGTGATACTTTTGAAACGGCGCTTCATCCGAAGGATGCATTCCTAAGTCTTCGACCGACGAATCGGCGGTGACGGCGCTCTTGAAGCTGAGATGGTTGGGCAGGTAAGCAGACTTGCCGTCGGGCGCGGTGCGCTTGATGGCAAAGCCCGCGAGGTCTTGGCAGTGTTTTTCGTCAAGGTCGAAGGCCAGCATCGCCGTGCCGTCGCCGCGAAAGGCTTTGACCGTTAATCCGCCTTTGGCCGTCTTAGCGTGAACCGCGCGCTCAGACTTCGCAGACTTCAATGCTTTGTCCATATATTAATGCTCTCCTCTGTGTGCAGTTATAAGATGAAGCGATGAGACCGGAGTTGTTCGCTTGCCAAAGCCGGAACACCACACCGCGACGCACGCGCCGCGCGGAGCCTCTCCTCTTCGTAAAAAATATAAAAATAGCCCGCCACACCCCGCCGCGTGCGCCACAACCTGACAGACTCCATGTGAAAGATTAGTTAAGACCACCCGGCGAGAAAATTCTGCTCGCCCGGCGAGAACGAGAAGGACTGCTCAAACGAGCGCAACATACTCCTGCCCAAGCAACCCTGTCAAGAAAAGCACGCCGGAAGGACGAATGACGATTTCATCATTGATTCATGTCATCATTTTCTCAACGACTCAATGACTACATGAATCAATGATGAAATAAATCAATGCCTTCCCCTTGCTCTTGCGGCTGCTTTGGCCCGCGCGTTACACTTTATCGGTGTTCGTAATGATGAATTAAGAGACCTCGCTTCCAGCTTACTCACGGTGAGCCTGGGCCACAGGGAATAATCATGCCGGAAGGTTCGGAACAATCCACGCAAACAGAGAGCCATAACGCTGACGAGCAGGAGGCGCAAGCGGCTGCGTTCGTTGCCCGCGAGCCGTTGCCGCTGGTCGCCATCGTCGGGCGGCCAAACGTCGGCAAGTCAACGCTCTTTAATCGTATCACGGGCGAGCGGCGCTCCATCGTCGGTGACGAGCCGGGCATCACGCGCGACCGCCTCTACGGCGAAGCTGAGTGGAACGGCCGGCGCTTTTCCATTGTGGATACGGGCGGCATCGTTCCTGACGACGACGCCGTGATTCCCGCCAACATTCTGAGGCAAGCGGAATCCGCAATTATGGAGGCGCAGGCGCTCGTCTGGGTCGTGGACGTGCGCAAGGGCATCACGCCGCTGGATGAAGAGTTGGCACGGTTGCTGCGCTCGACGGGCAAGCGCGTGCTGGTCGCGGCCAATAAGGCCGACGCGCTCAAGCTCGAAGCCGAGGCGGGCGAGTTTCATCGTTTCGGATTCGAGGAGGTTTTTCCGGTTTCGGCTGAACAGGGCAACGGCGTCGCTGATTTGCTTGACGCCTTGGTGGAAGACTTCGCGCCGATTGATTATGAAGAAGCGGCTCAGCCGCGCGAGTTGCGCCTCGCGATTGTCGGGCGGCCAAACGTCGGCAAGTCATCCTTGTTGAATCGCCTGCTCGGAGAAGAACGCGTCATCGTCTCACCGATTGCCGGAACGACGCGCGATGCCGTGGACACCTTCATAGAGGTCGAGGGCCATCCGTTTCGCTTGATTGACACCGCCGGAATTCGTCGCAAAGGAAAAACCGACGAGATGGCCGAAAAGCTCTCCGTCATCATGGCTCGCCGCAGCCTTGAGCGCGCGGACGTGGCTATCGTCGTGATTGACGCGTTTGAGGGTGTGGCCGCGCTCGACGCCAACATCGCCGGCTACGATGCGGGCTGCTCAATCATCATCGCCGTCAACAAGTGGGACGCCGTGCCGGATAAAGAGACCGGAACTCCGGCGGAGTTTGAGCGCAACCTGCGCGACAAAATGAAGTTTCTGGACTGGGCACCCGTCATCACCATCTCGGCGCTGACGGGCCAACGCACGGAGCGCATCCTGCCCTTGGCGCTGCGCGCCAACGAAGCGCGCAATCGTCGCATCACGACCTCGCAACTCAACGCTTTCTTTGAGCGCGCCGTCTCGCAGCCGCGCGGCGGCGGCGCGCCCGCGCCCGTCAAAGGCGGCTTCTCGCGCCTGCATGTGCAATACATGACGCAGGCGGGCGTGCGTCCTCCGACCTTCATCGTCTTCACCTCCGGCGGCAGGCCCGGTCTGCATTTCTCCTACGAGCGTTATTTGCAGAACCGGCTGCGCGAAGAGTTTGACTTCTTCGCCACGCCCCTGCGTATCGTCGAGCGACACAAGAGGAAAAATCAAAAATCAGAGGGCAGAGGTTAGAGAGCAGCGTGGTCAATGGGTCAGTTCGGAATCCGAACTGACTGCTGACCAGAGCGGCCGCCGACCACTGAATTATGATCGAGCGTGAACCCGACAAAGAGACCGAGCAGGATGCCGTCACCAGCGCTGAGGCCAGCGCGCTCTTCGATTACCTGCGCGAGGCGACAGAGCAGCTAGAGGTCGTTAACCGCGTTGTCGCCGCCGTTAATTCCAGCCGCAGCATTGATGAAGTCTTCAGCCTCGCCAGCCGGCAGATGCGTGCGCTGATTCCGTTTGACCGCGCATCCATCGCGCTCTGCGAAGAAGACGGCGAGCATCTGCGCGTCTTCGCCATCTCGGGAGAGCACGCGGGGTCGCTCGCGGTCGGAGCGACGGGCGTGATGCAGGGTTCCGTGACGGAGCTTGCGCTCAAAGAACGGCGCATGATTGTCATTCCCGAATTGAGCGCGGAGAAGCGTTTTAACGTTTATGACGATTTGCATCGTGAGGGCTTTCAATCGTCGGTCTGCTGCCCGCTCTTTTCCGCTGACCGCGCCGTCGGCAGCCTGAATCTGACGAGCCGTATGCCGGACACCTACGGGCGCAAGCACCTGCTGGCGCTCGAACGCCTCGCCGCGCCGCTGGCTATCGCTATCGAAAAGGTGCTGCTGCTCGAACAGGCAGAGAATCGTTCGCGCGAGATGGAGGCCGCCGCCAAGCGCGAAGAATTGGCCGGACGCATCGGACGCCAACTATCAAGTTCGCTCAATCCTTCTTTGATACTGCAAGAGACAGTTGACCTGCTGGGCCGCTCGCTCGAATCCGACCGCTGCCATCTGACGCTTTTTGAGGAAGGGGAAGATTATTCGCTCGTCGGGTATGAATACTTGGCGCGTGCTGACGTGTCTAGCCTGCGCGGTCATCGCATCCCCTTGCGTTCCAGCCTCCACGCGCGGCGCGTGCTCGACACGCAAGAGCCTGTCGCCACCAACGACATCAGGAAACTCGCGCAGGATGAGTTGATGGAACTTTATGTGCGGCTGAACGTCTGCGCGGTGTTGGCCGCGCCGGTCAGCATCCATGGAATGCAGCGCGGCCTGCTTGAGCTACACATGAACTGCGACCCGCGCGACTGGACGCCGGATGATGCGAAGCTGCTCGGCGCGGTTGCCGCGCAGGTCTCCGTCACCTTGACGAATGCCAGGCTCTACGAAGCGAGCCGCCGCCGCAGCGAAGAACTCGAAGGGCTTTACAAAATCTCGCGCGTCTTCTCGACGCTCACAGATACTTCGGAGATTTACGGTCGTTTGACCAACGCCATCGCTGAACTCGTCGGCGGAGAGATGTGCATGTTGACCACCTACGACCGCCGCCAGTCAATCGTGCGCGCCGAAGCGCCCGGCTACAACACGCCGCCCGAGTTGATTCGCGAATACCGCTTCGACCTGCAACCGGAGGGGACGAGCGAGTATACCTACCGCACGGGCGAGGGCGAATATCTCTACCGCACGGGCGAAGCCTTCTTCTCCAACCAGCCCGCGAGCGATAGGCGTTTTAATCAAGACATCATCGAGCGCTACAACGTTCGCTCCGTCCTGATTGTGCCGATGCTCATCAAGCGCGAGTTGATAGGCTTCATCTACGTGGCGAACAGGCCGGGCGGCTTCCGCGAGCGCGACGCGCGGCTGCTGGAAATCTTCGCCGCGCAGGCCGCCGAGACGATTACAAACGCGCGTCTCTTCGCGACAGTACAGGCGCAGGCTGAGCGCGAGGCGGTCGTCAATCGCCTGACGCTAGCCCTGCAACAGGCGACCGACCCGCCGAAGGGCGTGGAGATTGTCGTCGAACGCGTAGGCGAAGTGCTCGGGCTTGACCGTTGCGCCGCCGTCCTCTTTTCGGAAAACGAGCGGGCAGACTTTTACGGTGAGTGGTGTGCTCATGGTGTGGTGCCGATTAGCAAATACATCGATGTGTTGGAGCGCACGCCCGTCGGCAATTGGCTCAAAGAACATCGCCAGCCGCTCGTCGCCGTCGATGTTCGCGCGCATAGCCTCTCCGCCGGAGTTGAAGACCTGATTGCGAAGATTGGCTTGCGCAGCTTGGTGGCCGTTCCCATCCTTCATCAAGGGCGCGTTATCGGTTGGCTGAGCGGGCATCAAACGCGCGCCGCGCGCCGTTGGGCCGAAGACGATATTGATTTGCTGACCGCCGTTGCGACCCAAATCGGCTCGACGCTGGAGAACGCGCGCCTGATTTCCGAATTGCGCGAGGCCAACCGCCTGAAGGACGAATTTCTCGCCACCCTCTCGCATGAACTGCGCACACCCTTGACGGCTATCAAGGGTTGGGTCGAACTGCTGGCTGACAACGAAGCCGTCAAGTTTGACGAAGAACTATCTGACGGCATCGAGGTCATTAAAAGCTCCAGCGCTTCGCTGACGCAGCTTATCTCCGACCTGCTCGATTTGTCGCGCATCCAACGCAATGCGCTCAAGCTCGAACGCCAGCCCGCAGACATCAATCAAATTATCATGGGAGCCGTGCAGGTCTTGCGCCAGTCGGCTGAGGCGCGCCGTCAGGAGTTGCATCTCGAACTCGATGCCGGATTGCCGAGTGCCAACGTTGACGCGCATCGCGTGCAGCAAGTGGTCTGGAATCTGCTGACGAACGCCATCAAGTTTACGCCGGAGAAGGGAAGGATAGCTGTGCGCTCGCGTCTCTTCGATGCGCGCGGCATTCTGATTGGCGAGGACGATGGGCCGATGCGCTGGATTGTGATTGAGGTGGAGGACAACGGCGAGGGCATACGGCCTGATTTCCTGCCGCACGTCTGGGACCGCTTTCGCCAGGCCGATAGCTCTTCGACGCGCAGGCACGGCGGCCTCGGCATCGGCCTCGCGCTCGTCAAGGAATTGGTCGAAGCACACGGCGGCCTCGTCGAAGCCAGAAGCGACGGTCACGGGGCGACCTTCACGGTCCGGCTGCCCCTCGCGAGCGCGGAAGCGAGCGCGGGTGAATTGACCGAGCGCGTCAACTCTTGATGCGAGCTTGTGCCGCGTCGTGCTTTAAGGTAAATAAAACTGACGAGCAGAGGGGCTGTCTGTTTCGTTAAATTTTGGCCCTCTGTTGAAAGGCGGCATTTATATGTTGAAGAAATTTCCGGTTGCCACGCTCTTTGTTTTCTTACTCGCGTTTGGCGGCCTCGCGCAAACTCCCTGCCAGCGACACGCGGAAGCAATCGGCGGCTTCTCCTTCTGCCCGCCCGCAGGTTGGATTGTCGCGGCGCAAGAAGGGCAGAAGTATAAGATTGTTCACCGCGAGCGCAGCACGACGTTTACCCCCAACATCAACGTCAAGGATGAAACGACCGACTATACACTCCCCGAATACGTGAGCGTCAGCATCAAGACGATTACCACCGGCTATGAATCTATCGGAGCCACGAGCATCAAGCTCTTAGACCAAACGAATTTTACGACGGCTAACCGCACCTCCGGCATCAGGGTCTCTTTCCGCACAGAGTATAAGGGGCTGCTCATCCGCACGCTGCAATACTATTTCAACGGCAAACCCGGCCAAAAGCTCATCGTCACCTGCACGTTTCTCGAAGAAGAGAAGGCCGCGCTCGACCCGCTGTTTGATAGCACGCTGAAAACTTTCCAGCTTGATAAATAATCTTTGAGACCGTACTAACTATATCTTCCCGCTAGAGGAAGCGTCTGCGCCCTCTGAGTCCGTGCCGCCACGCGGCGCGCCAACGCGGGCGTAAGTCATCGGGATTCGAGAATCCCGCTTCGTGCTTGGGAATCGCAAGGCGGCGGTTTGTAATCACGACGACAGTTTTAGCAAATCGGTTGACGTTTTTGACGTGATGGACTTGAAGGCAGTCAATTTTAAAATTCTGGCGCGCGACGGCGAGGCGCGTACAGGCTTGTTGCAGACTCGCCGGGGCGTCATCGAAACGCCCGTCTTTATGCCCGTCGGCACGCTCGGCACGGTCAAAGGCACGCGCTTTGAAGCGCTCGAAGCGACAGACCTCGACGCGCGCATTATTCTCGGCAATACCTATCACCTGTGGCTGCGTCCCGGCGCTGAAATCATTAGAGACTGCGGCGGGCTGCATCGCTTCATCTCTTGGGAGAGAGCTTTGCTGACCGATTCCGGCGGCTTTCAGGTCTGGAGTCTCGGCGCGCTGCGCAAGATTACGGAGGAGGGAACAGAGTTTCGTTCGCACGTTGACGGCAGCCTTCGTTTTCTCTCGCCGGAAGTCTCTATGGAAGTGCAGGCCGCGCTCGGCTCTGACATCGTGATGGTCTTTGACGAATGCGCGCCGGGCGAAGCGACGCACGAAGAGGCCCGCAAGAGTATGGAACTGACGGCACGCTGGGCCGCGCGCTCGCGCCGTCGCTTCGACGAGTTGCAAGCCGAAGGCGCGGACGCCGCAAGCCTGCGTGCTGGTGCTGGTAACGACGCTCAAAGCGCCGCTGGTGTTCCTTTGAGCGGGCGGCAGGCCCTTTTCGGCATCATTCAGGGCGCAGCGCATCAAGACCTGCGCCGCGAAAGCCTTGAGCGCACGGTGGAGATAGGTTTCGACGGTTATGCCATCGGCGGCTTGAGCGTCGGTGAAGAGAAGAGTTTGATGTACGACGTGACAGCGGCGCTTGCGCCCCGTATGCCCGCTGGCAGCCCGCGTTATCTGATGGGGGTGGGCACGCCTGAAGACTTGCTGGAATGCGTGGCGCGCGGCGTTGATATGTTCGATTGCGTGCTGCCGACGCGCAACGGGCGAACCGGTCAGGCTTTCACCTCCAAAGGCAAGCTCAACATCAAAAACGCACGCTGGGCGCGCGACATGCGCCCGCTCGACGAAAACTGCCTCTGTTCAGTCTGCCGCCGCCACGCGCGCGCCTACCTGCGCCACCTTTACGCGACCGCTGAGATGCTCGCCAGCATTCTGTTGACGCATCATAACCTCGCCTTCTTCCTTGACACCATGCGACGCGTGAGGCAATCTATTCGGTCTGGTGATTTCACGCGATTTCAGCGAGAGTTTCTAGCGAGTCTGGAGTCTGGAGTCTAAAGTCTGGAGTCGGGCTTCAGGCTTCCAAACTCCGGCCTCTGGACTTCATATTATAATGACAACATTCTTCATCTTCTTCCTACAGGGCAATCCGGGCGGCGGTAGTTTCCTCGTCGCGATGCTGCCGTGGCTGTTAATCTTCGGCGTCTTCTACGTGCTGATTATCATGCCGCAGCGCAAGCGCCAGCGTGCCCTGCACGAGACCATC
>CAZEZJ010000119.1:0-12901 GCA_964516695.1 uncultured Blastocatellaceae bacterium
GAAGTCTGGGAGCTAGAGAAATTCAAAGAGCGTCTCCTCTCAGACCCCTACACCGAAGAGGATGAGGCCGCAATCGCGCGCCTCGGAATTTAATAAAGTGATGAGTAATGAGTGATGAATGATGAGTTAAAAACTTCTTTCCGTCACTCATCACTCTTCACTCTTCACTCTTCATTAGGTTTTTCACAGTTCTTTGAGTTCACGGGGCGGTGGTGATGGCGGCGCTTATGGGGGGCATGGGCGCGCCCCATCGCCCCGTGTTGCTACAAGAGACGATTGCCTTGCTCCTGCCTGAGCGTGGCGGGCTGTTTATTGACGGCACGCTCGGACTGGGAGGCCACAGCGAGGCAATCCTCGAAGCCTCTGACGAAGCGCGGGTCATTGGGATTGACCGCGACCGCGAAGCCCTCAGCTTTGCGACCCAACGCTTGGCGAGGTTTGGCCCGCGTTTTCAAGGCGTCCACGCCAACTTTCGCGAGATGGGGCGAGTGGCTGCGGAAATGGGCTTGGAGGCTGTGCGCGGGATACTGGTTGACTTGGGCGTCTCTTCGCTTCAGTTTGACGCCGCCGAGAGGGGGTTTAGTTTTCGTCAGGACGCGCCGCTGGATATGCGGATGGACGCCGGAAGCGACGAAGAGACGGCGGCAGACCTGCTGGCGCATCTTTCAGAGGAGGAGATTGCGCGCATTATTTACGAATACGGGGAAGAGCGGCGTTCGCGTCGCATAGCCCGTTGGATAGTTGAAAGGCGCGAGCGGGGAGAGCCAATCAAACGAACGCGCGAGTTGGCTGAATTGGTGGCGCGCGCCGTGGGCCACCGCAAGACCGAACACATTCATCCGGCGACGCGAACGTTTCAAGCCCTGCGCATCGCGGTCAACAATGAGCTTGAGGGGTTGGGTGAGTTCGTTGAAAATGCAGTTGATCTTTTAGAGCCGGACGGGCGCTTTGTCGCCATCAGCTTCCACTCGCTGGAAGACCGCATTATGAAGCAGACGTTGCGGCGTCTCGGCGGGCATTGCGAGTGCCCGCCGCGCGTTCCGGTTTGCTCTTGCGGGGCGCGTCGCGCGGTCGAGATTTTGACACGCCGCCCGCTCGTGCCAAGCGAGATTGAAATTGAGGAAAACCCGCGCGCACGGAGCGCCAAACTTCGAGCCTGCCGTAAGCTTTAACCTGAGCCATGCTCACGTAAGCGCGCCGCAGAAAAGGAATGCGGCAATTCAAGCTGAATGCCTGATTGCGGGCGGCCAGCAGTTGAACCGAACGATTCGAGGCCAAGACCCTGATGAGAAGATTACCAGCGCACCAACTAAACTACACCATTCACCGCGAACGCGACTGGCCCGCGATGCGACGGCTGGCGTTATTGCTGTGCTGCGGATTAATTCTGGCGGGCGGCTTCGTTTTCGCCGCGGGCCAACACTTCGCGGCCATTCAATACGGTTACAAAACCGAAACGCTGCGACGCGACCATGAGCAACTGCTGGATGAGCAGCGCCGCCTGCTGCTGGAGCGCGAGCAATTGGTTGCGCCCTCAAGGCTGGAAAGCGCAGCCCGAGAGATTGGCTTACAGCCGGTGCAACCGGTGCAGATTGATACGGCGAAAGGGGCTGGCAGCGGTGCGGCGACGCACGCGGCTCCGGCCTTTGTCAGTCCGGCAGCTTCGCTCGGTCGTTAAGCGCTCGGGCTTGTGAGGAGTCTCGCTGCTGTCTCCCCGGCAGCGCGTTTGAGAAGATTTTGATTTGAGAGTTTCCCGCTTACGTGTGTCTGGATTAGGGCGCTCCCTCACGCTTGAATCCAGAGAAGGAATCAACCACGAAAGATGCGCGCACGACGCCACGCCGCTTCAGCTAAAGCCCGCCCTGACACTTCGCACCGCCGCGCGTTGATTGTTTCCCTGACGCTGGCCTTCTGGATGGTCGCCATCGGTGTGCGGCTCGTCCAGTTGCAAACCATGCAGCACGATTGGCTGAAAGAGCGCGCGCGCGTGCAGCAGCAGGATGCTTTGGACACAAGCCCCCTGCGCGGTCTGGTGCTCGACCGTCAAGGGCGCGAGCTGGCGCGCAGCATCAGCGCCGAATCCTTTTTCGTCGTGCCCGGCGAGATTCAGAATGTTGACGAGGTGGCTGCGAAACTCGCGCCGCTGGTGAACGTTGAAACGGCGGCGCTCGCCGCGCGTTTGCGGGAAGCGCAGGCGGCCAAACGAAAATTCGCGTGGGTCGCGCGCAAGTTGGACGACCGCGCGGCTGACGCGGTGAAGGCGCTCGGATTAAAGGGCGTCTATCCATACAGGGAGTCGAAGCGTCATTACCCGAACGGAGAATTGGCGTCGCACGTCCTCGGTTTTGTCGGGTTGGATGAAGTAGGGTTGGGCGGCGTCGAGCAAGTTTACAACGAGCGCATACAGGGCGAGGCGGGCAAAGTTTTTATCCAACGGGACGCCAGAGGCGAATCTTACGCGAGCATTAAGGTCGGAGCGCAACCGGGCCAGACGGTTGTGTTGACGATAGACCAGATGGTGCAGTACCGCACGGAGCAAGCGCTGCTAAAAGCGGTTACTAACTCACGTGCCAAATCGGGAACAGCCATCGTGCTTGACCCGCATACGGGTGAGATTCTCGCGCTGGCAAACGCGCCGACGTTTAATCCGAATGACGTGCGCGCTTCGTCGGCAGATGCGCGCACGAATCAAGCGCTGCAAAATATTTACGAGCCGGGTTCGACCTTCAAGATTGTCGCTTACTCGGCGGCCATCGAAAAGGGTTTGGTAAAACCGACCGACCGCATTGATTGCCAGATGGGTTCGATTACGGTGGCCGGACGCGTCGTGCACGACCATCATGCGTTCGGTAGTCTGACTATCGCGGAGGCGCTGGCGAAGTCGAGCAACGTGGCGGCCATTAAGTTGGGACGACAGGTTGGCGACGAAGAGATGTACGAATACATGAAGCGTTTTGGCTTCGGGTTGAAGACGGGCGTCGAATTGCCGGGCGAGACCATTGGGCTGGTGCGCTCGGTTAATAAATGGCAGGCGTCTTCGATGGGTTCGATAGCAATGGGGCAAGAGGTCGGTGTGACGCCCGTGCAAATGGCCGCTGCATTTGCGGCGCTGGCGAACGACGGCGTGCGCGTCAAGCCGCATCTGGTCAGAGAAATTCGTGCGCTCGATGGTTCGTTGGTTTATCAAGCGCAGCCTGAGCAGCATCGCGTTGTTAGTCCTGAGACGGCCAGAGAGTTGCGGCACATGCTGGAGGGCGTGACTGTGAACGGCACGGCCAAGCAGGCGCAGCTTAACGGCTACACGGCGGCGGGCAAGACCGGCACGGCGCAGAAGATTGACCCGCAGACGCGCGCTTACTCGAAGACGAAATTCATCGGCTCCTTCGTCGGCTTCGCGCCCGTCGAGAATCCCTCGGTCGTTATCATCGTGGTGATTGACGAACCCGCGGGCGCGTATCACGGCGGCGACGTGGCGGCTCCGGTTTTTCGTGAGATTGCGGAGCAGATTTTGCCGGAGATGAACGTCGTGCCCGACACGGATTTCAAGGCCGCACCCGCGCCGGGCTTGCTGGCGCAAAGCAGCGCTGCCGCAGAAAAAGTCCGCGCCGAACAGGAGCGTGAGCGCGCGGCGCAACTTGCCACGCTGCCGCAGGTCGCGCGCGGAGACGAGCGCGCAGGCTCCTCGGAAATTGTTTATACGACGGCGAGCCATCGTGCCGTTATGATGCCGGATTTGCGCGGGCGCAGCGTGCGCGATGCGGCGCGCGTCTGCGCGCAACTCGGTTTGCAACTCGAAGCGAGCGGCGAAGGACGTGCGCTCAGACAAAGCCCCAGCGCGGGCACGGAAGTCGGCGCCGGACAAATCGTCCGCATTGAATTCAGGAGAAGCGACTGAAAAGCGAAGGCGGAAGAGGTAAAGCATGAAAGCATGACTATTTGAGAGTTAGCCCGTCATTCTTTCATCCGTCCGCCCTTCTAACTTCCTAACTTAGATTATGACACCCCCAAAAGGTCATAGACACGAGCACGCGGAGCATGGAGTCAGAAATAGAATCATCGCCTGCCGGCAGCGTTTGCGGCGGATACGCGCGGCGCACAAGGCGTCTGATTCTCTTTCGGACGGTCAGCCATTGATGACAGATGAGCTTCTAATCGCAGCCGGCGAAGGAGCCGGCGGCATCGAACGGGTGGGCCTGTTGCCGGATGCAGAGGCATTTAATCGTTATGTTGAGCGCCGTCGTTGACGCAGGTTGACCGCCGCACGCGGCTGTGGGCAAGATAAGAGCGAGGCATGAAAATCTTGCTACTGGGAAAGAGGCTGCGTTAAGGCGTGAAGATTAAAGAGGCGGCGAGTTTGATGGGCGCGACTGTTAGTGCGGTCTCGCCTGAGTTCCTTGACAAAGAAATAAAAGGTTTCTCGATTGATTCGCGCTCGGTCGAGCCGGGCGAACTCTTCTTCGCCTTGTCGCAGGCGGACTACGAGCGCGCCGGTTTCAACGGCAGCTTTGCGGACGGCCACAGGTTTATTCCGCCAGCCTTCGAAATCGGCGCGATAGCCGCCGTCGCGCGCATTGATTGCGTGCGCAGCGGCGAGAGCGAGTTGCAAGCTCTTGAGAATCGTTTGCTGCTCGTTGAAGACGCCATCGCGGCGTTGCAGGAGCTGGCGCGTCAAGTCTATGAGGCTTGGGCGCGGCCTGTGGTCGGCATCACGGGCAGCGCGGGCAAGACGACGGCCAAGGAGTTAACGGCACACTTGCTGGCCGCCGCAGGCCGGCGCGTGCTCAAGAGCGAGCGCAACTACAACAACGGCCTCGGTCTTCCGCTCGCAGTCTTGCAGATGGTGACGGGCGGGCGAGAGCCTTCGCAGTTTGACATCGCCGTGTTGGAGATGGGGATGTCTTCACCGACTCACGAGATTGAGCGGCTCTGCAAGATTACGCCGCCTGACATCGGCGTCGAATTGCTGGTGGCGCCCGTGCATCTGGAGTATCTGGGAACGATTGAAAACATCGCGGCGGCGAAGGCCGAACTCATCGAAGGGTTAAAGCCGGGCGGGACGGCTGTGCTCAATGCTGACGACCCGTTTGTGATTGCGATGCGCGAGCGGCACGATGGGCCGATTTTGACATTCGGGATTGATAATCAATCGGACGTGATGGCAAGACGCATTGACACGACGCGCTTTGGTCGAAGCCGCTTTAGCTTGCTGACGCCGCTCGGAGAAGCGGACGCGATGCTGCCGATGGCGGGCCGCCATAATCTGATGAACGCGCTGGCTGCGGCTGCGGTCGCCACCTGTTTGGGGATTAAGCCAATCGAGATTGCGGAGGCATTACGAAACGTCAAGCCGCCGCAGATGCGCGGAGAGGTGCTCGATTTTGCAGCGGGCTTCACGGTCGTTGACGATTCCTATAACTCGAACCCGCGCTCGCTGCTCAGCATTGTTCACACTATCGCTGAAACTGAGGCCACAGCCCGGCGGCGCATAGTGGTCGCGGGCGAGATGCTGGAACTGGGGCCGGAAGGCGCGCGGATGCACCGCGAGGCCGGGCGCGCGATAGCCGCCGCCGGAATCAATCTTTTGTGGGGCGTGCGCGGGCTGGGGCTTGAATTGGTTGAGGGAGCGCGCGAGGCCGGAATGAGCCGGGATGCGGCGCGCTTCTTTGAAACGTCTGAAGAGGCTGCTGCCGCTCTGGCTGAAGAACTAAGGGAAGGCGATTTGGTGCTGGTCAAAGGCTCTCGCGGCGTGCAAACGGATAAAGTCGTCAGAATGCTTCGCGACCGATTTCCGGTCGTCGGAGGAGAAGAGGTTAGATAAGGTGAAAGTCAGAATCCGAAATTCAGCGGGCGGGGCTTAAAGGGCCAGCTTCTTCTGATTTCTCGTTTCTTCTGGCTCCCGACTCCTGACTCCATGATCTACTACATCTTCTACGAGTTGCTGTTCAATCGGCTGAAGGATGGGGAGTCTTATCTCGTCAAGGCGCTGAACGTTTTTCAGTACGTCACGTTTCGCACCGCCTATGCTTCGATTACGGCGCTGCTGATTTCGCTGGTGTTCGGCGGCAAAGTTATTCAGGCGTTAAAGAATTGGAACGTCGGGCAGCAGATTCGCGAGGAAGGCCCGCAGGCGCACATGGCTAAGCGCGGCACTCCGACGATGGGCGGCGTGCTGATTATCGGTTCCGTCATCATCTCCACTTTGCTGTGGGCCAGGCTGTCGAATCTCTACATCTGGATTGTGATGATTGCGACCGTGTGCTTCGCCGCCATCGGGTTTGCCGACGACTACGCGAAGATGGCGAAGAAGCGCAGCCTCGGCTTAACGGGCAAGCAGAAATTGGCGGCGCAGTTTTTGATAGCGGTCGGCGTTTGGGCCACGCTCTACTTTTCAGGCACCTACGCTTGGAACGTCAACATCCCGTTCTTCAAGTTAACGTCAGTGCCGGACGGCGTCAGTTTCATCGGGCCGGTGCTTTACGCGGCGTTTATCCTCGTCGTCTTGATGGGCGCGTCGAACGCCGTGAATTTGACGGACGGGCTGGACGGGCTGGCTATCAGTGTGACGTTTATCGCGATGGCGGCCTTAACGGGATTGACCTACATCAGCGGCGATAAGCGCTTCGCGGACTACTTAGGATTGGTGCATCAGCCGGAGGTCGCGGAGTTGACGGTCTTCTGCGGCGCGATGGCCGGAGCTTCTCTGGGCTTTCTCTGGTATAACGCGCCGCCCGCGGAAGTTTTCATGGGCGATGTGGGCAGCCTCGCCATCGGCGGCGCCATCGGCACCATCGGCGTGTTGACGAAGCAGGAGTTCGTGCTGTTGATGGTCGGCGGCGTCTTCGTCATCGAAGCCATGTCGGTGATGATTCAGGTGACATCATTCAAGATGACGGGGCGGCGCATCTTCAAGATGTCGCCGCTGCATCATCATTTCGAGTTGCAAGGCTGGCGCGAATCAAAGGTCGTCTTTCGCTTTCTGATTCTGGCGATTCTGTTCGCTCTGTTGAGTTTGTCAACGCTGAAGCTGCGCTAAATTTCTTGGTCGAGAATTGAGTTTGGAAGTTGCGGGAAAGAAAGTTCTGGTGATGGGCGCGGCGCGAAGTGGAATCGCTTGCGCTAGGTTTCTGGCAGAGCGCGGCGCGGTGGTGGCGCTCATTGATAGAAAGCCGATTGAGGAGTGGTCGGATGAGGCGAAGGCGCTGAAGGCGTTGGGCGTCGGATTAGTGGCGGGGGATGCGCCGTCTTGGTTGTTGGACCAGTTGGAGTTGGTGGTGGTTAGCCCAGGCGTGCCGACGGCGAGTATTCCGATTCGTTATGCGGAGCGCGCGGGCGCGTTGGTTATCGGAGAGGTTGAACTGGCCTCGCGTTTCATGCGCGGGCGCACGGTCGCCATCACGGGCACGAACGGAAAGACGACGACCACGACGCTCATCGGAGAGCTTTTGAAAGACGCTGGGCTAAGCGTGCAGGTGGGCGGCAATATCGGAACGCCGCTCGTTTCAATGGTTGAGAGTTCGAGAGACGACGGGTGGACGGTGGCCGAGCTTTCAAGTTTTCAGTTGGAGACGATTGTTGATTTTCATCCGTCAGTCGCGCTCTGTTTGAACGTGACGCCGAACCACATGGACCGTTATGAGACTTTGATGGACTACGCGGCGGCAAAGCATCGCATCTTTCGCAACCAGACGGCGGGTGATGTGGCGATTCTCAACGCGGACGATGAAATCGTTTCATCTTGGGCCGAGGGCTTGAGCGCGCATGTTGTGCTGTTTAGCGTGCGGCGCGAATTGGAGGAAGGAATGTTTCTGCGCGATGGGCGCGAGATAGTTTCGCGGACGCGCGCAGGCGAGCGTGTATTGATGACGCGCGACGAGATGCAACTGCGCGGGCTGCACAATGTGGAGAACGTGCTGGCGGCGTTGGCCGCGGGGCTGGCCTGTGGGGCAGCGCCCGCTTCGATGCGTGAGACTGTCGGCAGCTTTCGTCCCGTCGAGCATCGTTTGGAACAGGTGGCGTTGATTGAAGGCGTGAAGTTTTACAACGATTCGAAGGCGACCAGCGTTGACGCCACACTGAAGGCGCTCGAAGCGTTTGCCGATGATGCGGGCAAAGTCGTTCTCATTCTCGGCGGGCGCGGCAAACGTGCTCCTTATGGGCCGCTTGCGCCGCTCGTGCGCGAGCGCGTCCGCAAGCTGATTCTCATCGGAGAAGACGCCGAAACCATTGAGGCTGAACTGAAAGATTTTGCGCCGACGGAACGCGCAGACGATATGGCAGACGCCGTTCGACGCGCCTTCGCGGCGGCAACCGCCGGCGACACGGTGCTGCTCGCTCCGGCCTGCGCCAGCTTCGACATGTTCCAGAGTTTTGAGCATCGCGGGCAAGTTTTCAAAGAAGCGGTTAGGGATTTGCGATTTTAGATTTTTGATTTGCGATTGGGTAAGGACAGATTCTGCGGAGTCTGACTTTGAAAGCTGTGACAGCGGGTTCCGGCTTTATCCAATCAAAAGTCGCAAATCTAAAATCTAAAATAACTTTATGGCTAGAAAGCTACAGGCGGATAAATGGTTGTTTGCGGCGACGGCGGGGCTGGCGCTGTTTGGCATCGTGATGGTGTATAGCGCTTCAGCCGTGACCGCCGCCGAGCAGAACAACAACCAGTATCACTACGTCATCAAGCAGGGCGTCTGGACGGCGATTGGTTTCGTGGCGATGTTGCTGGCGATGCAGTTTAATTATCAACGGCTGCGCGACCGCCGCCTAGTGTATGCGTTGCTGGCGGTGACGTTGTTGCTGCTCGTCGGCGTGTTTGCGTTTCCGAGGATTAACGGGGCGCACCGTTGGATTCGTCTCGCAGGCTTTTCGCTTCAGCCTTCGGAGCTATCAAAACTAACGTTGACAATCTTCCTCGCCTACTTTCTGGAAAAGCGCGCGGGCGAGGAAGGCTCTTTGTGGCGGACGTTTCTGCCCTGCGTCGGTGTGACCGGATTGTTCGCGTTGTTGATTGTGGCCGAGCCTGATTTGGGAACGGCGCTCATGCTGGCGGTTATCTGCATCGTGATGTGCTTTACAGCCGGAGTCAGGCTTTTGCATCTGGGGATGGCGGCTGCTCCGGCGCTGGCCGGCCTCGCCGGACTGCTCTTGTTTGTCCCTTGGCGCTTGCAACGAATGATTACGTTTTTAGACCCTTGGGCCGACCCGCAGGATAAGGGTTTTCAAGTCGTACAGTCTTTGATAGCCATCGGCTCGGGCGGATTGGACGGCCTCGGCTTCGCGCAGGGCAAGCAGAAAATGTTTTTTCTCCCCTTCGCGCATTCGGATTTTATCTTCGCGGTGGTCGGTGAAGAGTTGGGGTTGTTTGGCGCGCTGGCGGTGGTCTCGGTCTTCGGCGTGTTGCTGTGGCGAGGGGCGCGCGCGGCCCTGCTTGCGCCGGATAGATTCGGGATGCTGCTGGGGCTTGGGTTGATAACGGGCATCGTCGCGCAGGCGCTCTTTAACATCAGCGTGGTGCTGTCTCTCGTGCCGACGAAGGGAATACCGCTGCCGTTTATTTCTTATGGCGGCTCATCGCTCGTGCCGACGCTGGTGGCCGTTGGAATACTGCTGAACATTTCGCAGTATGCCGGAAGCGACGCCGAAATGCGCAGACACGAACTCGACGCGGAGACGGGGCGACGCGGTGATGCGGAGATAAAGAATCTTTCGCCGCGCCTGCGCGTGCCTGCGCGCCCGCGTCTCGGATGAAAGCGATGCGCGTACTGATTGCCGCCGGCGGGACGGGCGGGCACATCTATCCGGGAATCGCCGTGGCGAAGGAAGTGATGCGCCGCGCGCCTGAGTCGGAAGTCAGGTTCGTGGGCACGGCGCGCGGGTTGGAGACGCGGCTCGTGCCGCGGGCGGGTTTCGAGTTAACGCTCATTGAAAGCGCCGGATTGAAGAACGTCGGGCTGGCGGCGCGCGCGCGCGGCTGGTGGTTGCTGCCGAAAAGCTTTCTGGCGGCGCGGCGTTGGATTCGCGAGTTTAAGCCTGACGTGGTGGTGGGCGCGGGCGGGTATGTTTCCGGGCCGGTGCTCTTGATGGCGGCGCTGATGAAAGTGCCGACGCTCGTGATGGAATCAAACGCGCTGCCGGGTTTTACGAATCGTGTGCTGGCACGCTTTATTGACAAAGCGGCGGTCTCGTTTGAAGCGGCGCTTTCTTACTTTCGCGGCAAGGGTGTTGTGACCGGCAACCCTGTGCGCCGCGAGTTCTTTGAGATACCGGAGCGGCAGCATGACGCCGCACACATCGAAGTGCTCATCTTCGGCGGCTCGCAGGGCGCGCGTGCGATTAACGAAGCGATGGTCGCGGCGCTCCCGCACCTCGCGGCGCAGCGCACGGTGCTGCGCATCACGCACCAGACGGGCGAGAGCGATTTTGAGAAAGTGCGTCAGGGTTATTTGGACGCGGGTTGGGAAGAGCAGTCGGACGTGCGGCCTTACATTGATGATATGGTCAAGAGTTTTGCGCAGACTGACTTGATTATCTGCCGCGCCGGAGCGACGACGAGCGCCGAACTCGTGGCGGCAAGACGCGCGGCAATTATGGTTCCGTTTCCGCTCGCGGCAGACGACCACCAGCGCAAGAACGCCGAAGCGCTCCAAGCGGCGGGCGCGGCGCGCATGATTTTGCAGCAGGATTTGACGGGCGAACGACTCGCCGCGGAGATTAACAAACTCGTCAACGCGCCCGGCGAAATCACGCGGATGGAAGAGGCCAGCCGCAAACTGTCACGCGGCGACGCCGCAACGGCAACGGTAGAGTTGATGGAAGAGTTGGTGAGGTGATTTTTGATTTTAGATTTGCGATTTTTGATTGGATAAGGCGGAAACCGCTGTTACAGCTTTCAAAGTCAGATTCGTAGAATCTGTCCTTACCCAATCGCAAATCGCAAATCTAAAATCGCAAATTCGATATGTTTCGTCATTTTCAACATGTTCATTTCATAGGCATCGGCGGCATCGGGATGTCGGGCATCGCGGAGGTGCTGGCTAACCTGGGCTTTCGCGTGTCGGGTTCGGATTTGAAGAGTTCGGGGGCAACCGCGCGGTTGCAGGAATTGGGCGTGGAATTTAAGGAGGGACACGCGGCGGAGAATGTGGGGGATGCGCATGTGGTCGTGCGCTCGACCGCCGTGCGTGAAGACAACCCGGAGATTGTGGAAGCGCGCAGGCGTTCGATTCCGGTTATTCCGCGCGCGGAGATGTTGGCGGAGTTGATGCGTTTGAAATCGCAAACGGTTGCGGTCGCCGGCTCGCACGGCAAGACGACGACGACCTCGATGGTCGCGACCGTGCTCGGTCACGCCAACCTCGACCCGACGTTTGTCGTCGGCGGCGTCGTCGGAGCTTTCGGGTCAAACGCGCGCCTCGGAAAAAGCGACCTGATGGTGGTCGAAGCTGATGAAAGCGACCGCTCGTTTTTGATGTTGACGCCGACGATTGCCGTCGTCACAAACATTGACCGCGAGCACATGGATTTTTATAAGGACATGACGGACGTGCGCAAGTGCTTTCAGGATTTCGTCAACAAAGTGCCGTTCTACGGCGCGGCCATCCTGTGCCTTGACGACCCGCACGTGCAGGCCGTTATCCCGCACATCGAACGGCGGCGCGTGACCTACGGTTTGAGCGCGCAGGCCGACGTTTCCGCGCACGGCATTCGCTTTGATGAAGGCTTCGGTTCGAGCTTTACGGTCTGGCGCGGGAGCGAAGCCATCGGAGAGGTCGCTTTGCGCGTGCCCGGCTTGCACAATATTTATAACTCGCTGGCGGCCATCGCCGTCGGGCTGGAATTGGAAATTCCGTTTGAGCAGATTGCGGGCGCGCTCTCTGAGTTCACAGGAGCGGAGCGGCGCTTTCAACGCAAGGGCGAGGAGGCGGGCGTGCTCGTCGTGGACGATTACGGGCATCACCCCACCGAGATTAAGGCGACGCTGGCCGCCGCCAAGATTGGCTCCGCCGGCCGCCGCATCGTCGTCCTCTTTCAACCGCACCGCTATAGCCGCACACACGATTTGATGGAAGAGTTTGCACGCTCCTTCAATAACGCCGACATGCTGTTTGTGACCGATATTTATGCCGCCAGCGAGGAGCCAATTGAAAATGTGACGGCAGACGCGCTCACGGAAGCAATTAAAAGCTACGGGCACAAGAACGCGCACTACATTGGCCCACTGGAAAGTGCGCCGGAAATTCTGCGCCAACAAGTGCACGCGGGCGACCTTGTTATCACGCTCGGCGCGGGCACTATCACGCGCGTCGGCGACCAGTTGCTTGCCCTCCTGCGTGAACAGGGAACGGAAGGCTGAGTCAAGATTTTAAGTTTCAGGTTTCGGATTTGAAATGCCTGAATTGAGTTGTGAAATTTGATGCCTGTGATGGAAGCGGAAAACCAAAAGCTGGCCGAACGCGACCGCTTGATTGAAGAGATTGCGGCGCGGTTAGGCGTGCGTGCGGAACGCGGGCGACGCTTCGCGGAGTTGACTTCATTGCGCGTCGGCGGCGCGATTGATTGGGTCATCTCGCCGCAGACGGAAGAACAGGCGGCGGCCACCGTGCACGCTCTCGACGAAGCAGGCGTCGCCTGGCGCGCTCTCGGCTCCGGCAGCAATGTCTTGGCCGACGATGCTGCTCATCATTACGTCGTCGTCAGCTTGAAGGAATTAAAGGGCGAGGCTCATTTTGATGGCGAGCGCGTCTCCGTCAGCGCGGGCTACTCGCTTCCGCGCCTGTGCATTGATGCCGGGCGCAGGGGCTTGGCTGGCATCGAGGGGCTTGGCGGCATCCCCGGCACAGTGGGCGGTGCGCTCTGGATGAACGCGGGCGCTTACGGGCATGAAATTGGGACGGTGACGGAAGTG
>CAZEZJ010000120.1:0-12863 GCA_964516695.1 uncultured Blastocatellaceae bacterium
CGCATCATCGCGACGAAAAAGATTTGGAGTTTGATAACGCGCCTTTCGGCATCACGGGGTTGGAAACAGCCGTGGGGCTGGCGTTCGACCGTCTGGTCCACGCGGGCACGATTAGTCTGGAACGTCTGGTGGAGTTGTGCGCTGTGAATCCGGCGCGGATTTTTAGTCTTGAGCATCGCGGAAGCTTGCGCAAGGGGGCTTGGGGCGACGTGACGATTCTGGACCCCGACCTGCTCTGGACCTTTAACGCCGCGCAATCGAAATCGAAAAGCCGCAACACGCCCTTTGATAAGTGGACGCTGCGGGGGGCGGCGGTGGCGACCATCGTGGGCGGGCGCATTCTCTACCGCCACCCGGAGCTGGCGCGGCTGACGGCAGAGAAGCAGGGCGAAGCGTCTTTGAAGTAGGGGCGCGGAAGGTAGTTAATGCCCTTCGGGTTGGATGGGCGTATTATGGAAGGCGGCGATGGTCCATGAGCCGCCTTCTTTTGTCATCACCATGGTATTCATGGCGCGGGCCTTTCTGACTGCGCCGCCCACTTTGAACTCCAAGTTCCATTCGATGTGAGCCACGGCCACGTCAGGGCGCAGGAAGCGAACGCTCTTGACGGTGGCGACGTTTCGACTCTCTTTATAGATGGTGTTGAAGATTTCCGCGTGGCCCTTTTCGATGGCTTCACGGCCTTTGATGCTCATGCCGTTGACGATGACGTAATCAGCGTCGGCGGCGAAGGGAGCGGCGAAGGCTTTGCCGTCGAGTGCGTTCCAGCCGTCTTGCACTTGCTGCACAATCTGACGAATAGCTGCTTCGTCTTTGTTCGCGCCGTGCTTTGTTTGGGCGTGGGTGGTTGCGACGCCGTTGAAGATGAAAGCGGCGATGAGTGCTATCAGGAATTTCATGCGTTGGGACATTGGGCCATTCTCCTTTTTACTCTGCCAGTTGATGTCAAACTCCGCGGCGGGCAAGTTTAGCAATCCTCTGCCGGAAAAAGCCACCGCACACTCGGAATCACCCGCCGCGAGCGCGCGTCTTACTATCACAACGCAGACGGGCTTCGTCGCAATTATTGCTCTCCACAAGGTTCAGCGCGCGGCGAGATGGATGAGAGCGGCGACGAGTAAAGCTATTGCGAAGACGAGTGTGAAGAACGCGGCGACGAGCATTTTGGTGGCGAAGAGTGGGCGGTGTTTGAGCGGAAGCTCTCTGTGTACGACGTAGTAACTGGAAAGCATCAGGATGGTGGAGCAGACGACGAGGGCGAGTGTAAAGGCGCGTGTGCCTTTGTCGTAGGGCATGAGGGGCAAGGGCGCGACCAGCAGGGAAGCCGTGTAGACGAGGACGCGTTTGGTACGTTCGTTGAGCACGATTGAGTTCCTCTTGTGGTCAGCCTGGGCCAAGTTACTTGTACATACAGCATAACGCTAAATATTGGCGTCTCCCAACACTTCGTTGATTTGTCCGGCTCAGTTGTACACCCGTACGGCTGAGCCGGACGCTTGTACGGCTCAGTCGTACGCTTGTCCGCTTCACCCGGACGGTTGTCCGCTTCGTCCGTACGCTTGTCCGGCCCGTCCGTACAAGCGTCCGCTTCGTCCGTACAAGCGTCCGGTTCAGCCGTACATCTGTACGGACGGGCCGTACAGTTGTAGGGGAGAAGCGGACAAACGCTCGGATTTGCTGGTTTTGCTGGGAAATCGGCTATTTACGGCGATAAAAAAGCTATTGTGTTGTTAGAGCGACTGGTGGTAGCATATCCGCGCAACGCACCACGGCGTTCTTCACGGGAAACCTCGTTTTCCTTCCTGTCCAACTTCTGAACGACCGCTCACTGACGGTCAGGAGAAAGCAAGATGACTACAAAAAAAGGTTATATCCCACGTTCTGACAGCGCCTTTAACGACTTTCAAAAAAACCTGATGTCGCGCCTCAAAGCCGACACAGCCAAGTTTGCCCTCTCAACCGCGAGTAATTCGGAATTGACGGCCCTTCAGACCGAATGGGAGTCGCGCCTCGCCGCCCACAATGAAGCGCAATCGGTGGCGGCGTCGGCCAGCGTCTCCAAAGACACTGCGCGCACGAATTATGAGGCGGCGATTCGACGCCAGGTGCGTACGACGCAGAACGCGCCCGGCGTCACAGATGCCGACCGCGCCGAACTCGGTCTTACCATCCGCGATACGCAGCCGACCGCGCCCGCTGCTCCCAACCGACGCCCCGTCGTGCAGGTTGATACCAGCCAGCGCTTGCAACACGAGTTATTAGTGACGGATGAACTGACGCCCACGAGCCGTTCCAAGCCCGAGGGCGTCAGCCACTACGAAATTTGGGTCAAGGTCGGCGGCCCGCCGCCCACCGATGATTCCGAACTGCGCTTCCTAGACACGGGCACGACCGCCACCTTCATCGCCAAGTTCAAGGGCGCTGACGCCGGACAGACCGCACACTACTGGGCGCGCTGGGTCAACACGCGCAAAGAGAAAGGCCCCTGGAGTCAGACCACCAGCGCCACCATCACCGCCTAACACCACACACCATGCGCCACCCTACCCGGCGGCTGCCTCAGTGAACGTCATCACTGACGCCGCCGCCGGATATTTCGTCGCTTCGATTTCTTGGCCCCTTCCTTCGGTGAAACTTCGGGGGCCGGGCGAACGCCTGCCGTCGTCACAGAAGAACCGGGTTGGTGGACTTCCTCCGGCGTGTTTTTGATAGACCCCGGCGCGAGAAGTAGCTCCATCTCTTTCTGTAGCTTCGCTCTCTCTTCCGGCGATTTCTCGAAGTAGGAGAGTTGCGTCTTATTGAGAGATTTCAGCTCCTTCCTCAGTTTCTTGACCTGCTCTCCCGTTAACACGTTTTGCTCTTTGTAAACTTTCAAGGAAGTAGCGTCGTCCCTGTCGTCCCACGCGACAATCTTGCGCGCCGCCTTCTCATTCACGCCCACCACGATTTGCAACTCCTCGACCGTGGCGGTCGCCAGAATCTTCTGGACCGTGCACTTTTCCCAGCACGGAGGATTCGGCTTGTAAGGCGTGATGGTGCAATCGCATTGCTCCTGACCATAGGCGGCAGGGGAGAGCGTGAGAAGGAGCAAAACTGTTAGTCTGAGCTTGTTCATCGTGTACCTCCTGTCTGGGCCGTAGTAACCGATGGCGGCTTGTACCAGAATATCCACCATAAGAGATATATCAGCAGCCACACCGCGAAAAAAAACAGGCCCCTTTGATAGTCGAAATCGGAGTTCATGGCGAACCCGATTTGGCTGAGCCGCGCGCCGTCAGGCGAAAAGACCGCCGCGATAGCACGCCTTGATACTTTGTCGCCATAATAAATAGAGAGCGCGAGGCAGAGCCAACCGAAAATGTATAACAGGTACATCAGCCGCGCGTAGAGGCTCAACGGACGAAGATAAGAGGTGCTCACGATGGCTGCCACCGATGCGGCGATAATGACCAAGCACCAGCCCACCAGCGTGCGCGAGCCTTCGTTCATCGCCTTGAGTCCTTCGCGTAGGTTATTGCTCGGAGCGTTGCTGGCGCTGGTTTGAGTTGTCGCGCCCGCAGGCGTGGCCGCCTGGTTAGTGTTGGCCGCTGGATTCTCCCCCTGCGCATAAGCCACGGCTGGAGCTATGAAGAAGACGCACACCAACAGCACAGCCATCCATCCGGTTGTTCGGCTCAAAATAGTATCCTCCAACTAGTTATAAAACTACTTCGGAAAACATTTCATGCCGTTGTCAATCAAACTTGCGCGCCCCTCAATCAATCGGCGCCGGCGGATGACTCTGCGGGTGTGACGAGAGACCAGCCGCCCGCGCTCCCCTTGAGTGCTCAGCACTATCTAGAGCCTCAAGGCTGTTTATTCTTCGCGTCTTGATAGACTGCGTAAAGCTCCTGCGGGTTTTGCAGGAAAAGTTCTACGTACCCGCAAGCGCCGCAAACACGCGCGGACAGTGAACCCTCGTGCGTGCCTTTGAAAATCAACGCCTCCGGGTCTTCGTACAGCACGAGCGTGAGGTCTCCGGCGTCGCCGCTATAATGCCCTCTATCCATGATGCGGACTTTCGGCATGACCTGAGCCGAGCGGCATTTGGCGCACACGTCCGTTTCCGTCATAGTGAGTTTTCTCCTTGTGATGCCCGGCGCTCAATCAAGCACAATCGCCAGCCCGCGCAAGCTGCCGTCCTCCCATCCGATGCAATCCGACTTTGTGCACCTCCCACTTCTCAGGCCCATCTCCCGTATGCGAGCTTGAGCCTACCTGTCGCGCCCCCCGAGCTTGGAACCGATGAGCATTCCGGCGACGAAACTCAGTGAGGAAATAAGAAACACTCCGATGATTTCCTCCCTGGTCTGCGGTAGCCTCCAACTAGGCCCCTGCAACAGCTTCTTGATGCGCGCTATTTCGCTTTTGTAGAACAATACATTATGCTCCGCCTCCAACAAATCCTCAGCGAAATGCTCCGTTTCCGTGTCGTGCTTGTCCGTCATCGCCTTCAATTCTGCGATGAACGAATTAAGCTCCCTTAACTCCTGCTCGTATCTCTCCAAGTGGTCTTCCAGCGTCTCGCGGCTCTCTGCCATGTTCCTTCTCCTTTTAATTTTGGTCACTTAACTAACTGAGCGATAAATTGTAAAACTGCGTAGATGCGCCGCACGTCTTTAGCCGAACGCTGACAGCAAGCAACCTTTTTTGCTCCGCCAATCAGAAATCCAATGCCCGTCAGGCCCATTATTGGCCGCTGCCAAAGACATTCGTTGCGCCGCATAATCTAACATATCTTTATCTTTCTTCAGTATCTTTAATATGGCACACGAAGGCTGGAAAAACCGAATGCCCGCGCTCAGGGCATTGAGCGCCGGCAGCGCGCGGCGCGAGGATGTAGGAGGTTGATGTGTGGTTTGTGGAAGTGCGCTACTAGAGCGGGCGTGAAAAGAGAAACCCGCTGCGCTCTCCCCTTCGCAGCGGGTCTCTCTTACTGGTCGCTCGCTTACGTAGTGACAGGGGCGACCGAGCCTCGTTAGATTTTGTTGGGAGCTTGCCCGCGCTCTCCCCTTCGCTTGCAAGCTCCCTCCGTACCGGCAACCCGTTCGGTTACCGATGTCGTTAAAACTTTACCTGACGTTGGACGCGGGCAGCGAGATGCTCTGGTTGAGAATCACCCCAAACTCCGTGCCCGGCTTCACCTCCGCCTCTTTACCCCTGGAGAAGACCGCTCCGGCTGCGCCGAGGCCGCCGCCGACGATGGCTCCGATGCCTGCGCCCTTGCCGCCTCCGGCGATGGCTCCGATAAGCGCGCCCGTGGCTGCGCCGCCGCCGATGAAGACCACGTTACGCTTCGTCGAAGAGCGACCCGTCACCTGTCCTTCGTCATCATAATTACTGTTTTGGCCCGTCACGTCAGTTAGAGAACCATTGATGGCGCGTGCCGTGCCGTTAGGCAGTTGCAGCGAGACGAACTGGACGCCCATCGTGCCCGCTTTGCTTCTGCGCTCCGCGCGTTTGACGGACGTGACGCGCCCTGTGATGGTGCTGCCCGCCGGAATCACTTCTATGCCGCCAGCGTAAACAGGGTCAACCACGGTGGTCTGGAAACGGTCTCCGATGCGCGCGTTGCCCGAAGTGATGGTGTCTTCCATGCGCACGCGAATAATCTGATTGGCGCTCACCGTGTAGTAACGCGCGGGCGGCGCAACGGGGCGTGTGTACCTGCCAAGACGCGGCCTGCGGCGTGTGCTGCGGCGCGTCTGCGAAAAAACCGGAATCACGCTGCCAGCCATCAATGCGATGAGCACTAGAAAACTCAATGCGCGCCTGGCTAGCTTGTCGTTCTTCTTCAACATCAATCCTGCCCTCCGAAATAGTCAGCGCGCCCTTTGTCCATCTGCTCGATGCTGCTTTGGCGCGTCGAACTGTCTAATGCTTCAGCAATGGCCGTGCCACTTCGGCGTGAAAGCATGGCGGTGCGGTTAAAGCGTGAAAAGTTGCGATTTAGCTAGGGTTTGGAGGAGTGCGCGCGGCGCGCGGGCGCGCGGGCCGTGAACCATGTGCGCAAGCGTGTGGAGGAGTTGCACGATATGGTATGAGAGGGCCAAGAGATAAGGTGAACGGATGAAGGCAGCAGGATGAGAGGGCGGCTATTTAGGTTGAATGAGCAGCATTTGCGCCTTTAACCTCACGCCTTGCTCTCGCCCAGCGCGTTAAGAGCGGCTTCAACCGCGGAAAACAGAGGGCCTCGCGGCGCGGCGCGTAGTCGCGTATGCCGTTGAGCGCCGTGTAGGTCGAATGATAGCGTTCGTAAATATCTTCAGCGTCCACGTCGCCCCAACTGCCGTCCGCGTTCTGCGCCGAAAGCACATACTCCGTGCCTTGACGAATCAGCGCGTCATCGTCAGTCAGCCCGAAGGATTTTAGGTTGTCCAGAAATTCCCCAGCCGTCTCAGGGTCTTTGAGCGCGATAAGCTCATTGAGATGTTCACAGAGAAACGCAAACTCGTCGGGCAGCCAGCGAGGCGAGAGATTGTGGGCGCTGTAGTCGTTGAGCGTATAGACGACGTGTGTGATGGCGTAGGCCGTCCAGTAGAACTCTTGATTGTTCCCGTCATCATAGCCGCGATAGGGACGCATGAACGGCAGCCACTTAATCACGTCCGTATAACTCGCGCCGAGCCTCACGCCGTAACGCTCGCCAATGTAGCTGGCGATTAGCGCATCAATCCAGACTCCATAACGACCCAGCAGCTTCAGCCCTTTGCGGCACCCGCGACACCTCAAGCGGCCACGCGGATTCTCAACACCGCACGCGCAATACTCCGGCACATTCTCCGGCGGGGCTTCAAGCGTCGGCTCGAACCAGAAATAATCGCGCGCGTTGAAGCGTTTGGCCGCCTGCCGGATTTGCGGCTTGAGAGACGCATCGCAGACGCCCAAATGGTCTGCCGCGAGACTGCCGAACGCCAGTTGAAACACCTCTTCGGCATTAACGTCCGGCGGCACAAACTTGTGCTCGCGCCGCCATTGACGCGCTCGCTCGCGGCCCATCTTCCGCGCCGCCGCGCCGAGCTTCGCAGACCGCGATGTGCTTGAGATACAGTGGAAACAGAAGAGCAGGTCATAGCCGTAGCTCTCGAAGCTCTCGGGGTCGCAGGCCGTGCGATAAAGAAAGTCCAGCCCGCGCCGGACCGCTTGCGCCTTCGGTTCGCTCTCTAGCGCCTTAGTCTTTCGCATCAATCAGAGTCTCTCGAAAACCTTGCGCTCTCGTCCTCGTGTTGAAGAGTTTTCCTGTGTTCCACTGTTCCAGCAACGGCTTGACCTCTGGAAAACTCAAACCCTCGCCCGCACGCCATGCATACTCGCTCAAGCCCGCGATAGCGTTCCAGGTCGGATGATAGCGGTCGTAAATGTCCTTTGCCCGAGCGTCGCCCCAACTCCCGTCAGCATTCTGGTGCGAGAGATAGTATTCCATTCCGGCGCGCATCACCGGGTCGGCATTGGTTAAGCCGAAGGCTCTGAGCGAGTCCATAAACTCGCCCAGCATGTCCGCATCATCCTGCGCGATGGCCTCTCTCAAATTCTTTCTGAGGAAGCCAAACTCCTTGGGCAGCCAATTGGGTGAAAGTTTATATTGGCTGTAGTTGTTCAGCGTGTAGACGATGTGTGTGACGGCATAAACTGCGTCGTGAAAGTCCTTGTTAGCGCCGTTCTCAAAGCCGCGATATGGACGCAGCGTGGGCAGCCACTTGAGCACGTCCGCGTAATGCGCGCCGAGCTTGACGCCGTAATGGTCGCCGCTATAGGCGGTAATCAGCGCGTCGTACCAGACATCGTAGCGGCTTCTCATCTTCAGCGGTCGGCTGCAACGGCGACACAGCTTGCTGCCGCGCGGACTGATTGTGCGGTCGTATTCGCATTCATCGGGCACATCCGAAGGCGGCGGCTCCGCGAGCGGGTCGAAGAGAAGAAAGGCGCGCGCGCCGTGGCGCGAGGCGGCGCGCCTTATCTGCTCCTTCAATCTCTCATCGCGGACGCCCAAGAGGTCTGCGCCGTCGCTGCCGAAAGCAAAATCAGCGATTGTCAACGCATCGGCGTGCAGGGGCAGCGAGCGATGCGTGCGCCGCCAGTAACGAGCGCGCTCGACGCCCATACGATGCGCCGTTTGCTTGAATCCTTCATCCTGCACGGATGCCGAGAGGGTGTAAAAACACCACAAGTAGTCGCTTCCGTAGTCCGCGAAGTTTCGCGCGTTGAGAGCCGTGCGATAGATAAATTTGAGGCCGCGAGAGAGCGCTCGCGCGCGGTCAAGGTCTGTGAATCGCGAGCCGGGCCAGAGCGGCGTCCCGCGCTTTCGCTGCTGTAAGGCCGCCCGCTGGCTGAGAGCGGCGCGCGGCGAGGAACGAAGCGCACGCTCGGAGCCGCGCACGGCAAGCGAAGCGGGCGAAGCCGAGATTATTTGAGCGCCGAAGAGAATTATTAAGAACCAAAGTCGCTTGCAAAGCATAACGTTCTCCCGTGGTTTTAATAATCTCTCAACTTGGATGAAGAAACTTAACGTTCGGCTTCGTATGAAGACGGCGCGAAGGGGCGATGATTGACGGCGCCGGACCTTATCGTTTAGCTGTGATTGCACCGCAGCCGGTGATGGCGAGGGTCAGCGTGCGTTTGAACATTGACTGAACGCGAAAAGTAAGTGCCGAGGGCGGGACTCGAACCCGCACGGCCTTTCGGCCAACGGATTTTCTTACCACTACGACTTTCGCCGCCTGCAATTGGTTTACAGTTTGTGGTCTGGACTATACCTTCACCTTTTGTTACGTATACACGCAATAGTCAGGCGGGAGCCGTCTAGTCTCTACACTTTTTTGGAGGCCACATGAAGCTACGCAAATATACTGAAGTTCAATTAAAGGAAGCAATCAA
Organism: uncultured Blastocatellaceae bacterium; assembly: GCA_964516695.1. GTDB lineage: Bacteria > Acidobacteriota > Blastocatellia > Pyrinomonadales > Pyrinomonadaceae > DASVTR01. The sequence goes on from CAZEZJ010000120.1 coordinate 8,914, forward strand.
GAAGTCCACTTCATTTGCCCAAACTTTAAGTAAACTTGGCGTGGCACCGCATGGTGGGAACTATTTAGTGTTAAAGAGAGCTATTAAGCACTTCAACCTAGATATTTCCCACTTTACCGGACAGCTTTGGAGCAAGGGGAAAGCAATTGGCCCAAAGAAACCTTTGCAGAAGTATTTGAGCAATGAAATACAAATAGGCTCCTGCAAGCTGAAGCGAAGGCTCTTATCAGAAGGTCTCCTGGAGCGACAATGTTCAAGATGCCAGAACAGGACGTGGCTTAATGTTCCTATTCCTCTTGAACTAGATCACATCAATGGAAACCGCAACGATAATCGCCTCGACAATCTAAGATTACTTTGTCCCAATTGCCACGCCTTGACTCCAACTTATCGCGGCAAGAACATCTCCTCCAAACTTAGCTCGGTGTTGCCATGTTAAAGGTTTCACCGAATTTGACTCCATTCACGTCAGGGTTTCCGGCTGGCGTGCTCAAATTACTTAAGTCCGTCGCGTCTGCCATTCCGCCACCCCGGCACTTGGGACAGAAGATAACATGCGCCCCGAGTAGATTCCAATATCTTCACACGGCGACGGCACGGTGTTAGAATATAGTTGCACAATAACTTTACCGGAACGCCGAACGATTAGATTTGATTTTTATGACTGAAGAGCAGGAAGTATTTCTCAAGCATATACAGAAAACCGGACTCAAGCGCACGGCGCAGCGCGATTTGATTCTGGAAGTTTTTCTGCGTACTGAAGAACATCTGACGAGCGAAGACCTTTATCGGTTGGTGCAAGTGGAAGACCCGAGCATCGGTCAGACGACCGTTTATCGCACGCTGAAATTGCTGACTGATGCGGGACTGGCACGCGAAGTTCGCTTCGGTGACGGGCGCACGCGCTATGAGCACAACTACAAACACCAGCACCACGACCACATGATTTGTACCGAGTGTGGGCGCACGATTGAGTTCTACTCCGCCGAGTTGGAGGCCATTCAGGACGCCATCGCCGCCAAACATCGCTTCGAGCCGACCTATCATTCTCTGCGCATTAACGGCATCTGTGTGGAATGCCGGCGGCTGGCGCGCGAGCGCAAGAAAGAGGAGGCTACTGCGCAGCCGCACGTCCGCGTTGCCGCCGTCGCACACGATTAAAGAAGGCAAAAGTAAAAAGGTAAAAGGTAAAAGTGTGGGGAAGCCAAATTTATTAAAAGTGGTTTCTGCCTGTCCTTTTGCCTTTTACCTTTTTACTTTTGCCTTCATTTGGGTGTAAGTTTCAATTGTCATCCCCGTACAAGTTTTGAGAACGCCGCTTTCCGTGAAGCGCAGCATTGGATTAGCAGATGAGTGTAGACATTAAATTCGAGCCGGATAATCGTCAGGGCGTCATCGCTGAGGGAACGTATCTGTGGGACGCCGCGAAGCGTTTGGGCGTGCGGCTGCCAGCCGAATGCTCTGGGCGCGGCGAGTGTGATACGTGCGCCGTGATTGTCGAAAAGGGTGCCGTGTTGCTTTCGTCGCTGACGGAGGCGGAGCGTGAGCGCTTAAGCCCGGAGCGGTTGGCGGCGGGCGAGCGGCTGGCTTGCCAGTCGAAGGTTGAGCGCGGCGGCGAACTAGTGCTGCGGCCCGTGCCGGTCACGGAGCGCGCCGAGACGACACAGGAGACCGTCAAGGAATTCCGCAAAGAGTTTAGCGAGCTGCCGCTGCAACGCAAGCTGGCGACGCTGTTTGAGCTTGAAGCCGTGACGATGTATCAAGCGCTCAGCGTCATCGCTGACGCTCCCTTTAAGGTCGCCGGAAAGGTGCTGGACGTGATGGCGGGTCGCGGGCGCAGCCTCACACAGCGCGAGCGTGAACAGCGCCGCCCCGTCGAGCATCGCCAATCAGCGAGCGCCATGTCCGCGAACGATGACGCGCCATACCAGACGGAGCATGAGAACTAAGCTCGTGCTTCGCCGGTTTGTCGCCTCACGCGGCAGCGGCCATTGTTACCGGTTGGAGAGCGGCGCTTCTCACGAGCGATGTTAATTTGAAGATGTTCTCATGGGCCACAAGCGAAAACTTGCTCTGCCATCTCCCGCCGATTCGGAAGACCTGATGCGCTGGAACAAATTTCACAACACACTTTGTCGCAATCAATTCCACGGGCGCTCGCGCGCCGCCGAGTGGATGGCGCTCTTGCTCCTGCTGTCGCTTGGGTTAACGTCGTGCCGCAGCGACACGACTGTTAATAACAATGCTGGCCCGCAAGCTACCCCGACGCCGCAGCAAGCCTCCGCCTTCGATGAAGCGCGGGCGTTTGCGCACGTGCGCAAGCAGGTCGAGTTTGGCCCACGCCCGGCAGGCTCGTCAGAGCTTGCTCAGACGCGTGAGTATATCGCCGGTGAGTTGAGGTCCTACGGCTTAAATGTCTCTTTCGACGAGTGGCGCGCGACCACGCCCGTCGGCCCGCGACAGATGAGCAACATCACGGCGGAACTGGCGGGCGAATCAAGCGAGGTCATCATCATCTCCAGCCACTACGATACGAAACTCATCAAAGAGTTTCGCTTCGTCGGCGCTAACGACGGCGCTTCCTCGACGGGCGCGCTGATGGAAATCGCGCGCGTCATGGCGGCCACGGGGAAGAAGCCGCGCGCCACCTACCGCTTCGTTTTCTTCGACGGCGAGGAAGCCTTCTGCGAGGAATGGACGCAGTGTCGCAACCCGGACGGGCCGGATAATACGTATGGCAGCCGCCGCTACGTGGAGCAGTTGAAGGCGAAGAATGAGACGCAGCGCGTGCGCGCGATGATTCTGATGGACATGATTGGCTACAAGGAATTGCGGTTTGGCCGCGACGACATGAGCAGCCCCGATTTGGTAGACATTATTTGGCAAACGGCGCGTTCTTTGGGCCATGAGAGTATCTTTGTGAGCGAGTTGGCGGGTGTCGGCGGGGACGACCACGAGCCGTTTTTAAGGGCACAGATTAAAGCGATAGACATTATCCAACTCAGCACCTACCCGTACTGGCATACGCCCCAAGATACGCTCGATAAAATCTCCCCGCGCAGCCTTAAGATTGTCGGAGATGTGGTTATCGCCAGCTTGCCTCGCATCGAAGAGCGCGTGCTCGGCAGTAGTCCCGCTGCGGCTGGACCTTCACCTGCCGCCGTTGAAAAATCTTTGCCCGCCGGCAATGAGAAAGAACAACAGAAGAAGCGAGCGCGTTCAGCTTGAGCCAGCGCATGAAAGGAGGCAGACATGCTCAAAGCGGCTGATATTTTAGTTCCGGTAGATTTCTCGCCTTGTTCGGTTAACGCCGTGCGCGCCGCCGCCGGAATTGCCGCTCCCGGCGGAGACCTGACGCTGTTGCACGTCATCGACGAGGATTTCATCAACGACGGCGTCGCCGCCAGCCTCGGAACTTCCGAAGATATTACGTCGCGACTGCGCACGCGTGCCGAATCCGATTTCAACAACATGCTCGACGGCCTCGAAACAGGCGAGGTCAACATCGAGCGGATGATTGTCGTCGGCATACCTTTTGTTGAGATTTTGAAAATCGCTCGTGACCTTGATTTGCCAATGATTGTGATGGGCGTGCGCGGGCGCAGCAGTCCGCCGGAGGATGTCTTGTTCGGCTCGACCGCCGAGAAAGTCTTGCGCGGAACGCGCGTGCCCGTCTTGTGCGTGCCATTTTAGGAGAAGCGGATGGCTGAACGGAAACGCATCGCCGTCATTCCCGGCGATGGCATCGGCACGGAAGTTATACACGAAGCCGTGCTGCTCATCGAAGACTTGCGCGAGACTCACGGCGTCGAGCTTGAGTTGCGGCATTTCGATTGGGGCGCGGATAAATTTTTGCGCGACGGCGTGACGCTGCCTGAAGGCGCGTTGGAGATGCTGTCGCGGGAATTCGACGCGATTCTCGCCGGAGCGTTTGGCGACCCGCGCGTGCC
>CAZEZJ010000121.1:0-8767 GCA_964516695.1 uncultured Blastocatellaceae bacterium
CCGCGACCTCATAGACTCTGTCACCAAGCGACTCCGCGCGCGCCGTCGTGCGCACGTCGCCTTCGATGAGAGACGCCACCTCGTCGCTCAAATTCTCGCGCCCCGTCTCACCGCCTTCATCCATGAAAAGACGCGCGCCCGTTGCGACGCGTTCCTTGACGGGGGCTGAGCCTGAAGCCGTGTGTTGATAGACGGTCGCGACCGTCATGGGCGAGGCGCCCGCATGTGCCTCACACGAACGCCGCAGTGCTGCGACGTAGAGCGACGTGGGCGCGAGCGGCTCGACCAGCACGCGCACTAGCCCGTTGCAGCCCAGCCCCAGGCCCCAGGCCATCTCGTCGCTCGTCGAGGCCGTGTTGTATTCGACGAGCATAGCCTCGCCCGCTTTGATGACACGCTTCGCGTGCTCGATGACATCGCCTTCGAGGCACCCGGCGCTGATTGTGCCTGTGCTCGCACCACCTTCGCAGACCAGCATCCGCGCACCAGGGCGACGATAGGAAGACCCTTCGACGCTCACGACCGTTGCCAGGGCGCATTGCCCGCCCATCTTGTTAATCCCATCGAACGCTTCGACTAAGGCTCGCACTTCGTTCACAGGCACACCTCTTTCTACAGCAACTTGTCCGGCGTAATCGGCAGTTCTCTGATGCGCTTGCCCGTGGCGTGGAAGACGGCGTTGGCGATGGCCGCCGGGATGCCGACCATGCCGAGTTCGCCCATGCCCTTGACGCCGAGCGGGTTGACCACTGTGTCGTCCTCCTCGACAAATATCGTCTCAATCTCGTGTACGTCGGCGTTGACGGGCACGTGGTAGTGCTGGAGGTTTGGGTTCATGATGCGCCCGAAGCGGTGGTCGATTTCGGTCGCCTCTTGCAGGGCCATGCCGATGCCCCAGACGACTCCGCCTATCTCCTGGCTGTGCGAAGCCTTCGGGTTGATGATCTTGCCGCAGGCCGTGACCTCTATGGCGCGCGTGACGCGGATGATGCCCAGCTCCGGGTCTACTTTCACTTCGACGAACTGTGCGCCGTGGGCCATCGTCGAGTATTTTTGGCGCTCCGGTGAGGGCTTCGACTCGAATGTCTCTACAATTTCGGCCAAGCTGTTTTTCCGCATCACATCGGAGACGCTGACGAACTTCGACGGCTCGGCTTTAAGTCGCAGCCTGCCGTCAAGCATCTCCACGTCCGCGGCAGCCGCTCCCTTCAGCGGTGAGGAAGTATCCTGATTCGCCAGTGACAGCAGCTTAGCGGTGACGGCGAGGGCGGCGCCGTGAATGGCCGAGCCGACGCTCGCCGTCGTCCAAGAGCCACCCTGTGAAGGGGCGCGCGGGAACTTCGTGTCGCCAAGTTCGAACTGCACGCGGTCGGGCGTCAGCCCCAGATACTCTGCGGCGATCATCGTCGCCATCGTGTATGTGCCGGGCCCGATGTCGCTCGTCGCGCTCGCCACGTGCGCCGTCCCGTCTGCCCTGAACGTAATTCTGGCAGTGGCGGGCATCTGGAAAGCGCCCCAGATGCCGGTGGCCGTTCCCCAGCCGACAAAGAGCCGCCCATCGCGCATCGAGCGCGGCTCAAACTTGCGATTCTTCCACCCAAACTTTTCCGCGCCCAAACGGTAGCACTCCCTGAGCGCCTTGCTCGAAAACGGCTTGCCGCTCTCGGGGTCAGTCTCGGCGTAGTTGATGAGGCGCAGCTCAAGCGGGTCTATTTTGAGCGCGTAGGCCAGTTCGTCCATCGCGCATTCGAGCGCGAACATGCCGCTGACAGCGCCAGGCGCGCGCATCCACGTCGGGGTGTTGAGGTCCGTATCTGCTATCTTCGTCGGCGCGTAGAGATTAGGGCAGGCGTAGACCTGGCGTGTGAATCCTGTGGTGTTGTCCGAGAATTCCTCGAAGGTGGAAGTGTTGTGCACGGCCTCGTGAATCATCGCCGTGAGTTTGCCATTGCGCTCCGCGCCGAGCGCGACTTTCTGAATCGTATGGGGGCGGTAGCCGTGGCCCGTGAACATTTGCGTGCGCGTATAAACCACCTTCACCGGGCGCTTCAACTCGCGGGCCGCCATGGCGGTGAGCGCCGGGTAATAGTTCGGCCTCAAAGACGACCCGAACGCGCCGCCGACGTAGGGCGAGGTGACTGAGACGTTCTCCTCTGGGACTCCGAAGCTCGACGCCAGATGCTTGCGGACGTTATAGACTTCCTGCGACTTGTCGAAGATTGTGAGCCGGTCGCCCTGCCAGACGGCTATCGCCGCGTGCGGCTCCATCGCGTTGTGGTGCTCGATGGGGATGCGGTACTCGGCCTCAATCTTCACAGGCGCGCTCTTCATCGCCTGCTCAGGATTGCCGCGCGGCTTCGGGGGCGGCCCCTGCGAAGGCACGCGCGCGCGCCCGCGCACCGCTTCCGTGTCGGTCGTGTGCTGCTCCGTGTTGTAAGCAACACGGACTAGGCGCGAGGCGTATCGTGCCTGCTCGTAGGTCTCTGCGACGACAAGGGCCACGGGCTGCATGTTGAAGAAGATTCTGTCGGATTGGAGCGCGCGGAAAGACTTGTCTTGCTCTTCCCTCGCGCGCGGCGGTGCCTGCTCGTGCGACGCCTTCGGCCCGAGCTTTGGTGCGTTTAGGTGCGTGAAGACGCGAATCACGCCTGGTGCGCGTTCCGCCTCCTGCGTGTCTATCGCCTTTATCGTGCCACGGGCTACGGTTCCCAGCACGATGAATCCGTAGGCGATGTTTGGCACCTGGAACTCCGCCGCGTACTTCGCCTTGCCCGTCACCTTCGCCACGCCGTCCACGCGGCTCATCTCTTTTCCGATATACCTCGGCATCGCGTTTCCTCCACAGTATGAGTCAGCAGCAACCTTCCGTCTCATCAAGCCAGTTTGCTCGCACGCATCAACGCGCGGACGACGGCCCGTTTACCCAGTTCGACTTTGTAGGCGTTATGCGCGAGCGGTCTCGCGTCTTTGAGTGCCGCCTCGGCCGCCCGCCGGAAACTCTCCTCTGAGGCTGGTCTTCCGATGAGCGCGGCTTCCGCCTCCGTGCTCCGCCAAGGCTTGTGAGCCACACCCCCGAGCACGACGCGCGCCTGCTTAATGGTGCCACGGTCAAGCTCTAACGCGGCGGCGACCGCGACGAGCGCGAAGGCGTACGACGCACGGTCGCGGACCTTCAGGTAATAGGAGTTCTTCGCAAAGCTGGACTTCGGCAACTCAATCGCCACGATGAGTTCGCCGTGCTGAAGGTTGTTATCTTTCTCCGGCGTGTCGCCCGGCAGGCGGTGAAAATCATTGATGGGAATCGTGCGCTCCTGCCCTCCAGCGCCCCTGACCCTCACGACGGCTTGTAGCGCGTAGAGCGCGTTTGCCATGTCGCCCGGGTACGTTGCCACGCACTTCTCGCTCCAACCGAAGATGGCGTGGATACGGTTCAAGCCTTCGAGCGCGCCGCAGCCTGTGCCCGGCTCGCGCTTATTGCAGGGCATCGCGGTGTCGTAGAAGTACTGGCAGCGCGTGCGCTGCATCAGGTTTCCGCCGTTGGTCGCCATGTTGCGGAGTTGGCCGGACGCACCCGCGACAATGGCCTGAGTCAGCAGCGGGTAGTTCTTGCGTATGAGCGGGTGGTTGGCCGTGTCTGTATTCTTCGCCAGCGCGCCGATAGACACGCCGCCCCCCGCAGCCTTAATCTCCGCAAGCCTCAGGCGTGTGAGGTCAACGAGTTCGTTCGGGCGCTCGACATCCTCCTTCATCAAATCGAGGATGTTGGTCCCGCCCGCCAGAAACTTCGCCTGCGGGTTCGCAGCGACGGCTCGCAGAGCCTCGCTGGCGTCGCTTGCGCGCACGTACTTAAACGGTCTCATCGCCCATCTCCTTTCTGACTCGCGCCAGCTCATCCTCTTCGACGTAGCGCCACGTACGCGCCGACTCACGGCCTGAGTGCGCCTCCTGGATGGCCGCGACAATCTTCGGGTAGGCACCGCAGCGGCAGATGTTGCCGCTCATCCGCTCGCGTATTTCGTCGTCCGTGAGCCGGGTCGTCGTCACGCTTACGTCTTCCGTGACGTGACTGACCTCGCCTCGGCGCGCCTCTTCGAGCAAGCCCACCGCAGAGCAAATCTGCCCCGGCGTGCAGTAGCCACACTGGAAGCCGTCATACTTGATGAAGGCCGCCTGTACGGGATGCAGCTCCTCGCCTTTCGCCAGTCCTTCGACGGTCGTGACCTCACGGCCTTCCAGTGTGGCGGCGAGAGTCAGACACGACAGCACGCGCCGCCCGTCAACGAGCACCGTGCAGGCCCCACACTGTCCCTGGTCACAGCCCTTCTTCGTGCCGGTCAGTTCGAGTCTTTCGCGCAAGGCATCGAGCAGCACGACCCGTGAATCAAGTTCCAGAGTTTTCGTCGCGCCGTTGACCTTCAGGACGACCCTGATGGGGTTCTCCAGGGCCGTGGCCGGTGCGAATACCGCGTCGGGCGAAACGCTCAGTGCGGCGAGTGCCCGCTCCTTCTCCAGCAGCATCAACGCGAAGGCACCGAGGCTGCACGCGAGGGTCTGCTCCAAGAATGTACGCCTGGCCCGCCCAACGCCGGTCAACGCTGGCATCTCCTCTAATAGCGCCTCCTCGTCGGCTGTCAACTCAGGCTCCGAGGTCTCATCGAAATCGTCATTCATTATGGCTCTCCCTGATTCAAGTCTTAGCCGGCCGCTCATGACACGAAGATGGTCGCTGAGCGGTCGGAAGCTGATATCTACCTAGCGCCCTCTAAATTCGCTGAAGGCGCTGCTGCTGCACCTTCGCTCGGGCATCACTTCCGCTGGAAGACTTCTCTGGCCACCCCAATCGCTGTGACGGCGCTCGGCCACCCGGCGTAGAACGCCAGATGGGTGATGGCCTCAATCAACTCTTGCTCTGTCACACCATTATCTCGCGCTCTGGCGAGATGAGAGCGAAGCTGGTCGGGACGGTTCATCGCAATCAGCGCCGCTACTGTCGCCAGGCTCCGGTCGCGCTTTGATAATCCGGGACGTTCCCAGACATCTGCAAACAGCACGTTGTCAGTCAGGTCTGCCAGCTTAGGCGCGATGTCGCCCATTAACTGTTTACCCGCGGTAGGCTGCACGGCGGTCGTGGGCGGCTGCGCCCGAACCGGCGCGCCGTATTGCGCGTCAGTCACCTTCTCCAGCCAGTCGGTAGACTTGCCTTCGAGTTGTTCCACAATGGCGATGTGCGACATGGCAGCGTCGGGCGCGGCCCCGTGCCAGTGTTTTTGACCGGGCGGAATCCAGACCACATCTCCCTGCCGGATTTCATCTATAGGGTCACCCCAACGCTGTACACGGCCAATGCCCGCCGTCACGATTAAGGTCTGGCCGAGCGGGTGGCTGTGCCAAGCGGACCTAGCGCCGGGCTGGAATGTGACGAGAGCACCTGATGTGCGCGCCGGAGCGTTCGATTGAAACGGAGTATCGACGCGAACAGAACCCGTGAAGTTTTCAACCGGTCCCTGCCGGGAGGGCTGCGAGCCGCTCCGCATGATTTTGATGGCCTGCGAATCCTGAGCCGGCGCGGCCGGGGCCGAAACAGTCCTTGCGGCAACTTCTGACAGATTTGTTTGGGCAAACGCCGAAGCAAGCAGAGAAAGCGATATAACCATCGCGGCGAGCAGTTTCATGTTCGTCCCTTTCTATTGAGTGGCTAATGGTTGGAACACTCCCACCTCACGCCGTTTGCCAAATAAAGCTAGTTTACTTTTACTCAGCGCCACACCCTTCGCGCCAAGTGTTCGGGGTAGCGTGCTCCCTGCACGCTCATCTTCAAGGCGCCACCTGTAGGCTCACCCTAACTTTCTCTAAATATTTTGAAGATTTAGTTTCGTTAGTAGCCGTTTTGTGTCCTACTGTTTCAGTGTGAGTCTAAAGGCTCCGGCCTAGAGGGCGGTAAGACGATACTCGCGAATCATTGTACAATCCTGCAAAATCTCTCCGTGCGGCGTGCTGAGAGGCGACAAATAAGGCTAATATAAATTTATGAATCATCAAGAAGCGAAGCGCGAGGCGCAAAGGATACAAAGCAACAGAGAAGAACTGGTGGAGCGGATGGCGCGAATCCTTCCCGAAGACGGGTCACTGGAAGCGTTCGACGGCTTTTTCCTCGCCCGTTCATCTAAACCGATTGAATCGGTAAATTCCCTGTACCAGCCCGCCTTCTGCTTTGTTGCTCAGGGCGGCAAGCGGGTGTTATTGGGCGAGGAAGTATTCTGGTATGACCCGGGACATTACTTAATCTTCACGGTCGATTTGCCGGTCGTCTTCCAAGTCGAAGAAGCCTCGAAAGAACGACCTTATTTCGGTTGCCGGTTAGACCTCGATTCGTCCCTCGTCGCTTCGGTTATGATGGAATCCGGCTTCGAGACCAAGAAAGGCGACGCCGGCACAAAGGCGATAGGCGTCAGCCCCGTCGACGCCGATTTGCTCGATGCGGTCGTCAGGCTCGTCCGGCTTCTTGACACCCCCGGCGGGCGAAAGGTCCTCGCGCCGCTCATCACGAGGGAGATAGTTTACAGGCTTTTAGCGGGAGGACAGGGCGCGCGGCTCGGCCACCTCTTGGCTTCTTCGGGAGGGGACACCCACCGCATCTCCAAGGCCATCGGGCGGCTGCGCGAACACTACAACGAGCCGCTTAAAATTGAAGAAACCGCGCGTGAACTCGGGATGAGCGTTTCGGGCTTCCATCATCACTTCAAGTCGGTCACGGCGATGAGTCCTTTGCAGTTTCAGAAACAGATACGACTTCAGGAAGCACGCCGCCTGATGCTCGGTGAAGACTTGGACGCGGCGAGCGCCGGGTTCCGCGTCGGCTATGAAGACCCTTCGTACTTCAGCCGCGATTACAAAAAACTTTTCGGCGCTCCGCCGCAACGCGACATCGCTCAGCTTCGCAGCAACCTTTAACTTTGAGGCGCTCCTGTCATGGCTGTTCGCCGGGCAGTGATTCTAATCTGAGAGAACGATGAAGAAAGCAGCGCTGATAATCGTCGCCGCCATCACACTCGCCTCCGGGGCCTTCTTGTGGTTCCGAAACGAAGCCGCCGTTGCCACCTCGGCCGCTCGACCTTGGCCGGGAGAGATGGGAACGCTCGACACGGCCGCCGAGCGGTGGCCGAAGCTTCAGGCCAACGCCGCGTCTGTGAAGCTGACGGCGCTCGCCGGCGCTTTGCCTAAGAATGAAGCCATCGACGATTTTGTGGCGCGCGAGATTACGCGGGGCGAACTCAACATCAATGAGCCGCCGGCGCTCCCAGACGTTCAAGCGATTCGCGAGCTGCTGCTGCGCGAGGCCGTAGTCTGGGAGCGCGAAGACGGAATCGGCGGCGGCGACGAAGCGAATGCGAGGCGCACGATGCAACTGACGGTGGCGAGGGCGCTCGTCGCGAGCGCGCTGGCGAAAGCGCGCGCCAACGATTCGGCCGCGTGGAACGACCTGCACGCCGTGTGGAAGCTCGCCCGCACGCTGGACGGGCATCCGCAGATGATGGCGCAGACGGCCGCGTTGACGATGGCCCGGATGATTAACGCGGTCGCCTGGAAAATGCCGCTGCCCGCACCGGCGTGGCTCGGTGAGTTGCAGGAGCGCGACGACGTGCGGCCGCTGCTAGAGGTGTTTCAGCATCAGACAGCTTCTTACTGGGAAAGCAGCGCACGGTTTTTTCCGACGAAATGGCTCGCAGCCTCAATCGACCACGACCGCCTCATCGCTGAAGAGCTGTTCAATCTCACAAAGTGCGATGTGAACGCGCCCATGAATGAGTTGGGAACGGACCTTTCATCCGTTTGGCGACGCGCGTTCCGCTACCGTGCCGAGCGCGAGGCGACGGCAAACGCGCTGCGCGTGCGCGAGGGGAAGCCTATCGAAACCGGCTCGCGTTGCAGCGACGGCGCGTGGACGTTCGACGGGGCAACGCTGCGCTTCAGCCGCGAAATCGGAACGGCCGCGCCGGATAAGCCGATGCCGCTGGTGCTACGGGTCAAGCCGTAGCGAACGCGCGCGGCGATTGAATCTCTCTCTGTGAGAAATAATCTTTAACCGCATTGAGATGTTCAGGCGGGAGGCGCAATCTAACAACTCATTCAACCGGATTCGCAATCAGCAAGCAGCTTATCTTTCACCTTGATTGCTCGCCGGTTAATCCGAGCGTTAGGCTCTCTTCTCAACAATAGCCAGAGTAAGCTGGAAGTTAAAAACTCAACCGAGGAGCGCGGCTGCCTCTCTGTAGGCGGCAAGCACGTCAGTTGAAAATTCTTCCGGCTGATTAATGCGCTGCCACGTGAGCTAATTTTTCCCGCTCTTTACATGGCTGAAGCTTTTTCAGTAAAGTCTTGATGCTGAGAGACCATTAGTAGAAGGCAAAATGCACCGGCCTGCACGACCTATAGAACCTGCGACAAGACACATGCTATTTCGCCGACCCACTTTGGCTACCGCGCAGAGTAATTTGAAAGCGCCCCTCTTATTCGCCCTTCTCCTGGGAGTTTATCTCGGGGCAATTTCAAACGCACAGCGGCCTGCGCCGTCTCCTACTCCGACGCCAGCGACGCAGTTACCTCCCGAGCAGAAATCGCAGCAGCGCGAAGATGATGAAGTGGTACGCATCACGACTAACCTGGTGCAGGTGGATGCTGTCGTCATTGACGGCAATGGCAAGCCGGTCACCAACCTCAAGCCCGCGGAGGTTCAGATTTATGAAGACGGCAGACAGCGAAAAATCAC
>CAZEZJ010000121.1:8777-12831 GCA_964516695.1 uncultured Blastocatellaceae bacterium
ACCAACTTCTCCTACATCGCTGCCGAGAGCGCTGAGCGCTCCCGCCCGGCGGGTTCGGCGCTAAACGGCGCAGACGCGCCGCCGGTCAGACTGCGCCCTGAAGACGTGCGACGAACAATCGCCTTGGTGGTTGACGACCTCGGCCTTTCGTTCCAGACCATCTATTCCACGCGGCGCGCTCTGAAGAAGTTTGTGGACGAGCAGATGCGCCCGGGCGATATGGTCGCGATTATTCGGACGAGCGGCGGGGTGGGCGCGCTGCAACAGTTCACCTCCGACAAGCGACGGTTATATGCCGCCATCGAGGCCGTAAAGTGGTATGGCACGGGCCGCTCAGGCCCGACGCCTTTCGAGCCGTTAGACCCCCCAACGCCCGGGTCGAAGGGACCTGAGGCGGACGCGAAGAGGGCCGAGCTGGAGGGGCACCGCGAGGACATGTCCACTGTCGGAACGCTGGGCGCAATCGGTCACGTCGTCCAGGGGCTGCGCGACCTGCCGGGCCGCAAGACTGTCATCGTCATCTCGGACGGCATTCGCGTCAGCGACGATGCAGACCCCGCGCGCGACACCAGGACAGGTCGGGCGTTGCGACGGTTGATTGATCAGGCGGCCCGCGCTTCGGTCGTCATCAACACGATGAATGCGTCCGGTCTCCAATGGTTCTCAGCGACCGCTGCCGATTCGCTGGCCGACAGAGGTACCGCGTCCGGGGCCAGGACACCCGACGGCCCCAGGGGGACGGTGCAACTGATTTCCGGTCGCGGCGCCGCCATCTTCGCGAGACAGGGGGGATTGAGCCTGCTGGCGGAGAAGACAGGGGGCGCGGCCATCCACAACTCCAACGACCTGAGCGCCGGTATCCGCCGCCTGATGGACGACGCCGGGGGCTACTACCTCATCGGCTATCGGCCCGACGATTCGACCTTCGACGCTAAAACCGGCCGCCGCTTGTTTCACAAATTGAGCCTCAAGGTCACGCGGCCGGGTAAATACAGCGTGCGTATGCGCGACGGCTTTTTCGGAGTGCCGGATGAGGAGGCCAGCCCGGCGGCGCGCACCCCGCAAGGCCAGCTCACCAACGCGCTTCTTTCGCCTTTCAGCGCATCGGGCGTTCGCGTGCAGTTGACTTCCCTGTTCGCCAACGATGCGGCGAACGGTTCCTACACGCGTTCCCTTCTGTACGTCGATGCCAACGACCTCACGTTCACGGAAGAGGCCGGCGGCTGGCGCACGGCGACGTTCGACGTGGTCACCATGACTTTCGACGAAAGCGGCAACATGGTCGACCAGATTAGCCGCACCGATGCCTTGAGGTTGCGCGGCGATGGCTACCAGCAGGTCATCAAGCACGGGTTCGTCTACACCTTGGTCTTCCCTATTAGGAAGCCGGGGGCGTACCAGCTTCGGGCCGTGCTGCGCGATCACAATTCCGAGCGCATCGGTTCGGCCAGCCAGTTTGTCGAGATACCGGACCTGAAGAAGGGTCGCCTTGCGCTATCGGGGCTGGTGCTCAACGCGAAGGAGGAAGATGCACAACGGCCCGACCCCCAAGCCAGTGAGGCCGTGCGTCGCTTTAAGTCGGGCGCGGTAATGCGGTATAGCTTTGTCATTTTTAACGCACGTCTGGATAAAGATGCGCGCTCGCCTCAGCTACAGGTGCAGGTGCGACTGTTTCGCGGCGGGCAGCTTATCTTCACGGGCAAAGTCCAGCCGTTTGCCCTGAACAATCCGCCCGACCTTGGCCGGCTGGCGGCCATCGGCGCGGTGACACTAGGTGCCAACATGGTCCCGGGAGAGTATGTCCTGCAAGTGACCGTCAATGATTTGTTGGCCGACGAGAAGCGCCGCACCGCGAGCCAGTGGATTGATTTTGAGGTTATTAAGTAGCTTCCACATTTCAGTAGCACCCGACTGGACCTGACAGTTATATTTACCTTCCCGTTTTGACTGCTCGATATTAATCGCTCGTATCCGGCTCGAACATTTTGGAGCTAGCATGTATGCCGACAACTAAATTCCGTTTCGCCTTCGCTTGCCTGCTTTCGTTGCACTTGCTGTCTGCCGGAGCATCCGGTCAATGGACTAACCGCTACCCAAAGGTAGCGAACTTCTCTCACCACGTTTATCTGGAAGGCTATAACCTGCCGACTCTCAACGTGGGAACGACCGACCCCGCTCCTTCACCCGACGGGCGCACGCTCGCCCTCGCCGCACGCGGCTGGCTTTGGAGCATGGACCTTTCGACGCGCGAAGCTCGCCGCCTGACGCGCGGCGGGAGTCTCGATTCACGTCCGGCCTGGTCGCCCGACGGCAAACAACTCGCCTTCGTCAGAGATGACGGCAAAGACACGAGCATCCTGCTGCTTGACTTGCTGAGCGGGAAAGAAAGAGTCGTCGTTAACACTCCGGCGCTCGACCTCGATCCCGTGTTCTCCCATGACGGTCGCGCTCTCTTTTATAGCTCCGCCGAGAGCGGCGACCTTGACCTCTGGCGCATCGATTTAGGCACGGGCGAGAAGAAGCGTCTGACCACCGACAGAGGGCTTGAGCTTCAACCGCAACCGCTTCCCGGCGACGCGCAACTTCTCTACGTGGCGAAAATCGGCTCCATTGATGCCATCTCCTTAATCAATCTGGGCGACGGCACGCGGCGCGTGCTGCACGAAGAAGGAATCGCGTCGCAATTGCGCCCCGCGCTCAAACCCGACGGACGAAGCTTTGTGGCGAATCTGCCCGCGCAAGATCGTTGGCAGCTCTGGCTGATGGATACGAAAGGCGGCGTTTCCATCCAACTGGCGCAGGGCGCGCGCTATCCGCTGATGCCCGCGTGGAGTCGTGACCATAACCACATCTACTTTGCCGAACCCGACGCACATGAGCGCTTTCACGTCTTTCGCATTCCGGCGACGGGCGGCACGCCGGAAGATGTCTCGCCGCTGTCATGGAATTGGGGCGAGCCGACCACACGCCTCATCGTCAAGACGCGCGCTCAGGGCGAGGCGGCGAATCTCCCCGCGCGTCTTTCTATTGTTGACGGCCAAGGGCACGCGCTTCTTCCAGATGCCGGACAGCCGCGCTTCGACGGGCAGAACGGAACTGTTTTCTTTTACTCTCCCGGCGTCATAACTGCCGAAGTTCCGGCGGGCGATGTGCGCGTGCTGGCGGCGCACGGCTTCGGCAGCGCTTCAATATCTGCATCAAAGAGAATCCGCGCGGGCGAGACAACAACGATTGAACTTGAGATGCCCGCCCCTTTGTGGAATCCCGCGTCCGAAGGTTGGTATTCGGCAGACCTTCATTCTCATCTTAACTATGGCGGGCCTTATCTCCTGACCCCTGAAGACATCTTGCTCGACATGCGGGCTGAAGCCCTCGATCTCTCGACGCCGCAACTCGCCAATCTGCACACGCGCTTCATGGATGTTGAATGGCGGAATTGGCGTCGGACTAACGAGCCGCCGATGATTGCTTTCGCGCAGGAAGTCCGCTCGCATTTTCTAGGGCATGTCAGCGTCCTCGGAGCCGACTCGCTATATTGGCCCTGGTATTATGGCCCCGGCTATCCCGTCTATGACAATCTAGACCTGCCTAACTCCGTTGCGCTTCAATTTGCGCGCTCACGCGGCGGCATCAACTCTTACGTGCATCCCGTGTCTGGTCGCAACCCGTTTCCGCAGACGGGCGCGCCAGCCGGTTTGCCGTTGGAGTTAGTGCCCGATGCGCTGGCCGGAGATGTTGATACTTTGGAGATTGCTTGCCTCTGGAGCGACGAGTTAGGAACGAGCGAAGCTTGGTATCGCTTGCTCAATCTAGGCGTGCCCATCGCGCCTTCGGCGGGAAGCGACACGATGCACAATTTCTACCGCACCATGGCTATCGGCTCAACGCGCGTTTACGCGAAGCCGGAAGGGGCTTTGAACCTGACGAGCTTTCTTCAAGCCGTGCGGCGCGGGCGCAGTTTCGTGACGAATGGCCCGATGGTTAAATTCCGCGCAGGCGATGCGGAGGCGGGCGGCAGTATCAATGCCGCGCCGGGAAAAGCAATCGAATGGAA
>CAZEZJ010000122.1:0-4172 GCA_964516695.1 uncultured Blastocatellaceae bacterium
TGCGGCGATGCGCTTTGCTCGCCGGATTGAGATTGGTTGTTGTTATCCTCACCGCTTTCGGACGGCTTGGGTTCTTCGGTGGACATTAGATTCTTGGTCGGACTCCCTCACAAAATTGCGGCGCAATTAAAGAGCTTTTCACGCCATACCCGGCTACGCCTCGCTTGCTTTCGGCCTTATGCATGTCCTTGACTTGCGGGGGACGTACACGCGACAGAGGTACGCGCGGCCTGCCTTAGTTTTATCTCTCGGCGATTGGTCGGATAGGCGAATCAGAAGTGAGGGTGCGAGCCGTGTGGAGTTGCAAAGATGGTTAACGTAAATATCAATTTCCGCCGTGCCCGTATTCACCCCTTGTCATGTCCGACAATCACCAGCCGCTTGACCGGGTAGAGCGGCAATGTACACGCCGAAATGATAGGCTGTCAAGGCGACAATCAGCAGGCAGTCAACAGTAGGCGGCAGGCAGTTGTCAATTAATTGACTATTTACTGCCTGCCGCCTATTGATTATTGACCGCTTGTTTACTGCTCCGCGCCGCTGGCGGCGGCTCTCGCTCCGCGCCGCGCAACGTAGATTCCTGCCGAGTGTGACCCGACGAAGATTTTGTCGGGGTTGCTTGAGTCGAAGGCGAGCGCCCAGATTCGCTGGCTTGGCAATCCGGCGTTGCGCGGGTCAATGCGCAGCCAAGTGTAGCCGCCATCAACCGAGCGATAGACGCCGCCGCTATTGATTGTGACATTGCCGCCGCCGCCCGACTGATACGCGTTGCCGACGATAATCTCTTTACTGTTCTGCGGATTGATGAGAATGCTGACGTAGTCGCCGTAAGGCAGGTTGCCGCCGCGACGAACCCATTTCTCTCCGCCGTCGTGCGAAAACCATAGAGCCTGCTTCGTGCCGACGTAAATGTGCGCGGACTGCTTCCGGTCTTGCTCAATGGCGCTGATGGGAGCAGAGGCCGGAATGCCCTCCACCTGCTGCCAGGTTGCGCCGCTGTCGCGCGAGACGAGCACGCCAGAGGTAGCCGTACCAACCCAGATGGTCTTCTGGTTTTGCAGCGTCGTCGAGATGCTGGTCGTGCGCTCATCGAGACCCTGCCCGTAGGAGAGTTTCTCCCAGCCTGCGGTCGGGTCAAACGTGCGATAGAGACCCGCATTGGTCGCCGCCAAAATGCCGGGGCGGCCATCGCGGTCGTTATAGGTCGTTGCCAGCGCGTTGATAGGGTCGCTCAAATAGATGGCCGGGCTGGGCAAGCGTCCAGAGGCGGTCGAAGTTTGCACTCCCCCGCCGAGACCGAGCGCGGTCAGCGTCGCGTCGTCCAATTTGCCGGAAACCGGAATTCCTTTGTCGGCCTGAAACTTTCTGACAGCGGCGATGGTGCGCGTGCCCGCCGCGCCGTCCGGCGTGCCGACATCGTAGCCCGCGGCGTTAAGAGCCTCCTGCGCGAGTTTGACGGTATCGTCGCGCCTAATCTGCGTCGATGCCCTAGAACTCGCGCGACTGCCCTTTTTCTTCTTCTCGGCAGGCCCGGTTTTTGGCGCGCCAATCGGAGACCACGAAGCGCCGCGGTCGAGCGAACGATAGACGCCCATGTTTGTGCCTAGATAAATGATGTTGCCGTCGCGCTCGTCTTGCAGGATGGACTAGGTGATGAGGCGATGTGGCATGTTGCGCATCGAAGGCGGCCAACTCATGCCGCCATCGTTGCTGATAAAGAAGAAGCCGCCGCCCGTGGCCGTATTGATGGTGGAGGCATAAACGCGGTCGGGCTGTTCGCGGTCGGGCACGATGTTGTTGGCGAAGCGCCCGCTGTAGCCGCCGTTGGTCTGCGTAAACGACTTTCCGCCGTCGCGCGAGACCATCACGCCGTAGTTGTTAGTGCCGATAAAAATCGTATCGGGATTCTTCGGATGAACCGTGATGGAGTTAATCTCAAGTTGCTTTGAGGTGGTCAGCATCCAGGATTCGCCGCCATTGGTTGAGCGCCAGAAGCCCTCTGTCGTTCCGGCGAAGACGACGCCGGCGACAGACGGATGCTGCAGGATGGCGCGCGTGCGGCGCGACTGCGACGGAATGCCCTGCACCTTGCGCCAGACGCCTCCGGCATTACGCGTCTCATAAATGCCGCTGCAAGCGGAGGCGATAACGTGGTCTGGATTGCGCGGGTCAATGTCAATCGCGAAGATGTCGGAATCATCAATGATGCCGTTTTTGGTGCTGGCCCAAGTGCGCCCGCCGTCGCTCGTCTTGTAGGGCAGATACCATGTTCCGGCATAAATCACGTCGGGGTTGCGCGGGTCAATCGCCAGCGATTCGACGTTAATGAGGCCTGGCTGCGAAGAGGTGTCCATCTGCCGCCAACTGTCGCCTGAATCCATCGAAACCCAAATGCCGCGATTCGAGCCGACAATCAGCATGTCTGGATTCTTCTCCGATTGCGTCATTGAATGCAGCGCTTCTTCTTTCAACTCCGGCGCTTCGCGCCACGTCGCGCCGCCGTTCGTTGATTTGAAGAAGCCGCCCGGCTCTTTGTGGCGATGCGTCGCCACATAGATGGTGCGCGAATCGCGCGGATCAACGATGATGTGATCCATAAAGAGCTTTGGACGATTGAAGTTTGAGAGCAAACGCCATTGCTCGCCGCCGTCGGTCGAGGTGTAAATCTGCCCGTCGAGCGTGCCGAAATAGAAACGCTGCGGGTCATTCGGGTCAACGACCAGCGCGCGGACATCGCCGCCCGTCGGCCCCGTCACACGCCAGTCCATCGCATACTGCGCCGCTTCCGGCGTCTCGCCTTCAGCCGTCACGTCTGCTTGCGCAATGCCGCTGCTGCTTGGCATCAGCGCAGGCGTCGCCAAAGCGCAGAGCATTAGGATTGAGAGTAATCTTTTCATCAGTCGGGTGGTCGTCATCATCTGTCTCATCTCTATGAATTCATGGAAAAGCGCGCCGCCGATTGCCCATTACATCCGTGTGCAGGGGCTTAACCTTTCAACGCGCTACTATTAAATAGCACTCGGTGGGTAGGATGCAACGCGCGACGAAGGCGGTTGTACGAAAAATTGGACGCACGCAAGCCCGCGCCTTTGCGCAAAGCGAAGCGGGCGATGCTTCTCAGTTGGGAGAAACATCGCCCGCGTTCGGAAGAGGTCGCGCCTCTCAAAAAGGGGAGACGCGAGCGTTTATACGGTTTACTCGTCTTCGTCCATACCGCGACGACGTGCGCCACGACGTGCGCGCGGACGACGCGGACGGGTGGTTCCGCGCCTGCATTCAGGACACGGAGTCACGGTCGCGCTGTTCTGCGGCGTCGGGTTTGCGCCCGCCGGGCAGATATGGAGTTCGACGGTCAGCGTCTCACGGCAGTTGGGGTCAACCACTGTCCTGATGCGCGAAGCGTCGATTCCACGAGTATTGACCAAGTAGTCAACCGCACGGTCAGCACGGCGTTGTCCTTCGCCTTCGCACGAACCCCAGATGGCGTAGTAGCCGGTGGAGCCGGGCTCCTGCTGGAGTTGAATCGCGAAGTTGTCGAGACGCGCCTTCTCATCGTTGAACCGCAGATCGTTGTATTGATCGAAGATGCGGCATGTCGGAACGTCCGGCGTTGACACCGTGAACGAGCAGCTACGAGTGCGGTCGCACTCAGGCGGCAGACCACCAATCTCTACTGTCGCGGTGACGGTTTGACCGCCGAGACCAGCCGTATCAATCGTGATCGAGGGCGTGCCCTGACCGCTGCTGATCGTACCGGCTGAGACTGACCAGTTGTAGGTCACAGACGGATTTCCACCGCCCGAAACGTTCACGCTGACCGTCGCCGGCGAGTTCACAGGAACTTCGCTCGTCGGGCAGCTAATCGAGATTTCAGGACACGGCGGACGGCAGCAATCCGGTCCCGGATTCTGCACCGTCACCGTGGTCGAAGAGAACGACATGCAACCGCAGCCGTCATCAACTTCCACAGTCGCCGTATAGGTGCCCGGCTGAACGCCCGTCAAATCCCAAGAGACGTTCGGGCCTTCGCCGGTGATACGACCGCCTGAAGTCGAATACGTGTAGAGCAGCGTATCGCCGTCGGGGTCTGTCGCGTTGGCCGAAAGCTGCACGGTCGTCGGAGTCCCGACTTGGCATGAGCCGGTCGAGATAGTTCCATCAGGACAGGGCAG
>CAZEZJ010000122.1:4182-5068 GCA_964516695.1 uncultured Blastocatellaceae bacterium
GGAACTCGGGCGCGCGAGCATTTCTGCGACCAATCCAGAACTGAGCCAAGAATCCGTTGGCATCATCCGATTCGGTGAATCCGCGCGGGAATCCGCCGACCGTCGCCGGACGCGTTGTGGACGGAACCACCGTGATCGGCTGCGGTCCAATCGGGTTGACGTTCGTAATCTGGTTGATTCTGGTCACGGAATCGTTGCCGTTAAAGAGCGAACGATCCTGCTGGTTGATGTGATACCGATAGGCCAGGCCAAAGCCCATCCAGCGGCGCGGATACAGCTTCACGCCAGCGAGCGCCTCGACCGGGCTGTTCTCAAAGGCGTTCGGCGTGCGACCGCCCACGTACTGCGTGGAGCGCAGTTCGAGAATCGGCTGGATGTACTTGCTGACAGGGAAATCGAAACCGATGCCCGCCAAGAATTCATCTGGACGGTCTAAGAGCACGGCTTCAGTTCCGCCGAAGTTACCCTTCGGATTGCTGTTCAGGAAGTATCCGCCGTTGACGGAGATGTTCACCGAGCGGCTCAGGCGTCCGTCCATAAAGAAGATAACGCCGAAATCGCCGATGTCGCCGCCGGGGCTGCCGCCGCGCTGCAACTGGTTGAAGCCCTGCGAATCGTCGGCCTTATCAGCATAGAAGCGATACACGCCGATGACGCCGACGCCGAGCGGATTGTCCGGCTCCGTCCAACGCCACTTCGCGCCGACCTCAAAGCGATTGAAAGAGGTCTGCCCGTAGAGGCGGTTGATGAAGGGCGCATCCGGCAAGTAGGTCGGCGCGACCGTGTAGGTCACGGGCACCGTAATCGGAAGGGTGAGCAGCGTGGCTGGCAAGGTCTCTGTTGCCAGAACGATGCCCGGCAGGATGCCGCCGACGACCGAACCGAT
>CAZEZJ010000122.1:5078-12775 GCA_964516695.1 uncultured Blastocatellaceae bacterium
TGCGGCGGATTCGGATTGGCGGCTGTCGGCGCCGGACACCCTAAGAGTGTCGGCGGCAAAGTCACCGTCGCTAACACGATGCCCGGCAGGATACCGCCGACGACCGAACCGATGCCGGGGAAGTTATCCGCCGGACCGAAGGTGCCGCTGTTGGCTTGAATGATGGGCGGTCCTAAAGAGGTATTGAAACCCGGAAACCCAAAGTTGCCGATGATGTTGCCTGGCCCCTGGCCAAACGTGCCGCCAGAGCCGCCGACGAACGGAAACGGCACGAACGGCTGATTAAAGGCCGGACGAAAAACTGCCGTCCCGCGCAATGTGCCGACCTGCGGCCCCTGCGGAGCAAGGACGATGGCCGGGCCACTGCCCAAAAACGGGAACTTCAACTGCGAGTTTGGCAGATAGAAGCCCGAGAGATGGTGTGGGTTATTAACCTTGATACCGCGATAGGCGTCCGTGTTGAAGAACAACTCAAGATAGTCGTTCAACCCAACCTGAAAGCTGATCGGCACTTCTGTGAAGTCGGCATCGCCGGGGTCGCGGTCAAAGTTGCTGTAAGCGATAGAGAAGGTAAACTCACCCTTGCGGAGAGTTTGACCGTCATAAATGGTGAAAAGTCCGGTAGGCCCACCTGGAGGGCCGCCTGTGCCAACGGAGGGAGAAATGTTCCGAGGATCATTCTCATTCCTTAAAGTTTGAGCTGATACTGCGGCACACAGCACCAACAAGGTGAGCGCAAGTGTCAGCGCTCTGCTAGCGAGTCTCATCGCATTCCTCCTGCGAAATGAGTATAGTAAATTTGCGGATCGGGCGGCCTGCCTGACAAGACTACGGGTTGGGCGGATGTCTTTTTGCATCTACCTGTTTGTCCCTCACAGACATCACGCGCTCAGTCCCGTTAATCCTTGCGGGGCGCGGACGCTCCAACTACAAGCGTGCAACGATAAAGTTTAAGTAGAACTGCCACCGCCCTTCACCCGTTAACACCCTAGATAGATGGAGCGGAGCAGCAGGGAGAGGAGTCAAACCACTTCTGTGGAAGTGCTGGCTCTCGGGCGTCCAGTAAAGCTTTGGGTGAACGCCTCCCGACTGTTTTACTTGTTCTGAACTGCGAATCAACGCCACTGCTTATACGAAATCAGCGGCAAAACTGTCAATCTTCAAGCTATGTGGCGTCCCCATTCTAGCGCAATTTAGACTTTGCCACATATACTTATTTCCGCCAGACCATACTCCACATCGGCGCGGAAATCAAGACTTTTTCACAACTTAGCGAAAAAACAACTATGTTTTTTCCGTCACGCGTAAATGCCTCGCATCCGTGTATCGTAAGCAACGCGGTCAATTGCGAGCATATAAGCTGCCGTTCTGGTATCCACATCATGCTGGTCCGCATAACGGCACAGGTCGTTGAAACTGGCGACCATCGTATCCTGCAAGCGTGAATTGACGACATCTTCGCGCCAGAAGTAGCCCATTCTGTCCTGCACCCACTCGAAATAAGAGACCGTCACACCGCCCGCGTTAGCCAGAATGTCAGGAATCACGAAGACACCGTTTTGATGCAGGATGGCGTCGGCGTTGGCGGTCGTCGGCCCGTTTGCGCCCTCGGCCAGCACCTTGCATTTAATCCGATTAGCGTTCTTTGAAGTAATCTGATTCTCGGTGGCGGCTGGCACCAGCACGTCGCATTCGAGTTCGAGCAACTCCTGATTGCTGACGCGCTCGACGCCCTCATAATCCTCAAAAGAGCGCGTCTGCTTCAAGTGCTGTAGGGCGGCGGGAATATCAATGCCGTTTTTGTTGTAAATGCCGCCGTGAACGTCGGAGATGGCGATGACCTTGTAGCCCGCTTCGTGGAGCAGTTGCGCGCCGATGCCGCCGACGTTGCCCGAGCCTTGAACGACGACGCGGGTTGTCGGGGGCGTCATCTTGAAACGCTTAATGGCCTCGTTGATGACGAAGAGGATGCCGCGCCCTGTGGCCTCGCGCCGCCCGGAAGAGCCGCCGAGGTCAATGGGCTTACCCGTGACGACCGCCGTTACGGTGTGGCGCGCGTGCATGGAGTAGGTGTCCATAATCCACGCCATCGTCTGCTCATTAGTATTCATGTCGGGCGCTGGCACGTCCTTTTCCGGCCCGATAAAATCTATTAGTTCGGCGGCATAACGGCGCGTCATGCGCTCCAGCTCGCCCAAAGACATCTGCGAAGGGTCGCAGATAATACCGCCTTTGCCGCCGCCGAACGGAACGTTGACGACCGCACACTTCCACGTCATCCACGCCGCCAGCGCCCTCACTTCATCAAGCGTCACATCCGGCGAATAACGAATCCCGCCCTTCGCAGGCCCGCGCGCGAAGTTGTGCTGCACGCGGAAGCCCTCGAAAACCTGTATGCGCCCGGAGTCCATGCGCGTCGGGATATAAACCTTCAACTCGCGATTGGGGACGCGCATCACCGCGTACAAATCCGGGTCCAGATTCAGCAGTTGCGCCGCGCGGTCGAAGCGCGACATCATAGACTCGAACGGATTATCTTCCTTGATGTGCCGCACATCGTCTGCGATTGCACTGATTGCCATCGTTGCCTCCTAAGAACAGTGACGAGTGACGAGCGACGAGTTAAAGACAAGGGCTTGCTTGTCACTCGTCACTCGTCACTCGTCACTGATTTTATGACTTCGTTCATCGCTCCCGTGCGATAGCCGTGCAGGTCGAGCGTCACGTAGCGAAAGCCGAGCGCGCGAAAGCGGCGGGCCAGTTCGTCAACGACATCGCGCCGCAGCGCGCCCTCTAATTCGACGGGCGCAATCTCAAGGCGCACGAGTTGGTCGTGATGCCGCACGCGAAACTCACGAAAGCCAAGCTCGCGCATGATTTCTTCGCCGCGGTCAACGGTCTTGAGTCGTTCGATGGTGACGGGCGTGCCGTAAGCGATGCGCGACGAGAGACACGGACTC
Organism: uncultured Blastocatellaceae bacterium; assembly: GCA_964516695.1. Taxonomy (GTDB): domain Bacteria; phylum Acidobacteriota; class Blastocatellia; order Pyrinomonadales; family Pyrinomonadaceae; genus DASVTR01. The sequence continues at coordinate 8,039 of CAZEZJ010000122.1, forward strand.
GCGGGCTTGTCCCACGTCGGCAGCCCCGCGCGGCGGCTCAACTCGCGAACTTCCACCTTGCTCATCCCGACTTCAACCAGCGGACTGCGCACCTTATGCTCATTGGCGGCGGCGCGGCCCGGACGATAATCGCCAAGGTCATCGGTCGTTGAGCCGTCAACGACGAAGGCGCAGCCGCGCAAGCGCGCCAGCGGAGCGAGTTTCGCGTAGAGTTCAGTTTTGCAGAAATAACAACGATTGGGCGCGTTGGCTTGGTAGCGCGGGTCGTCCACCTCTTCGGTTTGAATCAGTTCGTGATTGAGATTGAAGCGGCGAACGAGGTTGGCGGTCTCCACGCGTTGATACTCCGCGAGGCTCGCCGATTCGCCCGTCACACAGAGCGCTCGCTCTCCCAATTCGGCTGTCGCCACATAAGCGACATAGGTGCTGTCAACGCCGCCGGAGAAAGCCACCAGCACAGATTCCATCTCGCGCAACAACGCCCGCAACTGCTGCTCTTTCACAAGGGCCGCGGCCGAGACTGCCGGAAGCACGGCGGCCTCCACCATCCCCGTCCTCTGTTCTTCACTCACACGACTGTTCACAGAATTTTATTATCACCTGCGCGCTCTTCCTATGGAGAGCCGCGCCAGCACTCATTCACTTTTAAATCTATCACTGGGGTTTACGCCTTACGCGCCGCGCATGTTATCGCATGGCTCTACCGGAGCGCAACCGAAAGCAACGCTGAAGCGAGAAACGATGAAGGCAGCAGGAGGAACGATGAACGCGGAAGGCGAAGTGATGAACAATACTTGTCTGGCTTACTTCATCGTTCATCATTCTTCCTTCCGCGTTCTCTTTAGTTCTCTTTTCCCCTTTCTTCTTCGCACGGCGGCGTGTTAATATCCAGCCACCCCAGGAGTTTCTTTCCGCGAGCCTTTGCTCGACAAGTCGAAAGCCGCAGTTGACGAAAATGCTTTTTCGCTTTCGTTCACGTGCCATCTCAAACGCGCTCGCGTTCCCTCTCATCGTGTTCTGTTCCCTGCTGTCTCACGCGCAGGCGACCCTGAATCTAGGCGATGCCGAGGGCGACCCCGTCAAGCTTTTTCAACGCGGGCAGGACGCACACGAGCAGCGCGACTTCGAACTGGCTGTCAAATTCTACGAAGAAGCTCTCAAGCTGCAACCGGATTTTCCCGAGGCGGAATATCAGAGAGGCGCTGCGCTCTTAACGCTCGGGCGTGCGGTCGAGGCGGAAAAGTCTTTCCGGCGGGCCATCGAGTTGCGCCCCGAATGGCCGCTGCCGTATGCCGCGCTCGGTTCGCAGTTGTTGCGCGCACGCCAAGCAATCGAAGCGGAAAAACTACTCGCCAAGGCGCTCGAACTCGAACCGCGCTCGGCCAGAACACTCATCCAACTGGCCTCCGAACTACACTCGCAACCGCAGCTTTATCAAGATTCGCTGGCGGCGCTCCTGCGCCTGCTGCAACAAATTGCGGGCGACCAAACCGCTCGCTCTGACTACTGGCTGGCGCGCGCGCAGACGGAAGCCGCGCTCAGCGACAAAGCGGCGCTCGCAAGCTACCAGCGCGCCATTGAGCTTGACTCGCAAAATTATCGAGCGCTGATTGCGCGCGCAGAGTGGCGCGCCAAAACGGGCGACAAAGAGGGCGCGCTCAGCGACGTTCAAGCCGCGCGGCGTCTCGCTCCGAATGACACCGACACGAGCCTGCGCAGCATTCATCTCTATTTGCAAATCGGCAAAAAGGAAGAAGCGCGTCGCGCATGGGACGCGCTCTCCGAAGAAACAAAACGGCAACCGGAAGCCATTGCGCTTCAGACAGCGTTGTTGAGTTGCGAAGACACTGTGGAGAATCGTGCGGCGCTGGAAGCGGCGCTCGCCGCCTCTCCGCGTGACGCGCAACTTCTGGCCTGTCTCGGCGCCGCCTATCGCCGTGCAGACCCCGCGCGCTCGCTTGAGTTTTATCGTCGCGCCGCAGACATTGAGCCGAAGAATTTGGATTTGGCGGTCGGCTACACGGCGGCTTTGGTTCAGGCGCGGCGCTTTGAGGAGGCGGTCGTTATCGCGCGGCGCGTGCTGGCCCTCTCGCCGGAAAGGGCCGAAGCACATGCTAATCTGGCAACCGCGCTCTACGAGTTGAAACGCTACCCTGAAGCGCTCGCAGAGTTTCGTTGGCTGGCGGCGGCGAAGCCTGAGTTGGCGGCAACCTATTTTTTTATTGCCACCGCACATGATTTTCTAGGAGAATACGCGGAAGCACTAATAGCTTACGAGTCTTTCCTGGCGCGGGCTGACGCGCAAGCGAACAAACTGGAAATCGAAAAGGTCAACTTGCGGCTTCCTTCCCTGCGCAATCAGGTCAAGCGCGGTGAAGGGTCGAAGCAGAAAAAAAGGGCATAGCTCGTTAATGGTCAATAGTGAACGGTCAAGAGCCGGAACAAATTGTTCTTCCATCTGCCATTCACCATTTACAAGTCACTATTGGAGGACACCGAAACCATGAACTCTCCTCTCTCTTACAGAACGCAGATGGTTATTAGTCTCTGCTCGCTCTTAACGCTCACCGCTTGTTTGGCGTGTGCGGCGCAGGCGCAGGAGAATCCGTTTACGTCGGCTCCCCCTCCGATGAAGTTTGTTTCACATGCTGAACGGGCGCAGCTTTCATCCGCCCGCGATGTTAAGGCGCGCACGCGTGCCAGCATCGAACTGGCCGAAGCCAGGCTCCGACGCGCCGAAGAATTGACGACCGCGCTTCAATACGACGCGGCCTCATCCGAGCTTGGCTGCTACCAAGCTCTCATCGAAAACGTGATGGGCTATCTCGGCGAGTTGAAGTCCGACAAGAACAAGATACGCGACATCTTCAAACGCCTGGAACTGACGCTTCGCGCTCACAGCGCACGCATCGAGGCGATTCGCCGCGTGACGCCCGCCGAGTACGGCGTCAATCTGAAAGCGATTACGGACTACACGCGCAGCGCTCGCACCGAAGCCCTCAACTGTTTTTACGGCGACTCGGGCGTTCTTGAGGAAGCCAAACAAGAGGAAGCGAAAGCGCCTGCTGCCGCCACCGACGGCGTGAAAGCGTTTACGACGGGGACACCTCAGTAACGATAATGCGTCCATTCAGATTTTCCCCCGCACGAATCGCCTGCCTGCTGGCGGGCATCTCCTTCATCTTCGCCTGCGGCCTGCTCTCAAGGGCCGCGACGAAACGCGACCATCTCACGGCGCTCGAATCCGACCAGGTGCGCGCCGCGCAAATCCTCGACAAACGCATCGAAGTCTTCATTAAAGTCGCTGAACGACGCCTGCTGGCGCTGGCCGACCCAAACGCCGCGGCCAATAAGCAAGTGCTCAAAGACGTGGAGAAGTGGGGCGAACTTCCGAAGGGCACGCGCGCCGAGTTGCTTAACGACCTCGCCAAGATTCTCGACGAAGCCATCACAAACATAGACGACGTGGCGGCGCGCGATGCCAACAATCGCCTGCTGCCGAAAGCCTTGCGCAAGCTCTCCGCCGCCTCGACCCGCTTCGTCAGCCAACTCATGCCGATGCGCGCGCAAGCCAAAGACGAGACCGAACGCGAAGCGCTCGAACACGCCCTCGAAAACGCTCAATCAATCATCGAAGCCGCCAATCGACTCCCGCCTGAGGTGAAAGAAGAGAAAGAGAAAAAGAAAACTGAGAAGAATAAGAGTTGAAGAACAGCCGTGCGCCGTGCAGTTCTCGACAGAGCAATGTTTAGTGAATATACCGAAAAGAAAGAATCCCGCCTTCACAAATTTCTAGCCCGCGTCTTCACTTCTTTAGTTGCGGGCGTGCTGCTCACAATTTTCATTAATGTTGGACTTGAGGCCGCTTCGCCGTATCTTCGCGGCCATAATCCCGACATCGGCAAGCTTATTGTGGGCGTCACTAATTTACCCGGCGTGATTTGCTACTACTCTTCCGCGCCCGATTTGCATCATGGCATGTATTGCTATTTTGTCGGCTTATTAATCAATCCTTTCTATTACGCTACAGTCATTATCGTCCTCTTGTATCTCAAAGACATCATGCTCAATCGAAAAAGGAAGCTTAACCTGAGATAACCGTCTTCATCCTGATGCCGCCTATTCACGCGCTTTCTTCAACACGCCGGTCGCGCGATTGATGGCTTCCGTGATACGGCGGGCAGCATCGCGCGCTTCTTCCGCTTTGCTGTCGTCAACGGCCCGGCGCAAATCGGGCAGCGGTTGCGCGGCATAACCCGTGTAGTAGCCGGGCGCGTAAATCTGGTGCTTGTACCAACTGCGCCCGCGCAAGCCTCTCGCATCCGTGAACGCGCGTTCGACGGCGAGCAGCGCATCGTTAAGGCGTTGCAGGCGTGAGAGCGCACGCTGGTAGGAATCATTGCCCTGCCCGCGCGTCCTTTCCACTTCCGCGATGAGCGATTGTTCTCTCTCCTCAATTTTGCGCGCCTCGGCGGCGAAATCGTTGATTGCTTCTCTGAGAGCTTGGTTGTCGAAAGCGCCCGCGAGTTTGCGCCGCGCGGCGGCGCGTTCGACATCCGCTAGGAAGTCGCGAAGCTGGTTTGCATAGTCTGTATAAACGAAGGGCAAGCCCCGCGCGTTTGCCAGCCGCAGGGCGATGGTGCCCCAGATTTGCGCAGCCGCCGTGTGATACTGAAACGTCGGGTCACCGAATTTCGACATCCAGTAGAAAGAGTCGTAGGCCGAATGATAGACGCC